>DATABO010000055.1:0-5838 GCA_036259535.1 Thermoleophilaceae bacterium
CACGCGACCGCCGCCGGCTAGCCCGGCTCGCTCTCGGTCCTGCGCTGCTCGGCCAGCGGCTTGCCGGCGTCGTCGGCGATCGCCACCGGCGGCCACGGCCCGACCCAGTTGTCGCGGGCGCCGTCCATCGTGAGGATCGCGCCGGAGTAGTAGTCGCCGGCGGGCGAGGCGAGGTAGGCGACCTGCCAGGCGAACTCCTCCTCGCTGCCGAGCCGTCCCGCCGGGACGCTGTAGGCGATGTTGTCGACGACCGCCTGCGGGTACTTCGTCCGCAGCGTCTCGGTGGCGAAGTGGCCGGCTGCGAGCGCGGTCAGCCTGATGTTGAAGCGGGCCCACTCGATCGACAGGACGCGGGTGAGGTTCTCGACGGCGGCGCGCGCGGCGGAGGAGTGCGCCATGCCCGGGAGGCCGTGGTGCGGCGAGAGCGTGACGCTGAGGACCTTGCCGCCGCCGGCCGGGATCATCGCCTTCGTCGCGACGGCGTGGGTCATCAGCCAGGTGCCCTCGACGTTCAGCCGCATCACGGTGCGAAAGCCCTTCGGCGTGATGTCCTCGGCCGGGGTGAGGTACTGACCGCCGGCGTTGTTGACAAGCACGTCGACCTTGCCGTGGCGCTCGAGCACCCAGTCCACCAGCGCGTCGACCTGGTCCTCCTCGCGGATGTCGCAGACGCGTGCCGCGCAGCGGCCGTCGGCGCACATCGCGACCGTCTCCTCAAGCGGCTCCTCGCGCCGGCCGCAGATCACGACGTGCGCACCGAGCCGCGTCAGCTCGATCGCCGCGGCACGTCCCAGGCCGGAGCCGCCTCCGCTGAGCAGCGCCACCTGCCCGTCGAGCAGCCCGGGCGCGAAGATCTTCGAGGCCATCGCGGCGGAGCGTATCCGGCGGGCCATTAAGGTCTGCGCATGGCGACTGCGGCAGAGCCTCGGGCGGCGCGGTTGCCGCTGCCGGGCGGGCGGGAGCGAGCGACCGTGCGTCTGCACCCGCTGCTCTGCGCGCGGATGATCGCCCCGCCGGGCTACCTGCACCGGACCGAGGGGCGGCTCGCCCCGCTGCGCGCGCTCGGCGTCGGCGTCGCCCAGGACCAGTGGCCGGAGCTTCCCGTCCAGGCGTTCCTGGTCGAGCATCCGGGCGCCGGGCTGGTGCTGATCGACACCGGCTTCCACGCCGCCGCCGCGGTCGACCACCGGCAGGCGATGGGGCGGCTCGGCGGCCTGCTCTTCAAGGACATGCAGATGGAGCCGCGCCAGGCGGTTCCGGCACAGCTGCGCTCGATGGGCTTCGACCCCGGCGACGTGAGCACGGTCCTCCTCACCCATCTCCACAGCGACCATGCGAGCGGCATCTCGCAGTTTCCCGACGCCACGTTCGCTATCAGTGCCCAGGAGTGGGCGGCGGCGGCCGAGGGCAAGCAGACGGAGGGCTACTTCCGGCGCCAGTTCGACCACGCCTTCGACTACCGGACGGTCGACTTCGAGAGCGACGAGGCCGACTCCTACGCGACGTTCGGTCGCTCGGTCGACGTGTTCGGCGACGGCAGCGTGCGCCTCGTCTTCACCCCGGGGCACACCCGCGGGCACTGCTCGGTCGTGCTGCGTCTCGAGGCCCGCGAGGCCCTGATCGTCTCCGACGCCGCCTACACGATGCGCACGATCCGGGACACCGCCGTCCCGTTCCACATGACCGACGAGCACCGCTTCCGCCGCTCGTTGCGCGAGATCCAGCTGTTCATCGACGGCGCGCCCGACGCGCTCGTCATCCCGGGCCACGACATGCCGCTGTGGCGGACGCTCGACCGGGTCTACGAGTAGACGGCGACACGGTGAACGAGCTCGCACCGGGGGTCTGGCATGTCGACGGCTTTCCGCGCAACGCCGTGAACGCCTACGTGATCGGCGACGTGCTGATCGACGCCGGCAGCGTGCTCGACGGCCGGCGCGTGATGAGGCAGATCGACGGGAGGGATGTCGCGGCACATGCCCTCACCCACGCCCACATCGACCACTACGGCCCGAGCCACATGATCTGCGAGCGGTTGGGCATCCCGCTCTGGTGCGGCTCCGGCGACGTCGAGGCGGTCGAGGCGGGCAAGATGGTCGCGCGCGGAGACCGGTTGGTGCCGGGGCCGGCGGCGCACCCCGTCGCCCGTGCCCTGCGCGAGGGCGACCGGGTGGCGGACTTCACGGTCCTGGATACGCCTGGCCATTCCCCCGGCCACGTCTCCTACTGGCGCGAGTCCGACCGCGTGCTGATCTGCGGCGACGTGATGTGGGGCTGGAACCCGTTCCTGATGCGGGGTCCGATCCGCGAGCCGTTCGGGCTCGTCACTCCCGACGTCGCGCTCAACCGCGAGTCCGCACGCCGGATCGCCGCGCTCGAGCCGTCGCTCGTCTGCTTCGGCCACGGCCCGCCGCTGCGCGATCCCTCGAAGCTCTCCGCGGCGGTCGCCAAGCTGCCGGCGGGCTGACCGCCTTCGTCAGCGGCCCGCGTCGCGCAGGCCCTGCCAGAGCGTCTTGATCCGCTCGAAGACCTGCTCGGAGGCGTAGAGCGACTGGTCCCTGGTCGGCTCGGCGACGGGGTCGAAGCGGACCGGCTCGCCGAACCGCACGCTCACCTTCGGGAACTGGCCGCGCTTCCAGTTGCGCGTGCGCTCGGAGCCGACGATCGCGACCGGAACCACCGGAACACCGGTCTCGAGCGCCAGGCGCCCGACCCCGGGCTTGGGGGTCCCGAGGTCCTGCGAGCGCGAGCGGCCGCCCTCGATGTACATGACGACGATGTCGCCGCGGCCGAGGATCGCGTGCGCCGTGTCGAACGCCTCCTGATCGGCGTGGCCGCGGCGCACGGGGAAGACGCCGCCGTAGTTGAAGAACGGCCACATCGGCAGCTTGAAGAGCTGCGACTTCGCCATGAAGTGGACCTTGCGGCGCAGGTAGACCGCGAGGAAGAAGTGGTCGAGGAACGAGAAGTGGTTCGGCGCGAGGATGCACGGCCCGTCCGCTGGCACGTTGTGCGTGTCGTAGGCGCGCGTGCGGAAGAACCCGAGCAGGTACGGCGTCAGGATCGTCCTGACGAGCTCGTAGTCCCAGTTGGGCCGGTGCTCGCGGACGCGGCGGTGGAAGCGGTCGAAGTGCTCGGCTGGCCGCTCGTCCTTGTAGACCTGCGGCTTGATCTTGGCGGTGCTCACGCGGTCACCTACCCCCCACCGCCGCGTTGGTCACTCGGCGACCCAACCGCGTGAGCGATCGAGCGCACGCCGCCAGTCGGCGAGCAGCGCGTCGCGGCGGCTCTCCGACATCCGCGGCTCGTAGCGGGCAGCCTCGCGCCACATCGAGCGGACGTCGGGCTCGGTCCACGTGCCGACCGTGACGCCGGCCAGGTAGGCGGCGCCGAGCGCGGTGGTCTCCGAGATCTCGGGGACGACGACTGGGACTCCGAGGACATCGGCCTGGAACTTCATCAGCCAGGCGTTGTGGACCGCCCCGCCATCGGCCTTGAGCTCCTTCAGCTCGACGCCCGAGGCCTGCTCCATCGCGTGTACGGCGTCGGCGGTCTGGTAGGCGATCGACTCCAGCGTGGCGCGGGCGAGGTGGGCGCGGCCCGTCCCGCGCGTGAGCCCGACGATCGTGCCGCGCGCGTAGGGATCCCAGTGGGGCGAGCCGAGGCCGGTGAAGGCCGGCACGAGGTAGACGCCGTCGTTGGAGTCCAGCGAGCGGGCGAGCTCCTCGGTCTCGGCGGCCGTGTCGATGACCCCGAGCGCGTCGCGCAGCCACTGGACCGCGGCGCCGGTGACGAAGATCGCCGCCTCGAGCGCGTAGTCGACGCGTCCGTCGACGCCCCAGGCGACGGTGGTGAGCAGGCCCTCCTGCGGTGCTGGGCACTCGCCGCCGGCGTTCTCGAGCACGAAGCTGCCGGTGCCGTAGGTGTTCTTTCCCAGCCCGGGCGTGTGGCAGCCCTGCCCGTAGAGCGCCGCCTGCTGGTCGCCGGCGATCCCCGCGACCGGCACCGAGCCGCCGAACTCCGTCGTCTCGCCGAAGACGTGGGAGCTGGGGCACGGCTCGGGCAGGGCGTCCGAGGGAACGCCGAGCAGGCCGCACAGCTCGTCGTCCCAGGCCAGCTCGCGGATGTCGAAGAGCAGCGTGCGCGAGGCGTTCGAGTAGTCGGTCAGGTGGGCGCCGGTGAGCTTGTGCACCAGCCAGGAGTCCACCGTGCCGAACGCGGCGCGGCGCGGGTCGACGCCGCCCTCGCGGATCAGCCACTCGATCTTCGTCCCCGAGAAGTAGGGGTCGAGCACGAGCCCGGTGCGCTCGCGGATCAGCGGCTCGTGGCCCGCGGCGCGCAGCTCGTCGCAGCGGGCGGCCGTGCGGCGGTCCTGCCAGACGAGCGCGCGGTGCAGCGGCTCGCCGGACGAGGGATCCCAGGCGACGACGGTCTCGCGCTGGTTGGTGATCCCGATCGCCGCGAGGCCGCGCCCGTCGATGCCCGCGGCGTCCAGGGCCCGTCGCCCCACTCGGCGCGTCACGTCCCAGATGTCGTTCGCGTCGTGCTCCACCCAGCCGGGCCTCGGGAAGTGCTGGGGGAACTCGCTGTAGGCCCGGCCGGCGATCCGCCCCTCCCCGTCGAAGACCAGGGCGGTCGAGCCGGTGGTGCCCTGGTCGAGCGCGAGGATCACGGCGGCATCCTAGACAGCGGGGTTACGGTTGATGCTCACAAGTCACGCGCGTTACCACGGGAGGGAGTAACCATGCGCAAGACGTTCCTAGCGGCGATCATCGCCGCGACAGCAGCACTCGCGCCGGCAGCCACGGCGTCGGCACAGGACCCGATCCTGTTCGTCCACGGATGGAACAGCAGCGGCTCGGTCTGGAACACCATGATCGGGCGCTTCGCCGCGGACGGCTGGACGGCCGCGAAGCTGAACAACTGGAGCTACAACACGGCCCAGTCCAACGTGACCACGGCGGGCCAGGTGAACACCAAGGTCGACCAGATCCGGGCGGCCACCGGGGCGGCGAAGGTCGACATCGTCAGCCACTCGATGGGCGGCCTCAACACGCGGTACTACCTGAAGAACCTGGGTGGGTCGGCCGAGGTCGACGACTGGGTCTCGCTCGGCGGGCCGAACCACGGCACGACCACGGCGAATCTCTGCTTCTGGAACACGTCGTGCTTCGAGATGCAGCCGGGCTCGACGTTCCTGAACAACCTGAACGCGGGTGACGAGACGCCCGGCACGACGAGCTACGGCACCTGGTGGTCGCCGTGCGACTCGGTCATCAACCCCGACAGCAGCGTGCCGCTGATCGGCGCGACCAACACGCAGACCGCCTGCCTCGGCCACAGCGATCTCTACAACGACGCCACGGTCTACGGACAGGTCCGCAACTTCGTCCAGTGAGAGCCTCGTGCGGTGCTCGCCCGATCGACGATCGGGCTGCGCTCCTGCGCAAGGGCGCCTCGTAGCCGGATCGGTCGCGCCGCGGCGGTATGTTGCCGCGGCGCGATCACCGATCCACTAGGAGGCGGCATGGCCGACGTCGAGGCGCACATCACAGGGACCGTCTGGAAGATCGAGTGCGAGGTCGGCCAGGAGGTCGAGGAGGGCGACACCGTCGTGATCCTCGAGTCGATGAAGATGGAGATGCCGGTCGAGGCCGAGGACGACGGCAAGGTCTCCGAGATCAAGTGCAGCGAGGGCCAATCGGTCAACGAGGGCGACGTCCTCGTGGTCCTCGAGTAGCGTGGAGCTCGCCTCTGGAAAGTTGATCCGCGACGAGCCCGCGGACGGCGTCGTGCGGCTGCGGATCTCCAACGCGGAGCGCCGTGGCGCGCTCGACC
>DATABO010000056.1:0-25289 GCA_036259535.1 Thermoleophilaceae bacterium
CGCTCGGCGACAGCCTCAGCGCAGGCGCCGAGCGCGGCGAAGCGGCTGAAGCGCGGACCGCTCACAGCGGGACGTTCCCGCGGTCGACGCCGCGACGGTCGGACGCGCCGATCGTCTTCAGCGCCCAGCACAGCCGCGCCCGCGTCTGCGCCGGCGCGACGACCTCGTCCACGAAGCCACTCTCGGCTGCCACCGCGGCGGTCAGGTGGCGCTCGCCGTAGGCGGCCGCGCGCCGGCCGCGCTCGGCCTCGGGATCGTCGGCAGCCGCGATCTCGCGCCGCTCGAGGATCCCGACCGCCTGCTCGGCGCCGACGACGCCGATCTGCGCGCCCGGCCAGGCGAGCACCAGGTCGGCGCCGAGGCCATGCGAGTTCATCGTGATGTAGCCACCGCCGTAGGCCTTGCGCAGCACGACCGTGAAGCGCGGCACCGTCGCCTCCGAGAACGCGTAGAGCAGCTTCGCGCCGTGACGGATCACGCCGGCCGCCTCCTGGCGCGTCCCCGGTAGGAACCCCGGCGTGTCGACCAGCACGACCAGTGGCAGGCCGAAGACGTTGCAGGTGCGCACGAAGCGTGCGGCCTTCTGCGACGCGTCGGCATCGATCACGCCCCCGAGCTGACGCGGCTGATTGGCGACGAACCCGACCGCGCGACCGTCGATCCGGCCGAACGCCGTGACGACGTTGCGCGCCCAGCGGGGGGCGATCTCGAGGGTGTCGCCGTCGGCTAGCGCATCGATCACCGCCCTGACGTCATAGACCTTGCGACCGTCGGCCGGCACGACCGTCGATGGGTCGAGCGGCGGCTCGTGCCTGCCGAAGGAGGCCGTCGAGGCACAGTCGTCCGCGTTCCGCGGCGCCAGGTAGCCGAGCAGCGTCCGCGCCAGCTCGACGGCCTGCGCGTCGCCCTCCGCGACGAGGTGGCAGACGCCGTTGCGGCTCTGAACGCCGGGACCGCCGAGCTCGTCCGCGGTCACGTCCTCCCCCATCACCTCGCGCACCACGCCGGGACCGGTCAGGAAGAGCTGAGCCTCCGGGGTCATCACGACGAAGTCGCTGAGCGCCGGCGAGTACGCGCCTCCGCCGGCGGAGGCGCCGCAGACGACCGCGATCTGGGGCACCCAGCCGGAGAGCTGGACCTGCTCGCGAAAGATGCGGCCGTAGCCGGTCAGCGCCGCGATGCCCTCGTCGATGCGGGCGCCGGCGGACTCGACGAACGCGACGATCGGGGCGTTGGCGCCGGCGGCGAGCCGCATCACGCGCACGATCGACTCCGCGTGCGCCGCGCCGAGCGAGCCGCCGGCGAAGGTCGCGTCCTGGGCGAACGCGAAGACGGGCCGGCCGGCGACGGCTCCGGCTCCGGCGACCAGGCCGTCGCCCGGGCGCGTCCGGCGTTGCGAGCGCGAGCCGACCTCGGAGCGGATGACCTCGAGCGAGCCGGCGTCGAAGAGCGACTCGAGCCGGCCGCGGGCACCGAGCCGCGTCGCCGGCCGATCGGCGGCCGACGTGCCGTCGATGAGCGCCAGGCGCGCGGTCACGCCGCCTCCAGGCAGAGGACCGCGTTGTGGCCGCCGAAGCCGAACGAGTTCGACAGCGCGACCGGCGGGCGGCCGTTCGACGCGATCGCACGGCCCACGTCGGGGACGTAGTCGAGGTCGAGATCGTCTTCACGCTCTTCCCAGCCGACGGTCGGCGGCGCGCTTCGCCGCCGCAGCGACAGCACCGTTGCGACCGCCTCGACCGCACCGGCGGCGCCGAGCAGGTGGCCGATCGCAGACTTCGTCGAGGAGACGGGCACGCGCGCCGCGTGATCGCCGAGCGCGGTCTTGATCGCCACGGTCTCGGAGCGGTCGTTGAGCGGCGTCGAGGTGCCGTGCGCGTTGACGTAGGCGACGTCGGCCGGCTCGCGGCCCGCATCCGTGAGCGCGGCGCGGATCGCCCGCGCGGCGCCGTCACCGGACGGCTCGGGCGCGGTGATGTGGTGGGCGTCGGCGGTCGCGCCGTAGCCGGCCAGCAGCGCGAGCGGCTCGGCGCCGCGCTCGCGTGCGCCGTCCTCGGTCTCGAGCACCAGCGCACCGGCCCCCTCGCCCATCACGAAGCCGTCGCGGCGAGCATCGAAGGGACGCGACACGCCACTCGGCGACGTTGCCGCCATCGCCGCGAAGGCGGCCTTGGCGAGCGGGGTCAGGGCTGACTCCGCCCCGCCGACCACGCAGGCGTCGGCGTCGCCGTGCTGGACCATCCGCAGGCCGGCGCCGATCGCGTGCGCGCCGGCGGCGCAGGCCGAGACGGTCCCGTAGCACTGTCCCTTGAGCGCGTGGCGCATGGCGACCGACCCGCTGGCGGCGTTGGCCATCAGCAGCGGGATGCCGAGCGGGGCGACCGACGCGGCGCCCCGGTCGCGCAGCACGTCGTGCTGACTCTCGATCGTGCCGATGCCACCGATCCCGGTGCCGATCACGCAGCCGGCGCGCTCGGCGGGCACGGCCGTCGTCGCGTCGTCCCAGCCGGCCTGCGCGAGCGCCTCGGCGGCGGCGACCAGCGCAAGCTGGGTGAAGCGGTCCGATCGCCGCGCGGCGCGGCGGTCGAGCAGCGCGGCGGGCTCGAAGTCGCGGCACGCGCCGAGGCCGCCGGCGATGCCGCACTCACCCGCGGACCAGCGCTCGATCAGAGCGTCGGCCCCGACGCCGAGCGGCGTCACCGCTCCGACGCCGGTGATGACGACGCGACGCCTCACTCGGCCCGCTCCACGACGAGGTCGACGGCCTGGCCGACGGTCTCGATCCGCTTGAGGTCCTCGGTCGTGATCGCGACGCCGTAGTCGTCCTCGACGATCTGGGCCAGCTCGACGAGGTCGAGCGAGTCGACGTCGAGCGCCTCGAAGCGCGCGTCGGGCGCGATCTCGCTCAGGTCGGCGCCGAACTCGACCAGCGCGTCTCGAACGCGCTGCTCGACGTCGTCCCTGGTTGCGATCGGCATTGGTGTCTCCTTCTGCTTGGTGTTGGGTCAGGCGGTGAGGCCGCCGTCGACGGTCAGGACCGAGCCGGTCACGTAGCTCGCCTCCGGCGAGACGAGAAAGCGGACGCAGGCGGCGACCTCCTCCGGCGTCCCGGGGCGGCGCGCGGGCACGGCGGCGAGCAACCGGTCGGGCAGGTCCGCCGTCATGTCGGTCTCGATCAGGCCGGGCGCGACGGCGTTGACGGTCACCGAGCGACGCGCTACCTCGGCGGCGACGGTCCTGGTGAAGGCGATCAGCCCCGCCTTCGAGGCGGCATAGCTCGCCTGGCCGGGGTTGGCGCGCTGGCCGACGACCGAGGCGACGTTGACGATCCGGCCGCAGCGGGCGCGCAGCATCGGCCGCAGCGCCGCGCGCGTCAGCCGAAACGCCGCCGTGAGGTTGACGTCGAGCACCATCTGCCAGTCGGCGTCCGAGATCTGCGGCGACAGTGCGTCGGCGCGCACGCCGGCGTTGTTGACGAGAGCGAGCACCGGCAGTCCGAGCTCGCGCTCGGCGATCGCGCAGAGCAGCTCCGCCGCGCCCGGGTCGGCGACGTCGGCGGCGATCGTCGTCGCCTCCCCGCCCGCGGCGCGGATCCGGTCCGCGACGGCGGCCGCGTGGTCGCCGGCGCTGCGGTAGCCGATCGCCACGCGCCAACCGGCGGCGCCGAGAGTCCGCGCGATCTCCGCCCCGATGCCGCGCGAGGCGCCGGTCACGAGCGCGCAGCCCCGCTCGGTCGGCGCCGCGAGAGCCGCGGGCGTGGCCGTCGCGGCGGCGGTCGAGCTCATGCCGTCCCCCACTCCACGACGGTCGCTCCCCAGGTCAGCCCCGAGCCGAACGCGCCGATCACGACGCGCGCTCCGGGGAACAGCCGCCCGTCGGCGGCCGCCTCGCAGAGCGCGATCGGGACGGTCGCCGCCGAGGTGTTGCCGTGGCGACCGATGCAGTCCACGACGCGGTCGGGGTCGAGCTCGAGGCGCTCCCCCACCGCGCGCAGGATGCGGCCGTTGGCCTGGTGGAAGACGAACAGGTCGATGTCGACGAGCCGCAGCCCGGCGCGCTCGATCGCCTCGCTGCTCGACTCCGCGAGGCAGGCGACGGCCCTGCGAAAGGTGCCCCGCCCGTCCATCCGCACCACCCCGTCAGCGCGCGGGATGCCGACCAGCGCCGCCGCCGATCCGTCGCTGCGCAAGACGGTCGGGCCGATCCGGCCGTTTCCCGGCGTCGCGGTGATCACAGCCGCCCCGGCGCCGTCGGCGAAGAGGACGCTCGTGTCGCGGTCGCCGTGGTCGACGACGCGGCTCATCAGGTCGGCGCCGACGACGAGCGCATTGGCGCAACGGCCGGACTCGACCTGGCCGGCGACCGTCGCCAGGGCCGCCACGAAGCCGGTGCAGGCGGCCCCGACGTCGAAGGCACCGGCCCCTGGAATCCCCAGCTGGTGCGCGACGAGTGGCGCCGCATTCGGCAGCTGGTCGTCGGGCGTAGTCGTCGCGACCACGACGAGGTCCACGTCAGCCGGAGCGAGCGCCGCCGCCCGCAAGGCGCGCCGGCCTGCATTGGCGGCGAGGTCGCTGAGACGCTCGTCGGCGGCGGCGTGGCGGCGCTCGCTGATCCCGGTGCGGCTCTCGATCCAGCCGTCGCGCAGCCCGTGGCGAGCGGCGATCGCGGCGTTCTCGACGACACCGCCCGGGGACGCCATCGCGATCGCGGCGATCCCCGCGGCGCGATCCGCCACCGCCTGGCCAACCGGCCCTGCGCCGGCCGGAAGCGCGACGTGGCTAGGCATGGGCGGCCTCCGGCAAGTCGACCGTCACCGCCTCAGCAGTCGGCAGCGTCTTGCGCGTGAGCTTGGTCAGCACGTCCCCCGGGCCGGTCTCGACGAAGCGGTCGACGCCGCTGGCCGCGAGCGCGCGCAGCACGCCGACCCAACGCACCGGCCGGGTCAACGCGGCGACCAGCTCCGAACGCGGAGCGGTGAACGGCAGCGCCGTCGTGCAGGAGATCACAGGGGTCCGCGGCCTGGCGATCGGCCGGCGTGCGAGCGCCTCGCGCAGCGCCGTGGCGGCCGGCGCCATCGCCGGCGAGTGGAAGGCCCCGCTGACCGGGAGCCGGACTGCGCGCACGCCGCGCCCGCGCAGATCGGCGGCCGCGCAATCGAGCGCGTCGAGCGATCCGGCGAGGACCGTCTGGTCGGGCGCGTTCTCGTTCGCGACGACGGCCCCGGCCGCGCGCGCGACGTCCCGGGCGAGCTCGGATCCGGTGCGCACCGCGAGCATCCCGCCGGGCTCGCCCGCGGCGCCGGCGGCGTCCATGGCGCGGCCGCGCAGCGCGACGATCTCGATCGCGTCGCGCTCGGCGAGCGCGCCGGCGGCGACCAGCGCCGCGAACTCTCCCAGCGAGTGCCCGGCCAACAGCGCCGGCCGCTCGTGACGCGCGCGCTCCCAGCCGGCGAGGCTCGCGCAGAGGATCGCCGGCTGCTGGTAGCGGGTGCCCTCGTCGAGCCGCTCGAAGGGGTCCTCGCCGCAGGCCTCGGCGGCGACCTGGAGCAGGTCCGGGCGCAGCTGCGCGACCGTGGCGCGCATCGCGGCGTCGTGGCTCCCCTGCCCGGGGAACAGGATGGCGGTCGTGGCTGTCTGCGGCGCGCCCATCGCTGGACCTTCACCGCCGCTCGTCTGCCACAACGCATTGCGCGGCGACTACCCCCCGACCGGGGGAAGCCGCGCCGAACCCCGGGGGGGTGCCTAGCTCGTCAGGCCGAGCCGCGCGGCACGCTGCACCGCCTCGCTGCGGTTGCGCACGCCGAGCCTGCGGTAGAGCGCGCTGGCGTGGTCCTTCACGGTGTGCGGAGAGAGCGCGAGAGCGTCGGCGATCTCCTGGTTAGTGGCGCCCTTGGCGATCAGCTCGAGGACCTGCTGCTCGCGCTCGGAGAGCGGTGTCGCGACCGGCTCCTCCGGCGGGCCGAAGACCGTCATGCCGTTCGCGACCATGCGCACCGCCATCACGACGTCGGCGGCCGGCCAGTCCTTGGGGACGAAGCCGGTAGCGCCGGTCGCCTGGGCTGCGGGCGCCGATATCCGCCCCGCGCCGGACATCAGCAGCATCCGCGTGCGCGGCGACACGTCACGCAGTGCGAGGCACAGCTCGGCGCCCGACTCCGGGCCGACGAAGAGGTCGACGAGCGCGACGTCGGGAGGGTGCTCGCGCGCCTGCTCGATCGCCTCCGCGAAGCTCGCGGCGACGACGCAGCGGTCGACCCAGCTCTGCCGGTCGAGCAGCAGCTGCAGGCCCCAGCGGACGACCTCGTGGTCGTCCACGACCAGTACGCGGAGACGGTCCGGGCCTGACGTCACGGACGTGGATTCAGGGTGATGGACAGCAGCACAGATCCAAGCGATCGCCTACAGCCGCATGCCGACGCCATTCCCGCGCTCGGCAGCGTATCGCGCACGGCGCGCGACGATCCGGCGCGCTCGCGAGCTGCCGGCGCCGTCAGCCGGCGACCGACGCACGCGCCGCGAGCGACCGGGCCACGTCGGCCAGCTCGCGAACGGCTGGCGTCTCCTCGGCCGGCCGCCAGGCCAGGACCAGCGGCGACGGCTCGATGTCCTCGACCGCCGAGAAGCCGACCCCCTCGGTCGCCGGCCCGAGCGCCGCGGCAATCGACGCGGGCACGATCGCGATCGCCTTGCCTGCGGCCACCAGCTGGAGCAGGTCCTCCCAGCCGCGCGCCCGTCCGCCGATTCGCGGCGGAGGGCCGTAGCGATGCCCCTCGAGCAGCCAGAACGACTCGGCGATGCGGTCGGACGAGCCCGCCCACGCCCAGGTCTCGCCCATCAGCTCGCTCGCCGTCACGCTGTGGCGATCTGCGAGGACGTGACCCGCGGGAACCGCCGCCAGGCGCTGCTCTGTGAGCAGCGTCACCGTCGAGAAGCGGTTGACCCCTCGAAACGGCGGCCGGACGAAGGCCACCGCCGGCGGTGGACCGGCGCTCTCCTCGAGCAGGGCCTGCGGCGGCAGCACGTCGCTGACCGTGACCGCGATCTCGGGAAAGTCGCGCGTGAACCGCTCGAGGATCGCCGAGCCGGCCGTGCCGGCCTCCGCGACGCCAGCGACCTCGATCGCGTTCGCGGCGTCGGCGGTCGCCTGGCCGACGGCCGCCAAGCCGGCCGCGACGGCGGCCAGCGCCTCGCGAGCGTGCGGCAGCAGCGCCTCGCCGGCCGGAGTGAGCCTGACCTGGCGCGTGGTCCGCTTGAAGAGCTTCGCGTCGAGCCGACCCTCGAGCTGGCGCACCTGCGCCGAGAGCGCCTGTTGGGCGAGTCCCATTCGCTCCGCCGCGCGCGAGAAGCTGAGCTCCTCCGCGACGGCGACGAACGCGCGTAGGAGCCTGGGGTCGAGCTCGGCCACGGCGGAAAGCTACCCAGCGGCCTGTGTCAACGCCCGTAGCGGCGCCGCTGCATCGCCGCGCCCACGAGGCCGAGCGGCAGCGTCAGCCAGTACTGGAACAGGCGATAGGCGAAGGTCGCCAACACAGCGGCGCCTGCACCCACGCCGGCGAGCGCCAGCGTCGCGGTCAGCCCCGCCTCCACGAACCCGAGCCCACCGGGCGTGATTGGGATCTGCCCGAGCACCTGCGCCGCGCAGAAGGCGAGCAGCACCAGCGCCGGCCGCGGCGTCGAGCCGACCGCCGCCAAGGCGGCGAGCAGGGTCCCGTAGTCGAACGCCCAGCGGCCGACGGTGGCGAGCAGCGCCCGCTTCCAGCGCGGCCCGAGTGTCGCGAGGATGCGATCGCGCTCGTGCAGCAGCCGGTCCGGCAGCGAGACGACCGGCGGCGCGGCGCGGCGCAGCCGGTTGCGCAGCCGCTGTGCGCTCAGGCCGACCCACGCGAGCGGCCCGTCTGTCGCGAGCAGCAGCGCGCTGACCGCGAACAGCGCCGCGAAGACGACGAGCCCGACCGCGGCGGCCTCGACGAGGCTGTTGTCCACCCCGCCGCGCAGCAGCGCCGGGATCGTCAGCACCGGCAGGGCGAGCACGACGCCGAGCGTCAGCAGGTTTGCCGCCGTCAACCCGGCGACGGCACGCCCGCGTTGGACGCCGGCCTGGACGAGCATCCTGTACTGCAGCGCCGCCCCGAGAGCGCCTCCGCCGGGTGCCACCTTCGACAGCGCGTTGCCCGCGAGCTGCGAGGCGATCACCGGGTGCCAGCGACGGGTGTGGATCGCCAGCCGTTGAAGCTCCCAGAGGCAGGCCAGCGATGCCGCCTGCAGCATCGCCATCGCGGCCAGCCACGCCGGCGCGAGACGATCGACGTCATTCCAGGAGCCGAGGACCTCGAGCAGGCTCGGCGCGACGAGGTAGAGCGAGACGGCCGTGATCGCCAGCCAGACCAGCGTCCTGCGCAGGCTGCGACCGGCCGGCTGCTCGGCCTCCCCGCGCTCGATCTCGTGCTCGACGTCGGCGTGCTGCTCGACAGCTCGCTCGATCCGGTCGCCGATCCGGCGGTTGGCGGCCACTCGCAGAGACTAAGGCGGCCACTGGCCGGCGACGCCGAGCGATCGCCGGCGCCCCCTATGTTTCCCTACCTGATGGCCTCGATCGACCCCCGCGCGGATCCCCGCGGCGCTCGCTGGGAGGCGCGCCTGCGCCGGCCGGTGATGGCCGCCGCGCTGCTCGCACTGCCGACCGTCTTCCTCTACTTCTCGAAGCTCGAGGGCTGGGTGGCGATCCTCGCCGTCGCTCTCGCCTGGTCGATCTGGCTCGTCTTCCTCACCGAGGCGGCGATCATGCTGACCGTCGTGCAAGACCGCCGGGCGTGGATCCGCGGCCACCTCTTCGGGCTCGCGATCGTCGTCGCGACCTTCCCCGCATTGACCCAGATCCTCGAGGGCCTGCTGGCGGCGCGCGCCCTGTCGACGCTGCAGGGCACGCGCGTGCTCCAGGTCCTCTACCTCGCCAAGGCCGGCAAGCTGGTCAAGTCGGCGCTGATCCTCCGACGCGACGGCACGCTGATGCGCCATCCCGTCCTCAGCAGCCTCGTGATACTCGCGCTCGCCGTGGTGATCGTCGGAATCGGCCACCGCGTGGTGAGCGGCGAGAAGCACCCGACACCGGTGCACAACGCCGTCGATTTCGTCGACGGCTAGCTAGGCGACGCCGCGCGATAGGTCGCCACGGTCACCGACAGCGTGACCGTGCGCGGATCCGGCAGTGCCGCGACACGCCTCGCCACCTCGTCCTCGCTCAGGTGCCGGGCGCTCGGCCCCATTGCCACGAGCGCCCGCAGCGCGTCGTGGTCGAGCACCAGCTCGCGCTCTACGGCGGTCTCGCCCACCGCGTGAAAGAGCCCCCCGAGCTTGCCCTCCAGCCGCTCGCGCTTGCGCTCCTGGACGGTCAGCATCCCGACCCTCGAAACGAGCTCGCCGAGGTGGCCGCGGTTCGGCGTTACGACGACCAGTGCCCCGCCCGGCGCCAGCGCCCGCGCCAGCTCCACCGGATCGCGCGGAGCGAAGACGTTGATCGCCAGCGTGGCCGCGCCGTCGCGGACCGGCAGGCCCGCCCAGGCGTCGCAGCCCACCGCGCCGATCCGCGGGTGCGCGCGCGCCGCCGCGCGCAGCGCGTGCTTGGAGATGTCGAGGGCGATGCCGCGAGCCTCCGGCAACCGGTCCAACACCGCCGCGAGGTAGTGACCGGTGCCGGCGCCGACGTCCAGCACCACCCCGTCCGTCACCCCAGCGCCCAGCGCGGCTCCCGCCACCGCCTCCGCGACCGGCGCGTAGTGGCCGGCGGCGAGGAACCCGGCCCGCGCCCGCACCATCGCGGCGGTGTCCGCCGTCCCGGTCCGCGCGTTCCCGGGAAGCAGGCTGAGGTAGCCCTGACGCGCCACGTCGAACGAGTGCCCGGCCACCGCGCAGGTCGCGGAGCCGTCGCGCAGCTCGAGCCCGTCGCCGCAGTGCGGACAGCGCAGCGAATCGATCACGTCCGCGAGCAAGCGCGCACCGTAGCCGATCGATCGTCGGGGGAGCCGATCGTCAGCCGCGGTTCGGAGGCCCCGCAGCCGGGTACCTGGGTGAGGACCGCCTCGTCGAGGCCCCCTACCGGAGGAGACTCACATGTACATCGGAATCGGCACCGCGATCATCATCGTCATCTTGCTGGTCATCCTGCTCTGACGGGGTCCATGTAGGCGATCCGCTGGCAGGAGCGCTGCTCGCCGGAACGCAGGATCGCATCGCAGACCTCGGCGGCGCGGTAGCCGTCCTCGAACGTCGCCCCGTACGGCGCCACCGCGCCGTCACCGGCGATCGCCGCCAGCAGGTGGCGGATCTCGTGCACGAAGATGTCGCCCCAGCCGATGACATGGCCGGGCGGCCACCAGTGCTCGATGTAGGGGTGGTCGGCCTCGGTCACCAGCACGCGCCGAAAGCCCTGCGCGCGCAGCCCGGGGCGCGAGTCGTCGAGGTGCACCCACAACTCGTTCATGCGCTCGAGGTCGAAGGCGAGCGAGCCGCGCGTGCCGCTGATCTCGAAGCCGAGCGCGTTGCGACGGCCGTGGCAGAGGCGCGACGCCGAGATCGACCCTCCGGCGCCGTTGGCGAACTCGAGCGTCGCCTCGACCGTGTCGTCGACGTCGACCAGTCCGCCGGGGCGCTCCGGCACGACGGTGCGCACGTGACCGTCGACGGCGGCGATCTCCCCTACCAGGAAGCGCGCCAGATCGATCAGATGCGCGCCGATGTCGCCGAGCGCCCCCGAGCCGGCGCGCTGACGGTCGAGTCGCCAGAGGTATGGCGAGTCGGGGTTGGCGAGCCAGTCTTGGAAGTAGCTGCCGCGGAAGCTGTGGACCTCACCGAGCTCGCCTCCCTCGATCAGCTCGCGCGCCAGCCGCACGGCCGGCACGAAGCGGTAGTTGAACCCGCACATGTGGACGACCCCGGCGGCAGCCGCGGCCTGCCAGAGCTCGTGGCTCTCCGGCGCCGTGCGACCGAGCGGCTTCTCGCAGAGCACGTGCTTGCCGGCCCGCAGCGCCGCGAGCGTCGGCTCCGCGTGGAGGTCGTTGGGCCCGGCGTTGACGAACAGCTCGATGGCCGGGTCCTCCATGAGCACGCGCCAGTCGGTCGTCGCGCGCTCGAAGCGGTAGCGCCGTGCCGCCTCGGCGACGGCGTCCGGCCGCCAGCCGACGACCTCGACCAGCCGTGGTGCGAGCGGCGGCGGCCAGGCCAGGTAGGAGACGGAGTGCAGCGCGTGGGCGTGCGCCTTGCCGATGAACCCGTGCCCCAGCATCCCGACGCCGAGGCTGGGGACCGCGACTTCGCCCTCGGGGCCGCGTGAGCTCACCAGGCCCACTGTTCCCTCAGAGCCGATAGGTAACCCTCGAACCGACGAACAAAGCCCCCCGGCCGAATTGGAGGGAGGGCCGGGGGGCGGCTCACCTAGGTGAGCACTTACATGGTACACCAAATTACCGGGAGTCAAACCACCATGGGAACACGCTCAGGCTGTAGATCGCACACGGCTGGGCTGGAACGGTTCTCACGGCATGGCCGAGCAGTCACCTCTCCTCCTCGGCCTCGGCAACGCCCTGCGCGAGGCGCGCGCCGAGACCCGCATCTCGCAGGAGGAGCTGGGGCTTCGCACCGGGGTGCACCGCAACTACATCGGCGGGATCGAGCGCGGCGAAAGGAACCCCTCGGTCACGACGATCGCCACGCTAGCCCAGGCGCTCGGCATGAAGCTGTCGGAGCTCTTCGAGCGCGCGGAGGCCTGAGCCCCGAGCGTCCGGCTCCGCGCCGCATCGCGCGGAGCCGGGGTGCTCAGCGTCCCTACGGAACGAGCGCCATGTTCGGCTCGCCCTGTGCATTGAGGCCGTTGCTCGACCTCACGCAGCGGCCGCCGACCGGCGAGCCGCCGTTGTAGGCCAGCCGCAGGCAGTTGCGCATCGCCTTCTGCCCCCAATAGCTCGCGTGCATGCTCTCCTGGACCTGATACGGGCCGAAGACCGTCGTGACGGTCCTCACCTGCGCCACCCACTCGGTGTTGTCGACCGCACCGGCGCTGGTCCAGTTGGCGATCCCCTCCTCCTCGAGCAGCCCGACGGTGTTCTCGCACAGCCGTCGGCCGTTGAGCGCCGTCTGCATGTCGATCACCGCCGTGTTGGTCAGGCCGCTCGTCGCGATCGCGTTGCGCATCGTGTTGTTGAGCGCGTTGACGACCGTGTCGTTGGCCCAGTCGGCGTCGCGGTTCCAGGTGCCGCAGCCGCCGATGCTCTGGCGCGTCCAGCCCGACTCCGGGTAGCGGATCTGGGCGCCGCGCGGCAGCGGCGACCAGTAGGTCTGGCCGAGGATCTTGTACTGCGACGTCGAGTAGCCGGCGTTGCTCATCGCCTGAGCGACGCGCAGCAGCGCGTCGCGGACCTCGGTCGTGCGCGCTGCCTGTGCCGACGGGGTGAACTTCGAGACCATGTCCGAGTCGTCGGAGCAGTAGTTCTTCCACCACGACGGCGAGGTCAGCCAGTTGGTGATGCAGCGCTGGACGATGTCGGCGAAGCCGTAGTTGTTCGCGCCGATCATGACCACCACCGCCTTGACGTTGTGCGTCGCCGCGTACTCCTGCAGTCGCAGCGCCTGGCCCTTGCGGCCGGAGGCGTCGCTGTAGAAGTCGATCCCGGGCTTGAAGTCCTCACCCGATGCGGTGCCTGACGTATATGTCCGAGCGCCCGAGCAGGCGAGGTTGGCGCTGGCCACGCCGCCGCCGATATGGGCCTGCGCGCTCTGTGAGCGGTGACACCCCGGGATCGACTCCGCTCCTGGCACGTCGTGGTACGCCGTCGGCCCGAGCGCGTCGACGTTCGACGACGACCCGTTGGTGTTGCCGGCCCAACGGCCGGCCTCGCCCGAGATCGCCGAGTCGCCGAGCGTCACGACCGTCGGCGTGCCGACGCCCGGCCCGTCGGCCGTCGCCGCCGCCGGCGCTCCTGCCGCGACGATTGCAGCCGTCGCAAGTCCTACGAGCACGCCCCTCCGGCGCGCGCGAGTCACCCTGACCATCTGAACCCCTCCCTTTGATTTGCCCGTGCCCCTCCGGCACAGGCGCGGGATTGTTTCAGCAGTTGGGAACGACCGTGTGCCTGAGCAGGCGGGCGCGCCTGCCGATGCCTTGGCGCCTTGCGCTCTCGGCGTCGGCCAGCAGCCCCCGCTGGGCCGGCTCGTCGCCGATGTTGACGGCCATCCGGTAGACGCGAACCTTCTCGGTCACCTGCTGCGACAGCACACCGATGCGGATCGCGTCGATCCCTCCCATTCCGTCGTCGCCGCGCAGGAACTGCTCGAGGTCTCGGATCGCGCGCAGCGCGTCGAGGCGTGCCTCGCGCCTCACCTCGTCGACCGCCTCCTGATCTGGCACCTGCCCCTCCGCCATTCAGGACTTTATAAGCCTTCTTGGGCCAATTGTCCAGCCTGATCGTGTGATCGACGCGCGTCAGGCGCGCGAACGAGGGCGCAAGATCAGCTCACCGGCGATCGAGCCGAGCGGGCCGCCGGTGACCAGCACCAGCGCCGGGAACCACCACCCCCACTGGTCGTCGAACGCGCCGCGCGCGGTCATCCCGAGCAGCAGCAAGTAGCCGACTCCATGAATCGGCCCGAGCACGCTGACCGCCGCGTCGCTGCGATCGACGAAGGCGACGTACAGCAGCACCAGCAGCAACAGCGCGTCGAGCACGCCGACGACCAGGACGGCGTTGAGCAGTCGCCGGTCGGGGCGCCTGCGATCGCCGAGCGGCTCGCCGGCTGCGGGGTCAGCGCTCACGGGCCGCATCATCGCGGACCTCGGGCGGCGGGCGCAGCAACAGCCAGGAGAGCCAGGCGGCGATCGCGAACAGCGGCGCTCCCATCGCGACACGCGCGACGCCGAGGGCGACGACGGCGCCGGCGAGGTAGAGGGGCAGCTGGACGGCGAGCCGCAGCAGGAACATCACGACCCAGATCCAGCTCGCGCGCGTGTACGCGCGAACCTGTGCCGGGTCGTCACGCCAGCTCATCCCCTGGCCGGTGATCGCGCCGACGAATACGCCGAGCAGCGGCCAGCCGACCACGATCGAGACGGTGTAGGCGAGCGCGTAGCCCGCGTTCATGAGCAACCCGGGCAGGAAGAAGTCCTCGGCACGGCCGGTGCGCGACACGATGAACGCGGCGAGCGCGACGCCGGCCAGCCCGGAGAGCGCGTAGCGCACCGTCTGGCGCCGCGCGAGCCGCGCGAGCGCGAGCGCGACGCCGATCGCGAGCGCGATCGTCGCCGAGAGGCGCGCGTCCTGCCCGGTCGCCGTGTACGCGGCGACGAACGCGATCGCGGGAAGGGCCGACTCGACGATGCCGAGACGGCCGCCGAGCGACTCCGCGATCGACGGAGCGTCCGCTCCCGCGCCGGCCACAGCCGGCACCCGGCTGTCGCCTTGGTCGCTCACGGCCCCCATCGTGGCAGCGTGATTTGATCCGCGCATGGACGCACGTCGGGAGGAGGGCGGTTTCGCCGGCGTCGGTGGCCTCGAGATCTACTGGCGGGCGTGGCTGCCCGACGCGAGGCCGCGAGCGATAGTCCTGATCGCTCACGGCGGCGCGGAGCACAGCGGGCGCTATGCCTGGACCGCCGGTCAGCTCACGGCACGCGGCTACGCCGTCTACGCGATCGACCATCGCGGCCACGGTCGCTCCCAGGGCCCGCGCGCCTACGTCGACCGCGTCGACAACGCCGTCGCCGACCTCCACGCGCTCGGCGACCTCGCCCGCGCGCGCCACCCCGCGCTGCCGGTCTTCCTGCTCGGTCACAGCATGGGCGGCCTGATCGCCCTTACGTACGCGCTGCGCCATCAGGACGAGCTCACGGGCCTGGTGCTGTCCGCGCCGCTCGCCGTGATCGAGGCGAACCCCGCGACCCGTCTCGCGACCCGCGTGCTGTCCGCGGTCGCGCCGCGCCTGCCGGTCTACAAGATCGACGGCACGACGGTCAGCCGCGATCCCGAGGTGGTGCGCGCCTACGACGAGGACCCGCTCAACCACCGCGGCAAGCTGCCGGCGCGCACAATCGGCGAGCTGGCCGCCGCCACCGCACGCTTCCCGGATCGTCTGCCGGAGCTGAGGCTGCCGATCCTGACGGTCTACGGGACCGGCGACCGGCTGGTCGACACCGCCGGCAGCCGGCTCGTCGACGAGCGCTCGGGCAGCGAGGACAGCACGCTAATCGCCTATGACGGCCTGTACCACGAGGTGCTCAACGAGCCCGAGCGCGACCGTGTCATCGCCGACGTCACCGGCTGGATCGACTCGCGGACGCCGGCCCACGCGACGACCGCTCCCTGACCACACGGCTTTGTCACAGCAATAGACTGGCTCTGTGACCAGCACGGGGGCGCAGGGGTCCCCCGGCGTGTAGCCAGCCGAGGAGAGATCAGTGGAGAGCGTGACCGTGCCCGCGACGTCGACGGAGGCGCCCCCGACCGGGATCGCCGACCTGCTGCCGCGAGCTGCCGCAAAGCACGGCCAGCGTCCCGCCGTGATGTTCAAGGACGGTGACTGGAGGACGCGCAGCTACGCCGAGGTCGGCGACACCGTGCGGGAGCTGGCCAAGGGGCTCATGGCGCTCGGAATCGAGAAGGGCGACAAGGTCTCGATCCTCGCGAACACCCGGCCGGAGTGGAGCTACTACGACTTCGCCGCCCTCTCAGCCGGCGCGACCGTCGTGCCGATCTACCAGACGAACTCGCCCGAGGAGTGCCAGTACGTGCTGCACGACTCCGACGCGAAGGTCGTCGTGGTCGAGGACGAGGCGCAGCTGCAGAAGGTGCGCGCGGTGCGCGACACGCTGCCGCAGCTCGAGCACGTCGTGCTGATGGTCGGCAGCGCGGACGACGCGCTGTCGACAGCGGACCTCGTCCAGCGCGGCCGCGCGCTGGAGGACTCGGCCTGGACCGCGCGCTACGAGTCGGTGACCGGCGACGACATCTCCACCTTCATCTACACGTCGGGGACGACCGGTCCGCCGAAGGGCTGCGTGATCTCGCACGCCAACTACCGCGCGATGGGCGACATGGTCGTGTCGGAGGACGTCGTCGCGAGCGGCGACGTCGTCTACCTGTTCCTGCCGCTGGCGCACTCGTTCGCGCTGCTGATCCAGCTCGGCGTCTTCGAGCTGGGATCGACGATGGCCTACTGGTCGCTCGACCCCAAGAAGATCATCGACGACGTCGCCGAGGTGCGGCCGACCTACCTGCCGTCAGTGCCACGGATCTTCGAGAAGATCTACACCAAGGCGACGGCGGCGGAGGGCGCCAAGCGCAAGATCCTCGACTGGTCGGTCGCGACCGGCCGCAAGTACCGCGAGGCCGAGCGCCAGGGCCGCTCGCCGGGCTTCATGCTTGAGCGGCAGTTCGCGCTCGCCGACAAGCTCGCGCTGAGCAAGATCCGCGCGCTGTTCGGCGGCAGGGTGCGGCTCTGCGTCACAGGCGCCGCGCCGATCAATCGGGAGATCCTCGAGTTTTTCTGGGCCGCGGGCGTCCTGATCCTCGAGGGCTACGGGATGACCGAGACCTCGACCGCCGCCACGATCAACCGGCCGGACAAGTACAAGTTCGGCACCGTCGGCCTGCCGTTCCCCGGCTGCGAGGTGAAGATCGCCGACGACGGCGAGATCTGCGTGAAGGGCCCGAACGTCTTCCAGGGCTACCACAAGAAGGAGGACGCGACGCGCGAGACGCTCGTCGACGGCTGGCTGCACACCGGCGACCTCGGCGAGATCGACGGCGACGGCTTCGTCAAGATCACCGGCCGCAAGAAGGACATCATCATCACCGCCGGCGGCAAGAACATCACGCCGGCGAACTTCGAGGGCGACATGAAGCAGCACGCGCTGGTCAGCCAGTGCGTGATGGTCGGCGACCGCCTCCCCTACCTCACAGCGCTCGTCACGCTCGACCCCGAGGAGGCGCCGGAGTACGCCAAGGCCCACGACCTGCCGACCGACGTCGCCGCGCTCGCCGCCAGCCCCGAGGTCCGTGCGGAGCTCGAGCGTCACATGGCAGAGGTCAACAAGCGCTACGCCCAGGTGGAGCAGGTCAAGAAGCTGACGATCCTGCCGCATGACCTGTCGCAGGAGACGGGTGAGCTGACGCCGACGCTGAAGGTGAAGCGGTCGGTGGTGGTCGACAAGTACGCGGGCGAGATCGAGGCGATGTACGCGGGCTGACTTGGTGGTCGTGGCGGTGCTGGCTAGGGCTTGGCGTGGCGGCCGCGGGTCCTGTCTCCGGTTTTGGTTTACGTGCTCGCAAGCTGCGCGCGTAAACGCAAAACCGTCGCCACCCGCGGAAAGCGACGTCTACGGCTTAGCGGCGGGGCGTCGCTAGGCTCGCGTCATGGCGTCCTTCCTGCATACGTGTTATCGGATCGGCGATATCGAGCGGTCGGTGGAGTTCTACGAGACGCTGGGCTTTGAGGAACGGCGGCGGATGCCGATCGGGGATGAGGCGATCAATGTGTTCATGGGGCTGCCGGGTGAGGATCCGCGGCTGGAGCTGACGTACAACCACGGGGTCGACTCGTACGAGCTGGGGACGGGCTACAACCACATCGCGATTGGGGTGGACGACCTAGATGGAACGCTCGCCGGGCTCGCCCAGTCGGGGATCGAGCCGGAGAAGCCGCCCTATCGTCCGGGCGGTCGCACGACCGGGTCGCGGATCGCGTTCGTGAGAGACCCGGACGGCTATCGGGTCGAGCTGATCGAGCGGCAGCCTGCCTAGCTGCGTGGGCCCGATGCACGAAGCCCGCGCGGTGCGCAAGCTTCACTCATAGCTCAGTGCCGGTCGAAACCGGCTCCGGCCTGCCAAGCAGGAATGATGTTAGCGCGCCCCCGGCAGATTCGAACCTGCGGTTCAGCCGCCGATAGCGCCGGTGGCGATTCCACCGACGATCGCGGCCAAGAGGCCGCCTCCGGTCAGCATGAGCGTCGCCGTCAGGTGTCGGATGCTTTCCTCGATGCGATCGAAGCGGCGATCCATCTGCTCGAATCGGCGGTCCACCTGCTCGAAGCGAAGATCGACCTGGTCGAAGCGCCGGTCGATGCCCTGCGCGAGATCGTCCATCCGCTCGTCTGTCCAGTGCGTGCGCCGCATCGTCAGCCAAGCTACATGACGAGGCACAGCAGATGGAGTGTTCGTGTAACGACTTTGCGCTCCGCGGCCCAGGACAGCAAGCCGGCTGACACGATAGGCGGGTGACGTCCTCCGCCCCAGCGCAGCCGTTTGCCGAGAGCGCGCTCGAGCGGCTGCGAACGCTGACCGGCGATGCGGGCGCCGAGTTCCGTGACGATCAGCTCGAGGCGATCCGCGACGTGGTGTCGGATCGGACGCGAGTGCTGTGCGTGCAACGGACAGGCTGGGGCAAGTCGGCCGTCTACTTCGTCGCGACGGCTCTGCTGCGCGAGGCGGGCGCGGGGCCGACATTGATCGTCAGCCCGCTGCTGGCGTTGATGCGCAACCAGATCGCGGCGGCCGAGCGCCTGGGGTTGCGGGCACACACGGTCAACAGCACCAACCGCGACGAGTGGGACGACGTGCGGCGGATGCTCGCCGAGGGGACGGTCGACCTGCTGCTGATCAGCCCGGAGCGGCTCAACAACCCTCGCTTTCGCGACGACATGCTGCCGCTGTTCGCCGCCTCGGTCGGGCTGCTGGTGATCGACGAGGCGCACTGCATCTCGGATTGGGGACATGACTTCCGGCCGGACTACCGGCGCGTGAAGGACATGCTCGACGCGTTGGCCCCGGACGTCGCGGTGCTGGGCACGACGGCAACCGCGAACGACCGTGTGGTGGCGGACGTCGAGGAGCAGCTATCGGATGGCGGCGGCGACCTGCGCTCCTATCGCGGGCCGCTCGCGCGCACCAGCCTGCGGCTCGAGACGCTCGAGCTGCCACGACCGGCGGAGCGGCTGGCCTGGCTGGTCGAGAACCTGCCGAGGCTCGAGGGCTCGGGGATCGTCTACACGCTGACCAAGCGCGACGCTGAGCAGGTGGCGAGCTTCCTGACCGCGAGCGACGTCCCCGCGCTGGCCTACAGCGGCGAGCAGGACTCCGAGGCGAGGATCGCGACCGAGGAGCGGCTGCTGCGCAACGAGGTCAAGGCGGTCGTCGCTACGAGCGCGCTCGGCATGGGCTACGACAAGTCGGACCTCACCTTCGTCGTGCACTTTCAGGCGCCCGGGTCGGTCGTCTCCTACTACCAGCAGGTCGGCCGGGCGGGGCGCGGCGTCGACCACGCCGACGTCGTGCTGCTGCGCGGTGGCGAGGACCGCAAGATCCAGGACTTCTTCATCGAGCAGGCGTTCCCCGCGCGTGAGCGGGCGAAGGCGGTGCTCGACGAGCTCGCCGCCGCAGGCGACGAGGGCCGCACGACGCGCGAGCTGATGGCCGTCGTCAATCTCGGCATGGGCCGGATCGAGGCGATGCTGAAGATCCTCGACGTCGAGGGAGCGGTCCGCCGCGACGGTCGCCGCTGGCAGGCGGTCCCCGACAGCGACTGGACCTACGACGCGACGCGCTACGAGCAGGTGACCGCGCTGCGACGCGCCGAGCAGCAGGCGATGGCCGCCTACGGCGTCGACGGACGCTGCCTGATGCGGGTGCTGCAGGAGGAGCTCGACGACCCGGGCCCGCGGGACTGCGGACGCTGCTCGGTCTGCACCGAGCCACGCTTCGCTACGCCGCCCGACCCCGTCCTCGTCGAGCTGGCGCAGCGCCATCTGCGCTCGCGGCCGATCGAGCTCGAGGCCAAGAAGATGGCGCCGGATTCCGAGACCGGTGCGATGCGCAAGATTCCCGAGAGCTCACGTACCGGGCCGGGTTGGGCGCTTGCCCGCGTCGGCGACGGCGGCTGGTGGCCAGCGATCGCACGTGGGCTGGCCGCCGGGCGGCTCGGCGACGAGATCGCCGTCGCGCTGGCAGACGTAGTGCGTGGCGGAGCAGCGAAGCCCGGCTGGGTGACTGCAATCCCCTCTGCGCGTCTCTCCGCCGGGATGCTCGACGAGCTGGCGGGACGCGTCGCGGCCGAGCTCGGCGTGACGCAAGTCAGGCTGATCGAGCGAACCGGCGACCGCCCGCCGCAGCGCGACATGGCCAATGCCGTGCAGCAGGCCGCCAACGTGCGCGGGGCCTTCCGGATCGTCGGCAACCCGCCGCCGGGCATTGGCCTGCTGATCGACGACCGACGCCTGTCCGGCTGGACGATGGCGATGGTCGGCGGCCAGCTGCGCCGCCAGGGCGCCGAAGCGGTCGTCCCGCTCGCCCTGGCAACGCTCTAGTCGCGCGGCGCGCCGAGGAAAACGGAGGTTCTACGTCTGAGAACGTAAAAGCCCCCGACCGCAATTGGAGGGAGCGGCCGGGGGCGCTGATCCCTAGGGATCGATATGAAGTATGGCACACGTTTGGGTTGCTTGCAGCAGTTATTTCGAAAATTGCTGCATGAACCCGCAAACACCGGAGAAATGCGGCTTTGAGAGCCGCTTTTCAGCCTATTGACGAGGAGCTAGTCGTCCTTGGGCGGCGCGCGGAAGACGAGTCGCTTGACGTCGGCGACCGACGCCGGACCGAGCCGCAGCGCGGTGTTGAAGCCCTCGCTGCCGAGATCGCCTGCATCGAGCGCAGTTCGCAGCTTGTTGAGCGCGCGGCGGTCGTCGTCCTCGACGGCGTCCCGCGCCGGCTCGACGAGGATCAGATGACATGGCCGCTTCTGGGCGGCCGCTGGACGCACGTAGCGCTCCCGCTCGTCGGCGTCGATGTCATCGGTCACCACGATCACGCTCTCCCTGGCCTCGATCCGCTTCAGCGCCGCGGCGTGCAGCAGCTCCTCCGCGCGCGCGTCGACCTCCTCGTCGGCCACCCGCCCCGCTAGCAGGCCCCGCACCTTGCTTGGCGAGAGCAGCGCGCCACGCTCCTCGATCAGCCGCTCGGCGAAGCGCTCGCCCTCGGCGAGCGCGGGGGCGACGACGATGACCAGGCTGCCCGGCGAGTAGCGCAGCAGCTCTGCCGGCCGCAGCACGCGACAGCGCACCGACAGGTCGGCGGGACGCGGCGGCGCCCCCTCGCGGCGCGGGCGGTCCGAAGACCAGCCGCCGCGCTCGTCCTGGTCGATCTTGACGCTGCGTCCGGCGGGAGGAGTGGGCATGCCCACATCCTCTCAGGCTCAGCCGGGCGCGCGGGCGGAGACGATCCAGGTCGACATCGGCGCGAAGACGCCGTCGGCCGTGTCGTACTCGGCCAGGACGTCGCGGACCGCCGCCGTGATCTCGGGACGTAGCCGCTCGGCGTCGTCGCCGGCGAGCCGGATCACCTCGGCGGCTGGCCCGAGCGCCATCACGTAAGCCGTCGCCTCGTCGAGGTCGGCGCCGAGCCGCATCGGCGCGTCCGATCGGTCGAGCGTGACGTCCTCGAAGCCGGCGTGGAGCACGATGTCGCTGGTCGTGTCGGCGTTCGCCATCGAAAACGGGCCGGGTCCGCAGGTCGGCTCGTCGGAGTCCTCGTCCTCGGTGACATAGCGCTCGACGGCCTCCTCGGAGCGCTGCAGCCAGGGGTTGTCGAGCTTGCGTCGCCAGACGACCATGCACAGCCGCCCGCCGGGCGCGAGTGCCTCGCGGACGTTGCGCAGAGCCGCGACCGGATTGGCGAAGAACATCGTGCCGAAGCGCGAGAACGCGTAGTCGAACTGCTCGTCGAACGGCGTCGCCTGGACGTCGGCGACCTCGAAGCGAACGTTCTCAGCCCCGGCCTGCTCGGACTCGGCACGTGCCGCCTCGACGAACCGCGGCGCGGCGTCGACCCCGAGCGCCGTCCCACCCGGGCCGACGAGGTCGGCTAGCTGCCGCGTCGTGTCGCCAAAGCCGCAGCCGATGTCGAGCACTCGCTCGCCGTCGAACGGCGGATGGCGGAGCAGCGCCCGATCGCTGTGGATCCCGAAGCCGGGCAGTATCACGTGGCGGAACTGCGCGAAGCGGTCGAAGAGAACCCCGTCCCAGGCCTCGATCGCCTCGTCGTTCGCGCTGATCACCGTCGCATCCTCCGGTCGCAGAAGTTACTCCCACGCCGCCGCGCAGGCAAGCGACGGTCGGCTGAGCGGAGAGCCTGCGCGTCCTCGCGCTCCGGCATCATCGCCTTCCATGAGGGCGGTGGTCCAACGGGTCAGCGAGGCGTCGGTCGCCGTCGACGACAAGGTCGTCGCGCGAATCGGGCCGGGACTGCTGGTGCTCTTGGGAGTGGGCCGCGACGACGGCGAGGTCGAGGCGGACCGGATGGCAAGGAGATTGGGCGCGCTGCGGCTCTTCCCGGACGACGAGGGCCGGATGAACCGCTCGGTTCGCGACAGCGGCGGCGAGATCCTCTGCGTCAGCCAGTTCACGCTCTACGGCGACACGCGCAAGGGCACGCGACCCAGCTTCGGCGATGCCGCGCCCGCCGAGGTGGCCGAGCCGCTCTACGAGCTGGTGCGGGCCAAGCTAGCTGCCCAGGGCGGGGTGTTCGGCGCCCAGATGGCCGTGGCCCTGGTCAACGACGGCCCGGTCACTCTCCTCGTGGACGTCTAGGAGAGAGGGCTGCACTTCGGCGCCGGAGGCTTAGTGTCAGCTGACCGAACAGCGAAGGTCGAGCGAGGCAGCCGACAACTTCAAGCACGCGCAGCGTGCGATGTGGGCGGCGGGCGACCAGGTGCCGAAGCTGCTCGAGGCCGGGCGCGGGCGGGCGGGCGGGCGAGGCGGGGGTCGAGATCGAGTGGGTCAAGGGCGACGCCGAGGCGCTTCCTTTCGAGGGTTCGATCGCGTCAGCTCGGTCTTCGGGGCGATGTTCGCGCCGCGGCACCAGCGGAGTTGCAGTCGCCCGTCCTCTGGGCAGCGAGGAGCACGTGCGCGAGCCGACGTCGGCGGCGTCGGCTAGCCGCGCGCGATCAGCTTCTTGTAGGTCATCCGGTGCGGGTGGTCGGCAGCCTCGCCGAGCTGCTCGCGGCGCCAGGTCTCATACGCCTCGAAGTTGCCCTCGAACCAGGTGACCTTGGAGTCGCCCTCGAACGCGAGCACGTGGGTCGCGACGCGGTCGAGCAGCCAGCGGTCGTGGGAGACGACGACCGCGCAGCCGGGAAAGGCGAGCAGCGCCTCCTCGAGAGCGCGCAGCGTGTCCACGTCGAGGTCGTTGGAGGGCTCGTCGAGCAGCAGCAGGTTGCCGGCGGTGCGCAGCAGCTTCGCCATGTGCAGGCGGTTGCGCTCGCCGCCGGATAGCGAGCCGACCTTCTTCTGCTGGTCGGAGCCCTTGAAGTTGAAGGAGGAGACGTAGGCGCGCGAGTTGAGGGTGCGGTCCCCCACCTTCAGCTGGTCGTCGCCGCCGGAGATCTCCTCCCAGACCGTCTTGTCGGGATCGAGCGCGTCGCGCGACTGGTCGACGTAGGACAGCTCGACGGTCTCGCCTACGCGCAGCGTGCCGGAGTCCGGCTGCTCCTCGCCAGTGATCATCCGCAGCAGCGTCGTCTTGCCGGCGCCGTTGCCGCCGATCACGCCGACGATCCCGGCCGGCGGCAGCTTGAACGACAGGTCGTCGATCAGCAGCCGATCGCCGTAGCCCTTGCTGACGCCCTCGGCCTCGACCACCACGTCGCCGAGCCGCTGGCCCGCGGGGATGTGGATCTCGACGCTGTCGAGCTTGACGTTGCGCTCCTGGGCGAGCAGGGCGTCGTAGCGGGCGAGCCGCGCCTTGTTCTTGGTCAGCCGCGACGAGGCGTTCATGCGCACCCACTCGAGCTCGCTCGCGAGCGTGCGCTGGCGCGCCGACTCCTCCTTCTCCTCCTGCTTCAGCCGCGCCTGCTTCTGCTCGAGCCAGGAGGAGTAGTTGCCCTCGAACGGCAGCGCACGACCGCGGTCGAGCTCGAGGATCCAGCCGGCGACGTTGTCGAGGAAGTAGCGATCGTGGGTGACGGCGACGATCGCGCCCGGGTACTCGGCGAGGTGGCGCTCGAGCCAGGCCACCGACTCGGCGTCGAGGTGGTTGGTCGGCTCGTCGAGCAGCAGCAGGTCGGGCCGGCCGAGCAGCAGCCGGCAGAGCGCGACACGGCGGCGCTCGCCGCCGGAGAGCCGCTCGACGTCAGCGTCGCCGGGCGGCAGGCGCAGCGCGTCCATCGCCGTGTCGAGCAGCGTGTCGAGGTTCCAGGCGTCGGCCGCGTCGATCTCCTTCTGCAGCCGCGCGAACTCGTCGGCGGTGTCCTCGGAGTAGTTCGCCGCGAGCTCGTTGAAGCGGTCGAGCAGGTCGCGCAGCGGCCGCACCCCGTCCTCGACGTTGCCGCGCACGTCCTTGGCCGGGTCGAGCACCGGCTCCTGCTCGAGCAGCCCGACCGTCGCGCCCTCGGCGAGCTGCGCGTCGCCGCGGAACTCCGTGTCGACCCCGGCCATGATCCGCAGCAGAGTCGACTTGCCCGCCCCGTTGGGCCCCAGAACGCCGATCTTCGCCCCGCGCAGGTACGCGAGGGTGACGTCCTTGAGGACCTCCTTGTCCGGCGGGTGGACCTTCGTCAGCTCCCGCATCGTGTAGATGAACTCGGCCATCGCGACCGACGAAGCTAGCGAATAGGGTCGCCGTCGTGAGTGAGGCGATACCGCTCGACGTACGGGCGTCCGGCAGCGGCGAGCCGCTGCTGCTGGTCCATGGCGGCGTCAACCGGGAGCAGACGTGGGATGCGCAGGAACCGCTCGCGCAGCGCTGGCGAATCCTCATGCCGGCGCGACGCGGCTTCGCGCCGAGCCCGCCCGCCGAGCGCCAGGACTTCGAGCGCGACGCCCGCGACCTCGCCGGCCTGCTCGCGCCCGAGCCGGCGCACTGCGTCGGCTTCTCCTACGGCGGCGTGGGGCTGGCCCTCGCCGCGGCCGCGGATCCCTCGCGGCTGCGATCGCTGACGCTGATCGAGCCGCCGCTCTTCGCGGTCGCCGCCCGCGACCCGGCGGTGCAGGAGTTCATGGCGCTGGCCGCCGCCTACCTCGGCGACGACCCCGAGGCGCGCGAGCGCGCCCGGGAGCGGTTCGAGGCCGCCGCCCGCATCCGCTTCCCCGAGGACGCCGAGCAGGAGCGGGCATTCGCCGAGGCGCGCCGGCTCGCTCCGGGACTGCGCCCCCCGGGCGAGGCGCGCCCCGACCTGGCGGCGATCGCCGCCGCGGGCGTCCCGGCGCTCGTCGTGTCCGGCGACCACCACCCGGCGATGGAGGCGATCTGCGACGCGCTGGCCGCC
>DATABO010000057.1:0-23908 GCA_036259535.1 Thermoleophilaceae bacterium
CCGGCCAACGAGGCCGAGCGCGTCGTCGACTCGGAGCCGCCCGCGGAGCCCGAGGACGAGCTGGCCGTCGCCCAGCGCGAGCGCGGGGAATACCTCGCGCTCGCGCAGCGGACGCAGGCCGACTTCGAGAACTACCGCAAGCGCGCGGCGCGCGACGCCGCCGCTGCGGGCGAGCGCGCGAAGAGCGGGCTGGTCCGCGAGCTGCTGCCGGTCGTCGACAACCTCGAGCGGGCGCTCGACGTCGTAGCCGCCGGCGAGCGCAACGAGGGCCGTCCCGAGGAGCACCTCGCCGACGGCGTGCGGCTCGTCCACTCCGAGCTGGTCTCGGTGCTCGCGCGCAACGGCGTCGAGGCGTTCGACCCGCGCGGCGAGAAGTTCGACCCCGATCTGCACGAGGCGCTGTCGATGCGCTCCGAGGACGGAACCGAGCAGGGCACCGTGCTCGACGTGGTCGAGAAGGGCTACCGCCTCAACGGCACGGTCCTGCGTCCGGCGCGCGTGGTGGTCTCCGGCTAGGGGGAAGAGGAGCGCACCGTGCCCACCGCGACCGACCCATACAAGGCGCTCGGCGTCGACAAGAAGGCCTCCGACGAGGAGATCAAGAAGGCCTACCGCAAGCTCGCGCGCAAGTACCACCCGGACACCAACCCGGACGACGCGTCGGCCGAGGAGCGCTTCAAGGAGGTCCAGGAGGCCTACTCGATCCTCAGCGATCCGGAGAAGCGGCGCCAGTACGACTCGGGCGGCGGCATCTTCGGTGGTGGCGGCTTCGATCCGGGCGCCTTCCGCCAGGGCGGCGGCGGGGGCTTCGCCGGCAACGTCGGCGACATCCTCAGCGACCTCTTCGGCGGCGGCGGGCCCGGCGGTCGCGGCGGCGGACCGCCCCCGCCCGAGCGCGGCCGCGACCTCGAGACCGAGGTCCACGTCTCCTTCGAGCAGGCGATGCAGGGCGCCCAGGTGCCGGTCAGCGTCGCGCTCTCCGCGCCGTGTCCGACCTGCAAGGGGACCGGGGCCAAGCCCGGCACCTCGCCGCGGGTCTGCAGCCGCTGCCATGGCCGCGGCGTCGAGGCGGAGTCGCAGGGGCTGTTCTCGATCACCCAGCCGTGCCGCCAGTGCGGCGGCACCGGCACCGAGATCGACGAGCCGTGCCCGACCTGCGCCGGCGCCGGCCAGACGCGCCAGATCAAGCGCTACAAGGTCAACATCCCCGCCGGCGTGCGCGATGGCAGCCGCGTGAAGCTCGCCGGCAAGGGCGAGGCCGGCCGTCGGAGCGGGCCGTCCGGCGACCTCTACGTCGTCACGCGCGTGGCGGCGTCGCCGCTGTTCCAGCGCAAGGGCGACAACCTCGAGGTCGAGGTCCCGATCACGATCCCCGAGGCGCTCAAGGGCGCCACGATCGAGGTGCCGACGCTCGACGGTACGAAGCGGATCAAGGTCCCGCCCGGAACCAAGCACGGCACCCTCCAGCGGCTGCGCGGCGAGGGCCCCCCGAAGCTCAAGGGCGGCGGCCGCGGCGACATCCGCTACCGGCTGGCGATCGAGGTCCCCGACTCGCTGACCGACGAGCAGCGCGCCGCGGTCGACGACCTCGACGCCGTGCTCGACGGCAACACGCGCGCGCGGATCCTCGGGGGTGCGTCCTGATGGCGGTCTCGCGCGACGGCCGCGGCGACGGTGACGGCCGCTCCGATCGCGGCGTCTACATGATCTCGGTCGCCGCCGAGCTGGCCGGCATGCACCCCCAGACGCTGCGCATCTACGAGGCCCGCGGCCTGATCACGCCGAAGCGCTCGCCGAAGAACACCCGGCTCTACTCCGACCAGGATGTCGAGCGCCTGCGCCGGATCCAGGAGCTGACCACGGAGCTGGGGATGAACCTCGCCGGCGTCGAGAAGGTCTTCGAGCTCGAGCAGCAGCTCGGACGGATGCAGCGCCGGATCCAGAGCCTCGAGCGTCAGGCCGAGCGGATGCAGGAGGAGGTCGCCGCCGAGCTCGACCGTGTCCGCCGCTCCTATCGAGCGGAGCTGGTGCCCTATCAGCCGCCAGGCCAGGCGCTGGCCCCCCGGTCAGCCGCCGGCGACGCCGTTCGCGTGCGCATCGAGCGCCGTTCTCGATGACGCATATCGTCTAAGTCCTCTGCCACAATCCGACGATGGTCACGCTTCGACGAAGCGAGCGTTGCGAAGGCGCGGTGACCCGTAACACGCGTCGCGGGATCGTGCCGTCCATGCCCAGGCAGCGATGGCGCGAGCAGGTGCTGGAGGAGCTTCGCGGCAGTCGCGCGGACATACGCGCGCTGGGCGATCGGCAGGAGTCGTCGCTTCGCGAGCTTCGCGACGCGAACGAGCGGATGCTGCGGCGGTTCACGGCCGAGCACCGCGACGCGGTTCGCGACATGAAGGCATCGGTCGACCGCAACACCGAGGTGACAGACCGCTGCGCGGAGGTCCTGTCGGGGCTCGTCGCACAGGTGGCGTCACACGAGTCGAGAGTCGACGACATGGTCGAGCAGATCGGCGCGCAGACCTCCGCGTTGCTCGCCCTGATCGACGAGATTCGCGGACAGAACGGCTTGCGCGGCGGCCCGAACGGCTAGACAACTCCGTGCCCTGCTGCTAATCTGATGCACATCGACTTAGATTTCTTACGCATCGGAGGCTGATAGAGCGAGATGCAAGCAGACCGCTTCACCGTCAAGTCCCAGGAGGCCCTGGCAGCTGCCCAGCGCCTGGCCGGCGCGCGCCGCAACTCGGAGGTCGCGCCGCAGCACCTCCTGGTCGCGCTGCTCGAGCAGGAGGGCGGGATCGTCGCTCCGGTGCTCGAGCGCGCCGGCGCGTCGGCAGAGACGGTGCGGCGGTCCGCCAACGCCGCGCTAGACGCGCTGCCGACGGTGACCGGCGACACCAGCGCGACGCCGGCGATCGGCGCGCAGCTGATCGAGATCCTCAAGGCCGCCGACGACGAGGCGCGCGGCATGGGCGACGAGTACGTCTCGACCGAGCACCTGCTGCTCGCGCTGGCCGCCGACCCGCAGGTCGACGTCGGCGCCGCGCGCGAGCGGATCGCCGAGGCCGTCGCGGAGGTCCGCGGCCCGCACCGCGTCACCGACCAGAACCCCGAGGAGAAGTACCAGGCGCTCGAGCAGTTCGGTCGCGATCTGACCGCCGTCGCCGAGCAGGGCAAGCTCGACCCGGTCATCGGCCGCGACGACGAGATCCGGCGCGTGATCCAGGTGCTGTCGCGCCGCACCAAGAACAACCCCGTGCTGATCGGCGAGCCCGGCGTCGGCAAGACCGCCATCGTCGAGGGCCTCGCGCAGCGGATCGTCGACGGCGACATTCCGGACTCGCTGCGCGACCGGCGCGTGATCGCGCTCGACATCGGCTCGCTGATCGCGGGCGCGAAGTACCGCGGCGAGTTCGAGGACCGGCTCAAGGCCGTGCTCAAGGAGGTACAGGAGGGCGAGGGGCGGATCATCCTGTTCCTCGACGAGCTGCACACGATCGTCGGCGCGGGCGCCGCCGAGGGCGCCGTCGACGCCGCCAACCTGCTCAAGCCGATGCTCGCGCGCGGCGAGCTGCGCGCGGTCGGCGCGACGACGCTCGACGAGTACCGCAAGCACATCGAGAAGGACGCCGCGCTCGAGCGGCGCTTCCAGCCGGTGCAGGTCGACGAGCCGTCCGAGCAGGACACGATCGCGATCCTGCGCGGGCTCAAGGAGCGCTACGAGAACCACCACGGCGTGCGGATCCAGGACGCCGCGATCGTCGCCGCTGCGACGCTCTCGCACCGCTACATCGCCGACCGCTTCCTGCCCGACAAGGCGATCGACCTGATCGACGAGGCTGCCTCGCGGCTGCGGATCGAGATCGACTCGGTGCCGACCGAGATCGACGAGGTCAAGCGCCGGATCATGCAGCTCGAGATCGAGCTGACCGCGCTGGAGAAGGAGACCGACGAGGCGAGCGTCGCGCGGCGCGAGGCGATCGAGCGCGACATGGCCGACCTGCGCGAGCAGTTCAACGCGATGAACGCCGAGTGGAAGGCCGAGAAGGAGGCGATCGTCGCGATCAACGACGTCCGCGAGCAGCTCGAGGAGGCGACCCGCGAGGTCGATCTGGCCGAGCGCGAGGCCGATCTGCAGCGCGCCGCCGAGCTGCGCTACGGCCGCATTCCCGAGCTCCAGCAGCAGCTCGCCGACGCCGAGGCGCGCGCCGACAGCGGCGGCGGCAACAAGTTCCTCAAGGAGGAGGTCGACGAGGAGGACGTCGCCGAGGTCGTCGCCCGCTGGACCGGCATCCCGGTCTCGCGCCTGATGGAGTCCGAGGTCCAGAAGCTGATCCACATGGAGGACCGCCTGCACGACCGCGTGATCGGCCAGGACGACGCGATCGCCGCCGTCTCGAACGCGCTGCGACGCTCGCGCGCCGGGCTCCAGGACCCCAACCGGCCGATCGGCACGTTCCTCTTCATGGGCCCGACCGGCGTCGGCAAGACCGAGCTTGCGCGTGCGCTCGCGGAGTTCATGTTCGACACCGAGGACGCGATGGTGCGGATCGACATGTCCGAGTACATGGAGAAGCACTCGGTGTCGCGGCTGGTCGGCGCCCCGCCTGGCTACGTCGGCTACGACGAGGGCGGCCAGCTGACCGAGGCGGTGCGGCGTCGCCCCTACGCGGTCGTGCTGCTCGACGAGATCGAGAAGGCCCACGCCGACGTCTTCAACATCCTGCTACAGGTGATGGACGACGGCCGCCTGACCGACGGCCAGGGCCGCACGGTCGACTTCACCAATGCGGTGCTGATCATGACATCGAACGTCGCCGGCGGGCTCGAGGGCGTCCAGGCGACCTTCAAGCCGGAGTTCGTCAACCGCCTCGACGAGATCGTCGCGTTCGAGTCGCTGACCCGCGCGCAGATCGGCGAGATCGTCGAGCTGGCGGTGAGCGGGCTGGCAGGCCGGCTGAGCGAGCGCGGGATCGCGATCGAGCTGACCGACGACGCCAAGACGCTGATCGGCAACCTCGGCTACGACCCCGCCTACGGCGCCCGGCCGCTGCGCAGGGTGGTGCAGCGCCAGCTGGTCGACAAGCTGGCGCTGAAGCTGCTCGAGGGCGAGTTCGCTCCGGGCGACACGGTGCGCGTGGACGCGGCCGACGGCGAGCTGACCTTCGCGCGTGCGGAGACGCCCGCCGCCGCCGTCGGCGCCTAGCCGCCGCCGACCCGCAGCGCCGATTCGCCGCGCTCTACGCTGCGGCCATGGGCAAGCGGGCACGCAAGCGGCAGCGCGAGGTCGGCTGCCCGCCATCCACCTCGACCAGCTCCTACGCCGATGCCGACGGCAACGTCCTGACGCTGCGCGACGAGTTGAGCGCCGGGACAGTCCGCGGGCTCGACAAGCTCGACGCCAAGCCGGCCGCCAGTGCCGAGGACCGCTGGCAGCGGCGCGTCGAGTACCTCTTCGAGCGGCTGGCCGTCCGTTGGGAGATCGCGGGACTGCCGCTCGAGGGTCAGAAGGACCTGCTTGGGCGGTATCGGCTCGCGTCGTCGGAGGAGCGCCGGGCAGTCCGCGCCGCGCTCGCCGAGCATCTGGGCGAGCGCTATCCCGACGTCGACGTCTAGCGGAAGGCCTGGAAGACGGTGACCATGAAGGCGACCTGCGGGGCGGTGCTCGCCGAGTACCTGCGGCGGGCGTCGAACTGCACCTTGTAGACGCCGGGCTCGGCGTCGGGCGGGAACAGCCGGCGCTTGACGTTGAGCGTGCCGCAGGGCCCCTTCAGCCGGCCGACCCTGACGTTGCGCTTTGCCTTGCCGCGCCGGACATGGGCGTAGAGCGCCCGGCCGGTCGTGAACCCGCGCGCGACGATTCGCTTCGGCTTGCTCGGGTCGCCGTTGCGCGGCTTGACGCTGACGTTCAGCGAGGTCAACAGCACCGGCACGGTGGCGGTCAGCGCGAGGTTCGCCTGGTCGGTCGCGGTAAAGACGTCGGTCCGTCGCCTGCCGTCGATCTCCGGCGCGCCGAGGCTGGCGGCGAACTCGCCGACCGGGTTGGCGTTGCCCAACCCCAGCTGCTGCCCGCTGACGCTGAGCGCCACCTCCCCGTTGGGGGTGTAGCCGCCGCCGGAGAACTGGACGCGCTCGCCAGCTCCGTAGCACTGCTTGTCGACGCTCAGTGTCGCGGCCGGGGCCGCCGCGGGTACTGCGAGCGCGGCGAGGGCGAGGGTCGGGACGACGGCGCTGCGCAGCTTCAAGCTTGGCTTCCGGTTCGGGGCGGTGAGCCCACGATAGCCGCGCCGATCAGCATCGGCTTGACGAGTGGCGGCATCTTCGGGATCTCGCCCCGCTCCGCACGCTCGACGGTCAGCTCGGAGCGCTCGATCGTCGCGAGCGTGTCGCGGTTGCAGTTGCAGCCGTGCCCGAAGGCCCGCCATGGCCCGGCGAGCCGGTCCTGCCAGCGCGCGAGATCGGGGTCGGGCGCACGGACGTGCTCGAGGAAGAGGAAGCGGCCGCCTGGCTTCAGCACGCGCGCGATCTCGGCAAGCGCGCGGTCCGGCTCGGGCACGGTGCAGAGGACGAGGGTCAGGACGACCGTGTCGAAGCTGTCGTCGGGGAACGGCAGCGCGTCCGCGGGAGCCTCGACCACATCGACGGGGAGCGTCAGGACGCCGGCCTTCTCGCGCAGCTGGCGGGCCATCGGCTCGAACGGCTCGGTCAGCGTCAGCGCCGTCACCGCCGGCGGATAGAGGTCGTGGTTGAGGCCGGTCCCCGCCCCGATCTCCAGCGTCTTTCCCGACGCGTCGGCGAGCGCTCGGCGGCGCAGCTCGCGCAGCCCGCCGCGCTCCGCGCGCGCGAAGAAGAAGTCGTAGCCGAGGGCGAACGCCCTGCCCCAGGTGGCGTCGTAGATCCGGCCGGCCATGGGGCGAGGCTACCGGCCTTGCGCCGGATCGGGAAAACTGCGAGAAACCGCTGTGGCGGCGTCGATTCGAAAGGAATGCCTTGCCCACCTTCGTACTGCTCAGCACGCTGACCCCCGAGGGGGTCCAGACGATCAAGAACAACCCGCAGCGGATCCTCGAGGTCAACCGCGAGATCGAGCAGCTCGGCGCCGAGGTCAAGGCGCAGTGGGCCGTCCTCGGCCGCTTCGACTTCGTCAACGTCGTCGAGGCGCCCGACGAGGCGACGATGGCGCGCGTCTCGCTCGAGCTCGGGTCGCGCGGCACGGCGCGCTACGAGTCGCTGACGGCGATCCCGGTCGACGACTTCATCGCCTCGCTCTGACGTGCCGCGCGTCCTGGTGATCGGCGCGGGCGGGCGCGAGCACGCGCTCGTCAGGCGGCTGCTGCGCAGCCCGCAGCACCCCGACCTGCTCTGCGCGCCGGGCAACGCCGGTATCGCGCGCGACAAGGTCGAGTGCCTCGACGTCGCCGTCGACGACGTCGACGGGCTGGTCGCGGCGGCGCGCGAGCGCGAGGTCGACCTCGTCGTCGTCGGGCCGGAGGCGCCGCTGGTGGCTGGCGTCGTGGACGCGCTCGGGGAGGCGGGGATCCGCGCCTTCGGGCCGACCAAGGCGGCCGCCCGGCTCGAGGGGTCGAAGCGCTACGCCAAGGAGCTGATGGCGGCGGTCGGCGTGCCGACGGCCGACTACGCCGTCCTGACCTCGCGCGCCGAGGCGCTCGAGCGACTCGCGACCGCCGCGTACCCGCTGGTGCTCAAGGCCGACACGCTCGCCGCGGGCAAGGGGGTTGCGATCTGTCAGGACGAGGCCGACGCGCACGCCGCGGTCGAGGAGCTGTTCACCCAGCGCCGGTTCGGCGAGACCGACGTGGTGATCGAGGAGTTCCTCGAGGGCGAGGAGCTCTCGCTGCTCGCGCTCTGCGACGGCCAGCGCGCCGTCCCGATGGCTCCCGCGCAGGACTACAAGCGGATCTACGACGGCGACGAGGGGCCGAACACCGGCGGCATGGGCAGCTACTCGCCGGTCCCGGGCATCGACCGCGAGCACGCCGAGGCGCTGGCGCTGGCCGTCCACCAGCCGATCGTCGATGAGCTGCGTCGCCGTGGCACACCGTTCCACGGTGTCCTCTACGCCGGCCTGATGATGACCGCCGACGGGCCGAAGGTGCTCGAGTACAACGTCCGCTTCGGCGACCCCGAGACTCAGGCGGTGCTGACCCGGCTGTCCTCCGACCTGCTCGAGCTGCTCGACGCCGCAACCCGCCCGGGCGGCCTCGCGGACGTCGAGATCGAATGGTCGCCGGACTGGGCCGTGACCGTCGTTCTCGCGTCTGCCGGCTACCCGGCGAGCTCGTCGAGCGGCGACGAGATCAGCGGCCTGCGCGCCGTCGACTCGATCGAGGTCGAACTGCTGCACGCCGGGACGGCCGAGCGCGACGGGCGGATCGTCACCGCCGGCGGACGTGTCCTCAACGTGACCGGGATAGGGTCCACGCCCGCCGAGGCCCGGGAGCACGCCTACCGGGTCGCGGAGCGGATCCAATTCGACGGCAAGCAGATGCGTCGCGACATCGCCGAGCGGGCGGTCGCGCGCGTAGAGGAGGTGGCGGGATGACGAACGATCCAGAAGAGAGCCGCGAGTCGGTCACCGAGACCGAGGTCGAGCACCAGTTCGACGATCTCGCGGTCGACGCGCCGCGGGTCGGGATCGTGATGGGATCGAAGTCCGACATGCCGGTGATGGAGAAGGCCGGAAAGGAGCTCGAGGACCGCGGGATTCGCTACGAGATCCGCGTGATGAGCGCGCACCGCGACCCCGACGTGGTCGCCGACTACGCGAAGAACGCGCGCATGCGCGGGCTGCGGGTGGTCATCGCGGGCGCCGGGCTGGCAGCGGCGCTGCCGGGCGTCGTCGCCGCGCACACCGAGCTGCCGGTGATCGGGGTGCCGCTGACCTCGAAGACCTCGGTCGCCGGGGGGCTGGACGCGATGCTCGCGATCGCCCAGATGCCGCCCGGGGTCCCGGTCGCGTGCGTCGGCGTCGACGGCGCCAAGAACGCCGCCGTGCTCGCGGCGCGGATCCTCGACGCGTGAGCGGCCGCGGCGGCGCGCCCGGGGCGCGCCGGTGATCGAGCGCTACACGCGCCCGGAGATGGGCGCCGTCTGGTCGGAGCAGGCCAAGCTCGACGGCTGGCTCGCGGTCGAGCTGGCCGTCGTCGATGCGCTGGCCGACGCGGGCGCGCTGCCGGCGCAGGACGCCGCGATCGTGCGCGAGCGGGCCAGCTTCACGGTCGAGGCGGTCAAGGAGCGGGAGCAGGTGACCGACCACGACGTCGCGGCGTTCGTCGACGTGGTTGCCGCGTCGGTTGGCGAGGAGGGCCGCTGGGTCCATCACGGCCTGACCTCCTCCGACGTGCTCGACACGGCGCTCGGCCTGCAGATCGCGCGTGCCGGGAAGATTCTCGTGACCGGCGCACGCGGCTACCGCGACGCCCTGGCGGCCCGCGCGCGCGAGCACGCGGCCACGCTCTGCGTCGGTCGCACGCACGGCATCCACGCCGAGCCCACCACCTTCGGAGTCAAGCTCGCGGGCTTCGCCTTCGAGGCCGATCGCAACCTGCGCCGGCTCGAGCGCGCCGTCGAGCAGGCGTCGGTCGGCGCGCTCTCGGGCGCCGTCGGCACCTACGCCGCCAACGGGCCCGATCTCGAGGCCGCCGTCCTCGAGCGGATCGGCCTCGCGCGCGAGGACGTCTCGACCCAGGTCGTCGCGCGCGACCGCCACGCCGAGCTGCTCGAGGCCGTCGCGCTCGCCGGGGCCGGGCTCGAGCGCTTCGCCACCGAGCTGCGCCACCTCCAGCGGACGGAGGTGCTCGAGGCGCGCGAGCCGTTCCGCGCCGGCCAGAAGGGCTCGTCGGCGATGCCGCACAAGCGCAACCCGATCGTCTCCGAGCGGATCACCGGCATCGCGCGCCTGCTGCGCGGCTACGCCCAGGCCGGGCTGGAGGACGTCGCGCTCTGGCACGAGCGCGACATCTCGCACTCCTCGGTCGAGCGCGTCGCCCTGCCCGACGCGACGATCCTGCTCGACTACGCCCACCATCTTGCGACGCGCGTGGTCGAGGGAATGGTCGTGAACGCCGATCGGATGCGCGCCAACATCGACCTCACCCACGGCGCCCTCTTCTCGCAACGCGCGCTGCTCGCCCTCGTCGAGTCCGGCCGGTCGCGCGACGATGCCTACCGGATCGTCCAGGAGAACGCCCAGCGCGCCTGGGACGAGGGAGTCGAGTTCCGCGACCTGCTCGCCCGCGCCGCCCCCGAGCTCGACCTCGACGCCATCTTCGACCCCGCCGCCTTCACCCGCCACGCGGCCGACATCGTCGCCCGCCTCGACGTCATCGAGGGCTGACCGACTCGGCCGAGCGCTTCGCTATCGGCCGAAGATGTCGAACCGCTCGAGCTGCTCGAGGAAGATCGGCTCCTCCTGGGTCGAGGGGTTGTGCTCCTCGCAGTTGTAGAAGATCCCCTCGTTCTCGCCCTTGACGCAGACCTCGCGGATCTCGTGGGCGGCATGGAAGCGCTCGTCCGACACGCGATCCTCGTCGAGGTTGCACGTCGTGCAGAGGATCGACGTCTCCGTGCCCCCACCGTCCCGCGGCTCGAGCAGCACATGGAGCCCGATGTCGGAGGTGATGGCTCGCAGGCGGCCACTCGCGTCCGAGTCGCCGGAGCGGAAGATCGTCTCGTTCAACCGTCCCGCGACCTTGCCCCGCGCCGTGCCGAGCTCCTCGCTCAGCTCGCCGATCACGAAGAGGCCGTCGCGCTCCCGCTCGCGGGCGAGGCGGTACTCGCGCGCCCAGGCCAGCGTGCCACCCAGGTAGGAGTGATACCGGGGCGGCTTCCAATTCGAGACCTTCTTGACCAGTCGTGCCACCGTCTCGTCGTCGGCCGACCGCAGCCAGAAGGCGAACTCGAGCTGAGAGCGCAGGCGCGGGTGAGCGGCCTCGAGCTGATCGCGTATGTCGTGCAGCTGATTGCGGTAGATCGGCATCTTCTCGAGCCGCTCCACGAATGCCCGCGTCCGGTTCAGCAGCGCCTCGACACTGGGCCGAGCGTCGAACTCTCCCTTCGTGTGCTTCAACGCCTTCTTGAGACCGTTGGCCCGTCCGTCGAGGTCGTCGGTCATGTCGCTGAGGTCGGAGTCGGTGACTCCGGGGCCCGCGCTCTTGGCGATCGAGTCGCATCCGTCGGCGATCGAGCTGACGTGCGTGGCGAGGCCGTCCATCCGCTGCGCCGGAAGCGACCTCGCATAGTCGCGCAGCTCCTCGGCGATTCGCTCGACGTCCTGTCTCGCCTCGTTCTCGACCGGCTGCGCGGCGGCGTCGAGCGAGGTCATCTGTCGAAGCTCGGTCAGCGGGATCGTGCTGAGGTGCGCGACCATGGCGTCCGCGCGCAGGCTCTCTCCCCATGACGCCTGCCAGACGTCGTATTGTCGGGTCCCACGCTCGGGAGGTGGCGGCGTGTCACCGGCGATCGCCAGGCTCGGCCCGTCGACGGCTCTGATGCAGAGGCCGTAGGAGGGGCAGTTGCTCAGGTCCTCATGGCCCTGGCCGTCGATGTCCGCTGTCGACATCGCGACGATCTCGAAGCCGGCGGGCAGGCCCGGGACGGCGCCGTCGACCTGACGGTCGACGGTCAGATCGCTGAGCAGGAGGAAGTCCCCGCCGCCGACCTTCGTCACGTCCGCGTAGCGTTGCTTGACCGACTCGCTGACGAAGATCGTCGGCCAGTCCTTCCCGCCGTTGGGGTCGTTCTCATCCTCGCGCAGCTGGGACTGCTCGTGCAGCAGCGACAGGAGCGGGTCGAGCGATCCGAGATGGTCGACGTGGTCGTGGGTGACCACGATCATGTCGACGTCGCTGACCGCGAATCCCGTGCGGTACAGGTTCTCGATGAAGTCGACGCCCGGGTCGACGACGATCCCGAACGGCGCTTGCGGCTCGTGCCCCTCTCCTCTGGTGGCGTGCAGACGGACGAAGTACCCCCCACCCAGCGCCCGGAACGCCGACGGCCGTGGTAGCAGCGGGAACGCCGAGCTGTAGCGGCGCATGCAGATGAACTCGATCGCCGGTCGCTGGCTGGCGTCCGGGAGCTCGTCCATGTTCTCCGGCTTCATCAGGAACCGGTGCGCCTGCGACTTGCGGACGTTGATGCTGTCGGTGTGCATGAAGAAGTTGAGCAGCACCTCGCCGGCGATCGCGGCGTTCTCGGCCTCGGGCAGCATCGAGATCGTCGTCCCGCCGTTCTCGGGCAGCGGGATGCTCTTGTGCAGCTGGGCGCGCAGGATCAGGTACTCGGTGACGCGGGCCAGGCGCTCGTAGTCGTCCCCTCCGCGCGGCCACTGCTTGGCGACCTCCTCGAGCTCGGTCGGCATCAGCAGGGTGTCGTAGGCGGGGTGCAGCTTGCCCCCGAACCACGAGCGAAAGCGAAAGCGCGCCTTGAGCAGGTCGGCGCCGATCAGCGTGCTCCGGTTGTCGCACTGCGCCGCCTTCTGCAGACAGGGGAAGGCGAGGCTCTGCTCGATCCGGCGGGCAGCCTCGATCTCCCCGGGGAACTTGTCGCCAGGGGTCTCGGCCGGCTCGCAACTGTCGCCATCGAGACCGAGGTTGAGGACGAACAGCAGATGCCCCAGCCGCAGGAGGATGTCTGCAGCGAGCGCAGCGAGCCTGTCGTCGACGGAGATCCGCTTCATCTGGTCGATCACCGGTGTGAGGTAGCGCTGGACGTCGGTCTTGAGCAGCTCGGGCTCGAACAGGACGTCGGTGAGCCAGTCGATCGCCTTGTCGATCTCCTCGGTGTTGGTCTGGGTCTCGGTGTCCGCGGCAAGCAGCTCGAGGAAGCCCTTCCAACCCCGCAGGTGCCAGCACAGGCTCTCTTTGACACGGCCCATCTCGTACTTGGTCTTGCCGTGGCTGACGTGAAGCTGGACGTGCCAGCGCGAGTTGGTCAGCACCTCCTTCATCTCGACGTCCTCCGCGAGTCGCTCGAGCTCGTGGGAGGCGGCGCGGAAGTGGTTGCCGGCCGGCTTGTGGGCGTGCTTGGACCGGTAGAGCTCGCCGATGTGGTGGTGAGCCTGGGCGTCCAGGCCGGCCAGGAACTCGAGCGCCCCGTCCACGTGGACGGGGGCGGAGCGGATTCGCCGCCTGCTGTCGCGGATCAGGCGCTGGAGCTTGTGGTAGTCGTTGTAGGCGCCCTCGGCGTCGCGGATCAGCGACCGCGCATAGGCACGGCGGTGCAGTGCCAGCAAGCTCACCTGACTCGCGATCCACATGCAGCGCGTCGGGACCACGTTCTGCCACGCCTCGGGGCAGCGCTCGAACACCGTCCGGCATTCCTTGGCGTCCTCGGCGAAGATCCAGGGGGCCGAGCGGCTCACGCAGTAGGCGAACGTCGAGAGCACGATCGAGCGGCCGATCTCCTCCTCGAGCCAGTCGTCGCGGTGAGCCGCGAGCGACGCGTGCGAGTCGAGTCGCATGGACCGCCAGGCCTCGACCCCGTGCATGCTGAGATGCGCCTCGGCCTGGGCGCTGATCACGAACAGCGGCAGCGATCCCGCCCCGGCGCCGCCCGAGTCCAGGTTGTCCGTGGCGATCCGGTGAAGGAATTCGTGCGGAGAGCGAGGGACGTGCGCGTCGGTGCCGCGCCTGCCCTCCTCGTGTCCGTCGCTCATCACCGCTGCGTCGGCATCGACGCGACCCGGGAGCGCGCGCTCGGCCGCGGCACGACGCTCGACGTAGCGCTTCAGGCGCCGATCGCGCCGCTCGGTGTCGTCCGCCTCCTTGCCCGAGGACAGATAGCGGCGACAGACCAGGTTCTCGGCGAGCTGGGCCACGATCGCCTGATCGTGGGGGTCGTCCAGCGTCGCACCTGACTGCGCATGGTCGAGTGCGAAGATCGCCGTGTCGTAGAAGCGCGACACCCAGGCCCAGGTCATCGGCGCGGCCCACGGGTTGCGGCGCGCATCCTCCACTCCGCGCCCGGTCGCCTCGAAGGAGAAGCGCTCGGGCAGCGAGAGCGGGAGCTTCTCCGGGATCGGGTGCCTGACGTCGCCAGCGGCGTGACGGGAGCTGCCCAGCTGCTCGTTGTAGCGGCGCGAGATCCGAATCAGGCGCAGCAGCTCGTCGCGCTCGCCGCCGTCCTCGACGCCGTGCTTCGGATTGCGCTCGTCGTATGAGCGCTCGAGCCTGCGTTGCAGTGCCGCCAGCCGTCGCTCCGCGACGCCGTACGCCCCGAGCAGGTGGTACAGCTCGTACTGCAGGTAGTCGCCTATTCGGTGCTGAGTCGTGCTCAATGGCTCGACCGCGCCGCCGTGTGTGAACCCATCCCTCGCCCTCCCCGCCCGTCGTAGCTTCGCGGGCGGTGTGTTACTAGCAGTTACCTACTGATCGAAATCGGCAATCGCGCGAACGTAATTGACATCGGCGATTTTCGCCAATCGCTGCAAGGGCCCGCCCAGCCCGCGCGGCGGTCGCCGCACGAGCGCGGAGGGCCGGCCATCGGGCCGTCCCGGCCGCCGCCGCTGGTAGCCTCGCGGGCGTGTGCGCAGCCTCCAGCTTGGACGGACTCGAGCCGATCGCACAGGGCAAGGTCCGCGACATCTACGCCGCCGGCGAGGACCGGCTGGTGCTGGTCACGTCCGACCGAATCTCGACCTACGACGCGGTCCACCCGACGCCGATCCCGGACAAGGGGAAGGTTCTGACGGGGCTTTCGTGCTTCTGGTTCGAGCGGACGAGCGACATCGTCCCGAACCACCTGGTCTCCTATGCCGACGTCCCCGACGAGGTGCGCGGCCGCGGGCTGCTGGTCGAGCGGCTGGAGATGGCGCAGGTCGAGTGCGTCGTGCGCGGATACATCACGGGCTCGGGCTGGAAGGACTACCAGGCCACCGGCGCGGTCTGCGGGATCGAGCTGCCGTCGGGGCTGCGCGAGTCCGAGCAGCTGCCGGAGCCGATCTTCACGCCGGCGACGAAGGCCGCTGTCGGCGACCACGACGAGAACGTCGACTTCGACCGCGCCGCCGAGATCCTCGGCGACCGGCCGCTGCTCGAGGAGCTGCGGCGGCTGTCGCTGGCGCTCTACGAGCTCGGCGCCGCGCATGCGCGCGAGCGGGGGATCATCCTGGCCGACACGAAGTTCGAGTTCGGGCGGCGATCCGACGGGACGATCGTGCTCGCCGACGAGGCGCTGACGCCCGACTCGTCGCGCTTCTGGCCCGCCGACGGCTACGAGCCCGGCCGCGGCCAGCCGAGCTTCGACAAGCAGTTCGTGCGCGACTGGGCGTCGGGCTCGGGCTGGGACAAGTCGCCGCCGGCGCCGGCGATCCCCGAGGACGTGATCGCCGGGACCCGGGCGCGCTACGTCGAGGCTTACGAGCGGATCGCCGACGAGCCGTTCTCGGCTTGGCTCGAGCGCAGCGGAAGCGCGGCGTGAGGGCGCGGGTCCTGATCCGACCCAAGGAGGGCATCCTCGACCCGCAGGGCCAGGCGGTCGAGCGCGCGCTGCCGGCGCTCGGCTTCGAGGGCGTGGCGAACGTCCACGTCGGCCGGCTGGTCGAGCTCGACGTCGAGAGCGTCGACGCGGTCCCGGAGATGTGCGAGCGGCTGCTGGCCAACCCGCTCATCGAGGACTACGAAGTTCTCGCGGTCGAGTGAAGTTCGGCGTCGTCAGGTTCCCCGGCTCCTGCGACGAGGTCGACGCCGTGCTCGCCTGCGAGCAGCAGGGCGATGCCGAGATCCTCTGGCACGGCGACCGCGACCTGAGGGGCGTCGACGCCGTCGTCATCCCCGGCGGCTTCAGCTACGGGGACTACCTGCGCGTCGGCGCGATCGCCCAGTTCTCGCCGGTGATGGAGGCGGTCGCCGAGTTCGCCCGCGACGGCGGCCCGGTGCTCGGGATCTGCAACGGCTTCCAGGTCCTGTGCGAGGCCGGCCTGCTCCCCGGCGCGCTGCTGCCGAACACCGAGCTGCGCTTTCTCTGCCGCCAGGTCGACGTGCAGGTCGTCAATCCCGACACCCCCTTCACGCGCGCATGCGCCGTAGGCCAGACGCTCTCGATCCCCGTCAAGCACACGACCGGGCGCTACTACGCGCCCGACGAGACGCTCGCCGAGATGGAGGACGCCGGCCAAGTGGTCTTCCGCTACGCCGAGAGCTGGAACCCCAACGGCTCGGTCCGCGACGTCGCCGGCGTCTGCAACCGCGACCGCAACGTCGTCGGCCTGATGCCCCACCCCGAGCACGCCGTCGACCCGCTCACCGGTTCGGCCGACGGCGCCTGCCTCTTCGCGTCGGCGGCCCGGATGGTGGCGGCGTGACCACTGAGGCCGCCGTGTGGCGTGACCTCGGTCTGACCGACTCCGAGTACGACCTCATCTGCGCCAAGCTGGACCGCGCGCCCAACGGCTTGGAGCTCGCGGTCTTCTCGCTGATGTGGTCCGAGCACTGCGCCTACAAGCACTCGAAGAAGCTGCTCGGGCGGCTGCCGGTCGAGGGCCCGCACCTGCTGATGGGGCCGGGCGAGAACGCCGGCGCGGTCGACGTCGGCGACGGGCTGGCGATCGCGTTCAAGGTCGAGTCGCACAACCATCCGAGCGCGGTCGAGCCGTTCCAGGGAGCGGCCACCGGCGTCGGCGGCATCATGCGCGACATCTTCGCCGTCGGCGCCCGGCCGATCGCCGTGCTCGACTCGCTGCGCTTCGGCGAGCTCGACTCCTCGCGCTCGCGCTACCTGCTCGACGGTGCGGTCTCGGGCATCGGCCACTACGGCAACTCGATCGGCGTCGCGACCGTCGGCGGCGAGGTCTACTTCGAGGGGCCGTACGAGCAGAACTGCCTCGTCAACGCGATGTGCCTGGGGATAGCACCGCAGGAGCGGCTTACGCGCAGCGCCGCCGCGGGCGTGGGCAACCACCTCGTGCTGATGGGCGCGCGCACCGGTCGCGACGGCATCGGCGGAGCGTCGGTGCTGGCGAGCGCCGAGCTCGACAGCGAGGACGCCGACAAGCGGCCGACCGTTCAGATCGGCGACCCGTTCGAGGAGAAGAAGGTGATGGAGGCCTGCCTCGAGCTGCTCGACCGCGAGCTGCTGGCTTCGCTGCAGGACCTCGGCGCGGCCGGCCTCTCGTCGTCCTCGTCCGAGATGGCCTCGAAGGGCGAGGTCGGACTCGACGTCGACGTGTCGAAGGTCCCGCTGCGCGAGCCGGACCTGGAGCCGTTCGAGATCATGGTCTCGGAGTCGCAGGAGCGGATGCTCGCAGTGGTCGAGCCCGCGCAGCTCGCGGCCGTCGAGGCGGTCTGCGAGCGCTGGGAGGTCCGCTGCACGGTGATCGGCTCGGTGACCGACAGCCGCCACCTGCGCGTCTACGACGGCGACGAGCTGGTCGGCGACATGCCGGTCGAGGCGCTAGTCGACGACTGCCCGCTCTACGGCCTCGCGCCGGAGCAGCCCGCCGAGCAGATCTATCCCGCGCCGCGGCGGACGCTCGCGCCGAGCGACGACGTGGCCGAGAACCTGCTCGCACTGCTCGGCTCCTCGAACATCGCCTCGCGCCGGCCCCTCTTCGAGCAGTACGACTCGCTCGTGCAGTCGCGCACCGTGCGCCGGCCGGAGGCCGCCGACGCCGCGGTGCTCCAGCTCAGGCACGACACCGGGGGGTCGAGCGCGATCGCGGTCTCGATCGACGGCAACGGCCGCCGCGTCGCCTGCGACCCGTACTGGGGCACGGTCGAGGCGGTGCTCGAGTGCGCCTCCAACCTCGCCTGCGTCGGCGCCGAGCCGCTCGGCCTGACCAACTGCCTCAACTTCGGCAACCCCGAGAAGCCGCACATCGCTTGGCAGCTCTCGCGCTCGGTCGACGGGATGGCCGACGCGCTCAACGAGCTCGGCGTCCCGGTCGTCGGCGGCAACGTCTCGCTCTACAACCAGTCCGGCGACGGCCCGATCTACCCGACGCCGGTCGTCGGCATGGTCGGGCTGGTCCCCGACGCCGCACGCGCGGCCGCGGTCGGCATCGGCTTCCGCGAGGAGGGCCACACGATCGCGATGGTCGGCACGCCGCAGCCCTCGCTCGCGGGCTCCGAGCTTGCGAAGCTGCGCGGCGAGCCGCTGCCGACCTCGTTGCCCGACATCGACTTCGCCGCCGTCGAGCGAGCTCAGGACGCCGTCCGCGACGCCGTTCGCGCCGGCGACCTCGCCAGCGCCCACGACATCGCCGAGGGCGGCCTGCTCGTGGCGATCGCCGAGTGCTGCCTCGCTGGCGACATCGGCGCCCGGCTCGACTTCGGTTCCGCCGACGTCGACTGGGCAGCGCTCGAGCCGTACATGTTCGGCGAGGGTGTCGGCGGCTTCGTCGTCGCGGGCCCGCCCGAGGCCATCGGCTCGCTCGCCGAGCGCATCCCGCTCGACCGCTTCGGCATCGTAGGCGGCGACTCGCTGCGCGTTGGCGATGGCGCCCGGCTCGACGTCCCGCTCGCCGAGCTGCGAGGTGCCCATGGGCGCCTCGGCGGAGCCTTCTCCTAGAGAGGCCTTCGACCCCAGCAACCGGCATCGCTGTGATACATGTTCGTGCGCGCGGCATGGAGGACGTGGAAGAGCTTTGAGCACGCGGGGGACTTGGAGAGCCAGTGGGGCGCTCGTCATCGCGCTCGTCGCGGCCGCCACGGTCGGCCCATCGACGGCGGTGGCCGGCACCAGCTTCAACATCCAGATGCCGACCTTCGGCGACATGACGGTCGGGGTCGTCGAGGTCGAGGTCGAGCCTCCTCCAACCCAGGGCGACCGGCTCGAGCTGATCCGCGGGCTGACGCTCCAGCCGACCGGCGTGAAGCTGCCGCCCCCGGTGCTCAGCTCGTTTGCCGTGAGGACGGCAGGCGAGGTGATGAGGGTGACCGCGCTCCTCGCCGTGACGCGGCCGCAGGGCGCCAGAGTGTCGGGCGGAAGCTTCAAGAGCCTCGCCTTCGAGCTGGGCACCGGCGGGTCCGTCGCAACCGGCTTGGGACGCTCGATCCAGGAGCTGCGCGAGGAGAAGCAGAAGCTCGAGCAGGAGCTGGACGCCGCGCGGCTCGAGCGGCAGCGGCTCGAGCAGCAGATGCGCGTCGCGAGCGGCAAGGAGCTCGCCCAGCTGCAGGCGGAGATGAGTCGGCTGATCGCGCAGATCCGCGAGTTCCTCGACGCACTCAAGGAGGCCGAGCAGCAGGCGATGCGGAACGTCGCGCGAGGCGCGACCTCGAAGCCGCTCGCCATCGGCGCCCGCCGTGCCAAGGTCGGCGCGGGTGACGTCAAGGTCGTCGGGAAGATCAAGCTGGCGCAGTCGAAGAACGCGCTCGACAACCTCGAGAAGACCGCCAAGGTCCTCGCCAAGACCAAGTCGGCGAAGAAGCTGATCAAGAAGCTCGACGACAAGGGCTATGAGAAGCGCATCGACGAGCGGGCGTTTCGCAAGGCGCTGCTCCAGGCGTTCGCCGGCCCCGTCCAGAAGCGCGAGGACGCGATCGAGAAGCTGAAGCTGTCGCTCGAGTCGAAGGCCTGCGTCAAAGGCACGCTGCTCTGGCTGTGCGAGCAGCCGAAGTCCGACCAGAAGCCGAAGCCGATTCCCCTGGTCCCCCCTTTGCCGCAGCCCGCTCCGGTTCCGCCGCCACCGCCCGGCGAGACGCTGGTGCCCGCGGCGCCGAAGCTTCTAGTCGACATGATGCACACGCCGTCAGGCGTCAACTGCGTCGACGTCAGCACCGATCCCCCCCAGCCGGGCGCCGCGGGGACCTACTTCTGGCAGGCGGAGGCGTTCCCACCGCTGACGGCCGGCTTCCAGCTCGACGGCCAGGGGCGCAAGCGGATCGTGTTCGGGGAGTCGCACTCCTCCCACAACGTGCGGACGGCGATCGCGGTCGAGCTGCCGGGCGGTGAGGTCCTCGAGTGGGAGCACGAGGGCGCTGGGGGCGTCGGCTACGGCCGCGAGGTCGCCGAGGCGGAGTGCCCCGTGGACATCTCCTAAGGCCCTCGCCGCAGTCGCGCGTCGGCGCTCCGCGGTCGGAGATCGTCCGGCGAGCGCGTCAGCATCGCGCGAGTGGTGCCCGTCAGCCGTCCCGGAACCGATCCTGCCGCTGGTACCCTGAGGGATCCGTGCCGGGCCTGAAGCAGGCTAGCCTGGCCGGCGCTTCCCCGACTGGTCTCATGACCTCTGATCCGATCCCCGATCGCGACGGGCCGCGCGACGAGTGCGGCGTGTTCGGCGTACTCGCGCCCGAGTCCGAGGTCGCGCGGCTGGCCTACTTCGGGCTGTTCGCGCTTCAGCACCGGGGTCAGGAGTCGGCTGGGATCGCGGCCTGCGACGGCGGCCACATCATGACCGTGCGCGACCTCGGCCTGGTGTCGCAGGTCTTCGACGAGCAGAAGCTGCAGGCGCTGACCGGGAACATGGCGATCGGCCACGTGCGCTACTCGACGACGGGGTCCTCGGCCTGGGAGAACGCCCAGCCGGTCTACCGCTCGGACCGGCGCCAGCTCGCGCTGGCGCACAACGGCAACCTGATCAACGCCGTCGAGCTGCACGGCGAGCTGCTCGACAAGGGCGTGTCGTTCCGCTCGACCTCGGACTCCGAGATCATCGCCGCGCTGCTGTCGACCCACGAGGCCGACACGATCGAGGAGGCGCTCGCCGACACGCTGCCGCGCCTGCAGGGCGCGTTCTCGACCGTCGTGATGACCACCGACAAGCTGATCGCGTTCCGCGACGGCGCCGGCCTGCGGCCGCTGTCGCTGGGGCGGCTCGGCGACAGGTTCTGCGTGGCCTCGGAGAGCTGCGCGTTCGACATCATCGGCGCCGAGCTGGTGCGCGAGGTCGAGCCGGGTGAGCTGGTCGCGATCGACGAGGCGGGCCTCGAGTCGCGGCAGGCGATCGAGTCGCCGCGCAAGGCGTTCTGCGTCTTCGAGCACATCTACTTCGCGCGGCCCGACTCGATCCTCGGCGGCAACCGCACCCAGGTCTCGCGGCGCAAGATGGGCGAGATCCTCTGGCGCGAGTCGCCGGCCGAGGCCGACGTCGTCGTCGCCGTGCCCGACTCCGGCAACCCGGCCGCCGCGGGCTTCTCGAAGGCCTCGGGGATCCCGCGCGACGAGGGCCTGATCAAGAACCGCTACGTCGCGCGCACCTTCATCCAGCCCGGCCAGGAGCTGCGCAAGCACGGCCTGCGGATGAAGTTCAACCCGCTGCGCGAGGTGGTCGAGGGCAAGCGGCTGGTCGTCGTCGACGACTCGATCGTGCGCGGCAACACCACGCGCCAGATCGTCCAGATGCTGCGCGGCGCCGGCGCGCTCGAGGTCCACATGCGGATCTCGGCGCCGCCGATCCGCTACCCCTGCCACTACGGCGTCGACATGTCGACCACCGACGAGATGGTCGCCCACGGGCGCAGCGTCGAGGAGATCGCCGCCGAGCTGGAGTGCGACTCGCTCGCCTACCTCTCGCTCGAGGGGGTCTACGAGGCGATCCGCGCCGAGCGCGACACCCACTGCGACGCCTGCTTCTCCGGCGAGTACCCGCTCGACGGCACCGGCGACGCGCAGGGCAAGTACGCGTTCGAGCTGCCGGTCGTCGGCGTCAGCCCCAGCTAGGTCGCTCTTCGGGCCTGCTCGCGCGCGGTGTCGGCAGCCGAGAGGGTCGCGGCGGCGAACCGCTCGGCGAGGGCGTCGCTGTCCTCGTAGTCCCGCCGCGGCGGCGCGAGCTCGGTGATCGAGCGCACGAGCAGCGACGGCGGGGGCGGCAGGACCGGCGCCGGGTCGTTGAGCAGCCGCTCGACCGCCTCGACCGCATGCTCGCTGCTGGCGAGGACCGGCGCGGCCAGCTCCTCGCGAACCGAGGCCGGGATGCCCTGACCGCCGAGCACGACCTGCGGCGGGTCGTCGAGTGCCGCCAGCGCGGTGACCTCGCCGAGCAGCGCGGGCAGGTTCACGTGCATCGTCACGCCGAGCGCGACCACCGCCGGGCCGTGCTTGCGGCAGGCGTCGAGCAGCGCGCCGGGAGGGACGTCCCCGCCGAGGTAGAGGACGTCGAAGCCGGCGCCCTCGAGCGCGTCGGCGACCATTCGCAGGCCGAGCACGTGGCGCTCGTCCTGGACGGTCGAGACCAGCACCCGCTCGCGCGAGCGCGGAGCCGCCGTCTGCAGGCGCGGATAGAGGTGTGCCAGCGCGCTGTCGCTGATCGCCGTGGCGAGGTGCTCGTCGGCGACGCCGATCGCCCCGCGCTCCCAGAGGTCGCCGATCCACTGCATCGCCGGTGCGATGATCCGCGCCTCGGTGGCGGCAGCCGTCATGCCGGCGGCGACCGCCACGTCTGCTGCCGCGATTGCCCGCTCGGGGTCGCCGATCCGGAGCGCCTCGCCGTAGCGACGGATCACGACCTCTGCACGGTCGTCCGTCGCGCTCGGCTGCGGATGATCGCCCACCAGACGACAGTGTCGCGGCTTCGTTCCAGATCGCAAGTGCCTCAGTCGGCGACGTATGCGACGACACGCCCTCTGCCCCGTTTCACGGCCGAGGCCGGCGGTACTGTGGCCGGGCGATGGAGCTCGGCAAGGCGCTACAGGATCACTTCGGCTTCTCCGCGTTCCGGCCGGGGCAGCGCGAGGCCTGCGAGGCGGCGCTCGCCGGGCGCGACGTGCTGGTCGTGATGCCGACCGGCTCGGGCAAGTCGCTCTGCTACCAGCTGCCGGCGCTGATGCGCGACGACCTGACGATCGTCGTCTCTCCGCTGGTGGCGCTGATGCAGGACCAGGTCGAGGCGCTTCAGGCGCGCGGCCTCGGCGATCGCGTCGCGCTCGTCAACGCCCAGCGCGACGCCGCCACGAACGCCGAGACGCTGCGCCGCGCCGCTTGCGGGGACCTCAGCCTGCTCTACGTGGCGCCCGAGCGCTTCGCCTCGCCCGGCTTCCTCGAGGCGATGCAGGACGCCCGCATCGGGCTCTTCGTCGTCGACGAGGCGCACTGCGTGTCGCAGTGGGGGCACGACTTCCGGCCGGACTACTTCCGTCTCGCAGACGCCGCGCGCTACCTCGGCGCCGGCTCGATCGTCGCCTCGACGGCGACCGCCACGGCGCGCGTGGCGCTCGACATCGCACGGCGGCTCGGGCTCGACGACCCGGTCAAGGTCTCGACCGGCTTCGACCGGCCGAACCTGTCCTTCGCGGTCGCTCGGCCCGCAGGCCACGAGAAGCGCGCGCTGATCGCCCAGACCCTCGCCGAGCCGGGAGCGCTGCCGGCGATCGTCTATGCGGGCACGCGTGCGGGGACCGAGGAGATCGCCGAGCAGCTGACCGCAGCGCTCGGCGAGCAGGCGCTCGCCTACCACGCAGGCCTCGATCGCGAGACGCGCGCCACTGTCCAGCGCGCCTTCCTCGCCGACGAGGCGCGCGTGATCGTCGCGACCAACGCCTTCGGGATGGGCGTCGACAAGCCGAACGTCCGGACCGTGATCCACGCCAGCGTGCCGTCCTCCCTCGAGGCCTACTACCAGGAGGCCGGGCGTGGCGGCCGCGACGGCCTGCCGGCCCGCGCGCTGCTGCTCGCCGAGAACCGCGACAAGGCGCTCCACGTCCACTTCATCAAGCGCGAGGAGGTCGACGAGCGGCTGCCCGCCGCGCTCTACGAGCGGCTGCGGGTGGCGGCCGGCGAGGGCGGGCGCTATGTGGTCGACGCCGCCGACCTGGTCGGGGCGGTCGGCGGCATGCCCGACCGCCTGCGCGCGGTGCTCGGCCATCTCACCCGCGCCGGCGCGATCTCGCCGTCGCCGTCGTCGCCGGACCGCGTGGCGGGTCGGATCGTCGCTCCGTACGAGCGGCTGGTCGCCGCCCGCTGCCGGCGGTCGGTCGAGGAGGGCGCCAGCGCGCGCTGGCGCCAGTAC
>DATABO010000058.1:0-28375 GCA_036259535.1 Thermoleophilaceae bacterium
GCTCGCACCGCGCCGGCCGCTGGGACGTGATCGACGAGCACCATCCGCCCGGCCTCGTCCTCGCCGAACGAGTACTCGACCTTGTTGCGGTAGCGCAGCTGGTCGACCGCCGGCAGGATCGGCTCGACCGGCGGCGCCTCGAAGCCACCGAGCCGCTCGAGCGCCTCCACGACCTGCGCCTGCTTGACCTCGAGCTGGCGCTCGTAGGGCAGCGCCTGCCAGGGCGCGCCGGGGTGCGCGACCGCCGGCTCGATGCGATCGGGCGACGGCTCGAGCAGCTCGACGACCGTCGCCTCGGCATAGGAGCGCTTCGCCTTGCCGACCCGCGCGCGAACGCGGTCGCCGGGCAGCCCGCCGCGCACGAAGACGACGAAGCCCTCGGCGCGGCCGACGCCCGCGCCGCCGTAGGCGAGCGACTCGATCGTCACCTCCAGCTCCTCGTCGCGCCGAGGACCTCTGCTGCGTTCGGTCACTTGAGGCGTTGGTCGATCGCGCGCAGCACGGTCTTGCGGTTGGCGTGGCGCTTCTCGTGGTCGCGCACCTTGCGCAGGTCGGCGTCGGCGAGGCCGTCGAGTCGCGCCTGCACCTGGGCCGCGGTCAGGTCCTCGTAGCCGGCGATCGGGAAGGTCGCGCCCATGCCGGCCGCGCGGCGGGCCTTGCCTGCCTTCGCGCGCGCCCGGTCGGCCTTGTGCGAGACCAGGTCCTCGAGCTCGCCGAGCACGTCGTCGGCCTGGCGCCGGCCACGCTCGATCAGGCTCGCGACGAGGTCCTGCGCGTCGTCGGCGGTCACGCGGCCGCGGCTGACCGCGTCGTTGAGCGCCTCCTCGATCCGCTCGCGCGTGAGCATCACCATGCCGAGCGGGTCGATCAGGCTGCTGAGCGCCTCGCGCAGCTCGTGGACGCTGCCGGTCGCCGCCTTCCTCGATCCGTCGTCCTTCGTGCGCCCCCCGGTGCCGCTGCTCCGCTGCTCCGCCATCTGGAACTGCCTCCCGGTCGAGTCGGTTCGCTGGTGCGCCGCGGACTATCGCAGGCCGAACGCGCCGACGACCGGGGCGTGGTCGGACAGCCTGATCGCCAGCCCGCCGGGCCCAGCGACCTCGCGCTCGACCGCGGCGAGCGCGACCGGCGCCGCGACCGTGTCGAGCGCCTCCGCCGCCAACAGGTGGTCGATCGCCCGCGGCCCGGTCGGCCGCTCGAGCCCGAACCGCTCGCGCAGCTCGTCGAAGGCTCGACCGTGGTGGACGGGACGCAGATTGAAGTCGCCGCCCACGACCAGCGGGTCGCCCGCCGCCCACGCGCTGGCGATCTCCGCGGCGCGCATCGCCTCGTCCGCGCCCTGGCCCGTGCTCGGCACCGACAAGTGGAGGCAGCAGACGACGATCCGCCGTCCGCCGGAGAGCTCCAGGCGCGCCATCAGCATCCGTCGCCGCTCGGGAGTCGTCGCCAGCGTAGCCGCGGCGGTGGCGACGATCCGCGCCGGGCGGCGGGCCAGCAGCATGTTCGAGCCGCCCTCGGCCGAGCGCATGAGGTCGGGGCTCCAGTCGGCCAGACGCGCCCGCAGCGTGGGGAAGGAGTTGCGCGAGGTCAGGTCCCGCACGCCGCCGGCGTGGCTCGCCCGCGCGAGCTCGGGGAGCCAGCGCGGCGGCGCCTCCTGCAGCAACGCGACGTCCCAGTCCCAGCCTGCCAGCCGGGCGGCGAATTCGGTCCGCAGCGGCCTGTTGACCTGCACATGGGTCGCGTCACGCTCGTCGCTGCGCAGCAGCCGCGAGCGCCAGGTCGACAGGGCGGGGTTCGGCGGACAGTCGCGCCCGTGGAACAGGTTCCAGCTGAGGAGCCGCAATACGATGCCGGGGTGACTCGCCATTTCCTGACCGGCGCCGAGCTTACGCGCGCCGAGCTGACCGCACTGATCGACCGCGCCGCCGAGCTGAAGGCCGACCGGCTCGCGTCGAGCGCGCTCGCCGGCAAGAGCGTCGCGCTCGTCTTCGAGGCGCCGTCGACGCGTACCCGCGTCTCGTTCGAGGTCGGCGTCGCCGAGCTGGGCGGGACGCCGGTCGTTCTGCGCGGCGACGAGCTGCAGGTCTCGCGCGGCGAGTCGCCGCGCGACACGGCGCTGGTCCTGTCGCGCTTCGTGCACGCGATCGGCGTCCGAACCGGCGACCACGCCCCGCTCGAGGAGCTCGCCGAGCACGGCTCGATCCCCGTCGTGAACATGCTGACGCGCGACCACCACCCGTGCCAGGCGCTCGCCGACCTGCTCACGCTGCAGGAGCGCTTCGGCCGGCTCGACGGCCTGCGGCTCGCCTACGTCGGCGACGGCAACAACGTCGCCGCGTCGCTGATGGTCCTCGGCGCGAAGGCCGGCGTCGACGTCGTCGTGGCGACCCCGGCCGAGCTGGCGCCCGCGCCGGCCGCCGTCGAGCTGGCGACCTCGGTCGCCGAGGGCGCCGGCCGCGCGACGGTCGTCGCCGACCCGCAAGAGGCGGCCGCCGGCGCGCACGCCCTCTACGCCGACGTCTGGGTGAGCATGGGCGACGATCCCAGCGACGCCGCGGCGCGCCGGGCCGCGCTCGAGCCCTACCGCCTCGACGACGCGCTGCTGGACGCCGCGCGCGCCGACGCGATCGCCCTGCACTGCCTGCCCGCCCACCCCGGCGAGGAGATCGCCGCCGACGTCCTCTACGGCCCCCGCTCCGCCGTCTGGGACCAGGCCGAGAACCGCCTGCACGCCCAGAAGGCGCTGCTCGAGCTGCTCCTGACCTGAGCCGGGCGACGGAGTAGGCTGGCCCCGACACCGTCGAAGGAGGCCCGTATGAAGCAGCTCTTGGCATTGATCTGCGCAGTCCTCGCGCTCGGCATGGTGGCCGCCGGCTGTGGGGACGACGACGACGACAGCTCCGGCGACGGCGGCGGCAACGCCGCCACTAGCGAGCAGACCGCCACGACCGAGAAGCGGGCCTCCGGGGGCGGCGCGGCCGCCGAGCAGGTCGCGATCGAGGTCGTCGACATCGACTACGACCCCAAGGACGAGACGGTCCCCAGCGGCACCACCGTCAAGTGGACCAACACCGGCAACCTGCCCCACACCGTCACCAAGCAGGACGGCCCCGGCCCCGACTTCGACTCCGGCACCCTCCAGCCCGGCGACAGCTACGAGGAGACCTTCACCACGCCCGGCAAGATTGCCTACCACTGCACGATCCACGAGGGCCAGGACGGCTCGCTTACGGTCGAGTAGTACATCACACATAAGTGATATCCTGGTCCAATGGGGCCGGATGAGCTGATTCGCACAACGCGCGTCCGCCACGGGCTCACCCAAGAGCGCCTGGCGCGACGCGCCGGCACCCGCCAGTCGGCGATCAGCCGGCTCGAGCGAGGCGACGTGTCGCCCACCGTCGAGACGCTGGAGCTGCTCCTCAACGCGATGGGTGAGCGACTGCAGCTGGACGGGGCGCCGCTCGAGCGACGCTACGACCCGCTCCATCGCCGCGCCAACGCGGCGCGCTCGCCCGAGGAGCGCCTCGCGCTCGCGATCTCCTGGAACCGGATGGCCGGACGTCTCGCTGCCGCCGGCCGGGAGGCCCGTGGTGACGCCTGAGCCGCTCGACGCGGAGCGCATTCTGCGCACGCTCGCCGAGCATGAGGTCGACTACGTGCTGATTGGCGGTCTCGCCGTCCAGACCCATGGTCACGTGCGGACCACCAACGACGCGGACTTGATCCCGGCGCCGAACCCGGCGAATCTCGAACGGCTGGCCGCCGCCCTGAAAGCGCTCGGCGCACGCGTGCTCAATCCCGGCAACGAGGACGTCCCGATCGACGCGCGCATGCTTCCGCGCGCCACGATCTGGCAGTTCGCCACGCGCAACGGCGGGATCGACGTGATGCACGAGGTCCCGGATGGCGATCCCTTCGAGCAACTCAGCGAGCGTGCCTTGCGGGTCCGCCTCGGCGACGTGGAGGTCCCGGTGGTGAGCCTCGACGACCTGATCAGGATGAAGCTCGCCCGCGGGCGCAGCATCGATCTCGAGGACGTAGCCGCGCTGACCGATCCCGCCTGACGTCACTAGCCGGCGCGATCCGACAACCGGGACGCGCGGGATCGCGGCGGGTTAGATTGCCTTCGCATGTCGGCCTACTACCCGGGACCGAATCCGCCGGACGCGGCTGAGCTGCGCGTGCTCGGCGCGCTGATCGAGAAGCGGCGCACGACGCCGGACGCCTATCCGCTCAGCGTCAACTCGCTGCGACTGGCCTGCAACCAGGCGACCAACCGGGATCCGGTCGTCGAGTACGACGAGCGGACGGTGCTCGACGCGCTCGAGCGGCTCGGGCGGCGCGGCTGGACACGCCTCGCGAGCGGCGCCGGCAGCCGTGCACGCAAGTACCGACACCTCTTCGACGAGGCGCTCGGCCTCGCGGCCGACGAGCTCTCGATGCTCGCCGTCCTGATGCTGCGCGGCCCCCAGACGCCCGGGGAGCTGAAGCAGCGGACCGACCGGCTGCACCCCTTCGCCGACCTCGCGTCGGTCGAAGACACGCTCCTGCGGCTGATCGACCGCGAGCTGGTCGCTCGCCTCCCGCGCCGTCCCGGCCAGAAGGAGCAGCGCTACGCCCAGCTGCTCGACGGCGGCGACGACGACGCGCCCGGGTGGACCGCCGCCGTGGCGACGCAGCCGACCTCGGCGCCCGCCCCCGCAGCCCACGACACGGCTTCGGAGCCAGCGGCGTTCGACCGCGCTTCAGCGCCCGAGTCAGCTGCGCCTGTCGCCCTGTCCTCCGAGCTCGAAGAGCGGGTCGACAGCCTCGAGCGCCAGGTCGCCGAGCTGAGCGCGGAGCTGCGAGCCCTGCGCGCCGAGCTCGGTCCCTAGCGCGCCTTGGCGGCCGCCTTCGCCTCGACGGTCGTGACCGGCAACCCAGTCGCGTGCGCCGCCTTGCGCGGCAGGTCGAGGTGCAGCCAGCGCGAGACGTGGTGCGGCAGCGTCGAGACGATCAGCTCGTCGTAGCTGCCGCGGTTGCAGGCGTCCTGGATCGCGCCGAGCGGATCGGGGTCGCCGACGATCGCATCCTCGACGTCCACGCCGGCATCGCGCAGCCGGCCGATCAGCGCGTCGCGATGACCCTCGGCCTCCTTCTTGCCGGCGTCCGCGTCCATGTTCGCCGCCCACGCCAGGCCGTGCGGCGTCGCCGGGATCAGCACCGTGAACTCACAGTCCCCCCGCTCGTCGCGCTCCTGCAAGGCGGTCAACAGCTCCTCCGACTCGGCGGTCTGGTTCGCCACCACAAGCACCTTCGCCACGGCTCCTCCTCGCTCGACTCTCGTAGGAAGTACCCGGCCACCAGCCAGGCGAAGCCACCCGAGGCCAGGGGACACCATTGGCGCCCTACGCTGATCCCCTCAGTAGGGCGGGAAGTCGGCGTACCAGTCGCCGAGTGAGCGGAAGGCGGCCCAGAACGCCCGCTTTGCGCGCTCGTCGTCGAGCGAGGCGTCGATGTCGGGCACGTAGAGCGCGTCGCAGCTCGCCGTCAGCTTCTGGATCTTCCCGGGCGTGGCCTCGACCTCGGCCGCCAGCGGCACCTGCAGCCCGTTCAGCTCCTCGAGCGCCTCCTCGCCCATCACGACGACGATCCGCGGCTGCACGATCGCGAGCTCGTCGAGCACGCGCGCCTTGCACTCCGGCGCAGCGAGGTCGGTGTCGTGGACCGGGCACTTCACGACCACGGTCCCGTAGACGGCGAGCGGGTCGATCCCAAGCCGCTTGAAGCTCTTCATCAGCGCGCTGCCCGAGCGGCCGTAGAAGGCGACGCCCTCCTCGATCTCCGACGGCCGCGGCGCGAACTTCAGCATGAACACGTCGGCCTGCGGGTGGCCCGAGCCGAGCACCGGCATCAGGCTGCCGCGCGGGCAGTGGTCGCAGCCCTGGACCTCGTGGGTCAGCTGGTTGAGCTCTCTGATCGCCCGCTCGAGGTACTTCTCGCGGATCTCGTCGTCGGTCGCGGGCACGACCGAGGGATTAGACGGACCCGGGCGCTGTCCTCTTGCATGCATCGTTCATTGCTTAGCAGCCCGCTTCGCTCCCGCCCCCGGCTTTGCCGTCCGCCGCCGAGCGGCGTGCGGTGTCGCGCGTGTCTGGATGAACTTGAGCGCCTGGACGTAGAGCAGCGACTGGCGCTTGCGGACGATGTCGGCGTCGCGCAGCGACTCGAGGAACTCCTCCGGCCCGTCGAACGCGCGCATCCGGATCTTCACCGAGCCGAGCCCCGCCGCCACGTGGCTGTCCGACCCCGCGCCCGCGACGATCCGGTACTTCTGAGCGAACCGCGCCGCCTCCTCGTTGAACGCCGAGAACGCCACGCGCGGGTTGAAGACCTCGATCGCGTCGACGTCTTCGACGACGTCGAGCAGATGCTCGTAGTCGGGCACCGAGTGCATCCGGTCGAACGGATGCGGCACGTACACCAGCCCGCCCTGCGCACGGATCGCCGCGATCGTCTCCTGCAGCGTCATCCCCTTGGGGATCTTCTCCTCGATGAACAGGCCGATCACCTCGCCCTGGTCGGCGGTCTTGACCTCCTCGGCCACGATCACCTGGATCCCGCCCATCTCCTCCGCGAGCACCCGCGCCTCATGCGCGCCCGACACCTCGTTGTGGTCGGTGATCGCGATCGCGTCCAGCCCCGCCGCCTTCGCCGCCTCCAACAGCGTCGCCGCCGGCGTCGCGCAATCGCTCGAGTGGTCCGTGTGCATGTGCAGGTCCACATGCACGAACTCCCGGCCCGCCAGCCGCTTGCGCACCGCCGGCTTGCCGTCGGGTTCATGCCGCCGCGCCGCCGCGGTCGTGTAGATGTCCTCGAGCTCATCGACCACACGCGCCCACGACAGCCCCTCGCGCGCCCGCGCCACCCGCTCCGCGAACCCCTCCCGCAACCCCGGCTCCGCGACCAGCCGCTCCAGCTGCGCCCCCAGCGCCAGCGCATCGCGCGGGTCGAACAGCAACCCCAGCTCCCCGTCTTCGAGCAGCTCCTCGTACTGCGGCAGGTTCGCCACCACCGGCACCGCACCCGCCCCCAGCGCCCGCATCACCAGCTGCGAAGACGGCGCCACCCCGGTCGACGCCGCAACCACCACGTCGGCCCGCGCCAGGTGCTCCGCCTCCGTCCCATCCGCCGGCCCCGCGAGCCGCACCCGCTCCCGCAACCGTCGCGGCAGCTGCAGCGGCGACGCCACCGCCGCCGGATCCCGCAGCCAGATCGTTGCACTCCAATCCTGATCGACCCTCAGCTTCCGCAGCGCCCGCACGAACAGCCGCAACGCCCCCCGGTCCTCATCCGCCGAGTAGAGGATCTCCACCGGCCCATCTCCGTCCGCCCGATCGATCAAATCCGCCCCAGGCGGCACCACTCCGTACCGCCCCGGAAAGAACCGCTCCACCACATCCCTCGCCGTCTCCGACGTCGCCGTCCGCGCATCCAGCCGCCCGAACAGCAACTGCACCACCCGCCGCGCCACCTGCGTCGACAGGAACCGCTCGCTCGTCCCATGGAACGTCCCCACGTTCAACGTCCGCGAATGCCTCAGCGCCGCCCCGGCCGCACTCGGCGCAAACGGCTCATGCACATGCACGAAGTCCAGCTCCGCATGCTCCAGCAGATCCTCCAACGTCCGCGAGACATCGATCGGCAAAGACACCGCCCGCCCCCTCCGAAACGGCAGGCTCTGCCCAACCGCCAGCACCTCCCCATCGAACAGCGCGTCCTGATCACCACCAACCACGCGCTTCACCCGCGCCCGCCCATCCCGGATCAGGCTCCGCGAATCCGAAGGAGCAACGATCACAACCCGATGCCCCCGGGATCGAAGCTCGGCCGCGACCCGCTCCACATACCGATTCACGTCATGCCCCTGCTCCCAGGGATACGGCGTCACCTGCGCGATCGCAAACCGCTCGTCAGACACGGCGCCGCAGCATAAGACCCGGCTCAATCAAAGCCATCGACCACCAGCGCCCCTCCACGGGTGGCACGGGAAGATCCTCGGGCGCGCAGCCTTCCTGAGCACCCGAGATCTTCCCGTGACAGGACCCGTGGCCATCAACGCCACAGGCCCCGTGGCCAGCCAGCTACGCCTGAGACGCCTCGCTGCTCACCGGCGCCCCACCCGGCAGCTTCGGCGCCCCACCATGCTCCGCGATGAACTCCTCCACGTTCTCACGCGCCACAGAGTCCGGCACCTGCACCGGCGGCGACTTCATCAGATAGCTCGAAGGCGCCTCCAACGGCCCCCCAATCCCCTTGTTCAAAGCCAGCTTGCAGCAGCGCGTCGCATCGATCACGATCCCCGCCGAGTTCGGCGAGTCCCACACCTCGAGCTTCAGCTCCAGGTTCAGCGGCACGTCCCCGAACGCCTGCCCCTCGACCCGGATGTGCGCCCACTTGCGATCGGTCAGCCACGGCACGTAGTCCGACGGCCCGATGTAGACGTCGTCCTTGGGCAGCTCGTGGTCCATGATCGACGTGACCGCGTTGGTCTTGGAGATCTTCTTGGACTCCAGCCGCTCGCGCTCGAGCATGTTGTAGAAGTCCATGTTGCCGCCGACGTTGAGCTGCGACGTGCGCATCATCTTCACGCCGCGGTCGCCGAACAGCCGCGCGAGCTGGCGGTGGACGATCGTCGCGCCGACCTGCGACTTGATGTCGTCGCCGACGATCGGAAGGCCGGCCTTCTCGAAGCGCTTGCCCCAGTAGTCCTCGCGGGCGATGAAGACCGGGATGCAGTTGACGAAGCCGCAGCCGGCCTCGAGCACCTGCTCGACGTACCACTTGGTCGCCAGCTCGGAGCCGACCGGCAGGTAGGAGACGACGACGTCGGTCTTGGTGTCCTTGAGGATCTGGACGATGTCGGCGGTCTCGCCGGGCGCCTTGACGATCTTCTCCTTGAGGTACTTGCCGAGCCCGTCGTGGGTCATGCCGCGGTAGACGGGAACGTCGAGGTGCGGCACGTCGGCGAACTTGATCGTGTTGTTCTGGCCGGCCCAGATCGCCTCGGAGAGGTCCTTGCCGACCTTGTCGGCATCGATGTCGAAGGCGGCGGTGAACTCGATGTCGCCGACGTGGTAGCCGCCGAGGTCGACGTGCATCAGGCCGGGGACGGCCTCGTTGGGGTCGGCGTCCTTGTAGTACTCGACGCCCTGCACGAACGCCGAGGCGCAGTTGCCGACGCCGACGATCGCCACGCGGACCTTCTCGGTCTGGTAGCGCGACGCGCCGTTGGTTGAGACGTTTTCGCTCACTGAGCCTCCGAAATCTGAAGGAAGAAGAAGGGAAGGGGTGGGCCCCTGCCGGGGCCGGCACGCGGGAAAGAACCCCGAACGCCGGTTCGTGTTACATCCGCGCAGCGCCTTGGGAGGCGCGCGAGCGGTCCGCTGAACGGTAACGGCTGGCGCTCAGGCGAGCGTGGCGGCCGACTCGTTGAGCGCCCGGCGGACGTGGAAGATGCGCTGGAACGTGGTGATCACGGTCAGCGCGGCGAGCACGTAGATCGCGGGCGCGAGCAGCTCGAAGTCACCGAGCCCGGCGCCCTTGGCGAACAGCAGGCCGGCCGAGAGAATCACGACGCGCACGGCACGCGTGGCGAGGCCGACCTTGCACTCGACGCCGAGCGCCTCGGCCCGCGCGCGCGTGTAGGAGACCATCAGCGAGAACAGGACGGCGACGACGACGGCCGCGACCGCGAGCTCGTCGCCGCGCGACGCGAAGTAGGCGCCGATCGCGGTCAGCACGATTCCCTCCTCGACGCGGTCGAGCGTCGAGTCGAGGAAGGCGCCGAACGGCGTCCCCTTGCCCGACATGCGCGAGTAGCGGCCGTCGAGCGTGTCCATGACCGAGCCGAGGATGAAGGCGATCCCGGCGAGGAAGAAGTAGCGCTGGGTGACGAGCACGGCGGCGATAACGTTGCCGACGAGGCCGGTCATCGAGATCGCGTTCGGCGTCAGGCGCGACTCGATCAGCCGGTTGCGCGCGAGCGCGCGCATCTCGGCGCTGCGGACCGCCATTAGGCCACCGCTCGCGCGCGTCCGCCGTGCCAGGCCCAGACGTCGGGCCGCGCGCGGCCGAGCGCGTAGGAGGCGCCCCAGGCGGAGAGCGCCGCAACGAGCGCGCCGAGCGCCGCGTCGAGCCAGAAGTGGTTCGCGGTCACGACGACGACGAACGTGACGACCGCCGGGTAGAGCGCCCAGAGCACCTTGGCGAAGCGGTTGTGGACGATCCGCATCGCCGGGATGCCGATCATCAGCGCGAACGCGACGTGCATCGACGGGACGGCCGCGAACGGGTTGTAGAGCACGTTGGCGCTCGCCTCGGCCTGCGGGCCGACGAACGTCGAGACGGTGTCGGTGAAGCCCCACTCCGGCATGTAGCGCGGCGGCGCGGTCGGGTAGGCCATGTAGCCGACGAGCGCGAGTCCCATCGCGATCATGAACATGTTGCGCACGTAGTAGTAGGAGGGGTTGCGGAAGATGTAGAGCCAGATCAGGAACGTCGTCGTGATCGTGAAGTGCGAGTTGACGTACATCCAGTTCGCGCCCGTGACGATCCACTCCTCGCCCAGCGCCCAGGCCTGCAGGCCTGGCTCGAAGAACAGCCCGAGTGTCCGCTCGACGTCGACCAGCGTGCGCGCGTTCTCGAACGCCAGCGTCGCCTGGCCGTCGACCAGCCCGCGGACGATCCGGTAGACGTAGTACGCCCCCGCGAACAGCGCGAGCTGGCGCAGCGCGTCGAGCCAGCCCTGCGGCAGCCAGCGGCTGGTGACCCGCCAGGCCCGCCGGAACTGGAGCGTGAAGTCGTCGTAGACCTGGCGCACGATCCAGGGCAGGGTACCGCGCCTAGCTGCTGTTGCAGCGCTGGCCGCGCTGGAAGATCCGCTCGGGGGAGAAGCGGGTGACGAGCGGCAGGAAGCCGGGCTTCTCGGCCGTCACGCGCGTCCACTCGCCGGCCCGTTGCACGCAGCCGCCCTTGGCGAGCCAGTAGGGCGTCCAGCGCACGCGCACCAGGGCGCTGCCGGGCCGTCGCACGCGCAGCAGCACGCGGTCGGAGCCGAGCTGCTCGAGCTGGATCCTCGCGTCGCCCTCGGGGATCACGAACGGCGCGGGCAGCGTGACCTCGTAGATCCGCCAGTGGTCGAAGCGCTTGCGCAGCCGCAGGTAGGGCAGGCCGCTCTCGATCAGCGCGCGCTCGCGGTAGGAGCTGGCGTCGGGCTTGGCGTCGGGCAGGGCGACGAAGCGGACGGCGTTCTCCGACAGCCAGCTCGCGTAGGTCAGCTCGTTGATCTGGTCGCCGTAGAAGATCGGGTGGCGGCCGGTGTCGAGCTGGCGCAGCCAGCCGCGCGCGAGTGGCGCCTCGGAGGCGACCTCGGCGCCCTCCCAGTGGCCGAAGGTGAACGGGATCTCGACCCGCCACTGGCCCGGCTCGAGCGCCAGGTACTCGCGCAGCGGGTCGAAGTAGGAGGCCTTGGCGACCGGGTCGTCGATCGCCTTGTAGATGTCGCGCACCGCGGGCGACCACTGCCAGAAGGCGAGCGCCCCGAGCAGCGCGATCATCGGCGTCATCGGTCGGCGGCCGAGCCGTGGCCAGAGCGCGCAGGCGAGCAGCGGCCCGCCGACCAGCGCGCCGATCCGCACGGCGTTGCCGCCCATCGCGGTGTGCAGCACGAGCGCGAGGGTCGCGCCGAGGCCGTAGAGGGCGGCGGTCCAGCGCAGCGTCTTCTCCTCGCGCGGCAGCAGCAGCACGCAGACGAGCGCGAACAGCGGGATCGGCAGGTAGGAGGAGAACGGGAACGGCGCCCAGCCGCCCTCGGGGAAGGTGGCGGTCAGCAGGACAGGCGGTATGAACGCGGCGCCAGCCAGGACGAGGCCGTCGCGGCGGGCGGCCTGGCGGCGCGCCCGCGCGGAGGCGGCGTCGGTGTCGCCGGTCCGGCGCTTGGCGCCGCGCCAGTTCGCGAGCGCGTGGGCGACGCCGCCCATCGCCAGGAAGAGGCCGGCGACCGGGCTCGAGATGGCGCTGAGGATCGCAAGCAGCGGGGCGAGCACGCGGCGCTGACGCTGCGCCGCCAGCACGGCCGCCACCCCGAAGGCGACCCCGAGCGCGAACGGCAGCCGGTTGGTGAACAGCAGCGTCGCCGAGCCGATGCCGAACCAGATCGTCCCCAGCCGCGCGGCGACCGCGCCGTAGGCCTTGCGCATCAGCTCGGTGAAGCAGGCGGTCGCCGCGACCGCCGACAGCGCGCCCATCAGCTGCGGCCCGAGCAGCCAGCTCAGCGGGGGCGAGAGCACCGAGTACGCGGGAGTGTGGTGGCCGCCGTACCACTGCCCGTTCCAGACCGTGAACCCCTCGCGGCCGAACAGCTCGGCGCGGAAGATGTGCGCGGCGAGGTCGGGCGAGCGCGGCTTGAAGTAGAGGTAGACGGCGGCGAGCGCGGCCGCGATCAGCGTCGGCGCGATCCGCCACCAGTCGATTCGCGACCAGCGGCTGCGCGGCGCGCCCCCCGCGGACGCGGTGGGCGATGGCGCGGCCTCCGCCGGCCGGCGCCGCGGCGGCGCGGCGACGGAGTAGACCGAGCGCGGCACGCCGACAGGGTAGACCGCGCGGCGCCGGCCGTCACGCCTGCGACACTCGCGCCGTGACGCGAGGCGAGAGCGCCGAGCCGCTGAGCGCCGACGACGCGGCGATCCTCGCGCTCGAGGCCGGTCCGGTGCGAGGGCACACCTGCAAGCTGATCCTGCTCGACGGCGTGCGTGGCGTCGACGACCTGCGCCACCACATGGCGGAGCGGCTGCATCGCGAGCGACGCCTTGGCCTCCGACTGATCGACGGCGACACACCCGCCTGGGGACCGGACCCCCAGCTCGACATCGATCGCCAGGTGCGTGACGGCGGCGCCGTGGCGGACGCTCGGCTGGCCGAGGCAGTCGGCGCGCTGATGGCTGAGCGGTTGCCGCGCGATCGCCCGCTCTGGGCGCTCGACGTCGTGGCCTTGGAGGCCGAGCGCACCGCTCTGGTCTGGCGCATCCACCACGCGCTCGCCGACGGCATGACCACGATGCGAATGGCGCGCAACGTCCTGTTCGACGACGCGGATGACGACGTCGTCGGCGTGGCGCCTGGGTCGGCGACGCCGGGCGATGGCGCCGGCGCAGCGCCGGCGAGCGCCGCGCGCGACCGAGCCGCCGTCGAGACGCGCTCGCGGCTCGCCTCGCTGCGCCCCGTGCTGCACGTTCCCGCAGCGCTGCGCCGTGAGCTCGCGCGCCGCGGCGCCGAGACCGCGCTCGACGCCGCGATCGGCGAGCGTCGCGCGGTCGCCTTCGTCGGCGCCCAGCTCGACGACGTCAAGCGGATCGCTCACGCGCTGCCGGAGCGGGCGACCGTCAACGACGTCGTGCTCGCCGCGGTCGCCGGCGGATTGCGCCTCTGGCTCGACCGCCTCGGCGCTCACCCGCGGGCGCTGCGCGCGAAGGTCCCCGTCAGCCTGCACGAGCCCGGCGACGACGAAGGCAATCGCGACTCGTTCATCTGCGTCGACCTGCCGATCGACGAGAGCGATCCCGTCGCCCGCCTGGTCGCGATCGCCGCGGAGACCCGCGAGCGCAAGGTCGACCGCGACGCGGACAGCGTCGACGCCTTCTTCCGCGACCTCTCCCACGTGTCGAGCTCGCTGGAGCGCTTCGCCGAGCAGTGGGCGATGAGCCCGCGCGTCTTCACGCTCAACGTCTCCAACGTGCCGGGGCCGCGCGGGCCGCTCTCCGTCCTCGGCGCTCCGGTCGTCTCGATGCACTCGCTCGCGGAGATCGCTCACCGCCACGCCCTGCGGGTCGCCGTCGTCTCGGCAGCCGGCAAGATCGGCTTCGGCTTCTGCGCCGACGCCGACGCGATCGGCTCGCCCCAGCCGATCGCCGACGGCGTGGCGGCTGAGCTGCGCGCGCTCTCGGTCGCGCGCGGCTAGGTCGTCACGAAGCGGGCGACCTCGTCGACGAGCGACGGCTCGTCGAGCCAGGCCCAGTGGCCGGCGTCCTCGACCACTCGCGCCGTAGCCGGGCCGCCGAGCGCGTCGGCGTAGCGCTGGGCGAACTCGGCCGGGAGGTACGGGTCGCGGCGGCCGTAGACGACCAGCGCCGGGCAGCGGATCGCGTCGAGGTTGGCGCCGGCGGCGGCCAGCACGTCGGCCGGCGCCGAGCGGTAGAGCTTGAGGATCGCCCGCTGGGTCCCGTGGTCGAAGGGCTCCCAGACGGCGTCGACGAAGCTCGCCGGCAGCCGCTCGCGGTTCGAGCCGTTCAGCACGCGACGCAGCGCGACCTTGAAGGTGAAGCCCATCGCCAGCTCGCCGATCAGCGGCCGGCGCCAGTTGCGCGCGACCCAGTGCCAGCGGTAGCCCGGCAGCAGCGGGACGGCCGACATGACCGCCAGCCGCTCGATCCGCTCGGGGACGGCCTGGGCGAGCGCGAGCCCTATCCCGCCGCCCCAGTCGTGGACGACCAGCGAGAAGCGGTCGAGCCCGCGCTGATCCGCGAAGGCGCGCAGCCAGGTTGCATAGCCCGGGATCGAGTAGTCGAAGCTCGCGAGCTTGTCCGACTCGCCGAACCCCGGCAGGTCGGGCGCGTAGCCGCCGGTACGTGCGAGGAAGTCGCTCCACAGCCACGCGGCCGTCGGCACTCCGTGGACGTACAGGACCGGAGGGTGGGCGCCGGTCGAGACGGACTCGAGCCAGCGCGTCTCGACGCCGTCGACGCTCCCGCGTCGCTCATCGGTCGGAACCATGGCCGGCTTCATATCAGGACATCTGGTGGTTCGACCGCCGTTGACAGCCCGCCGGCTGGTGAAATAGGCTCGAAAACATCGATGTCTCTCTAGGGGATCTCGGATCCCGAGACGTCGTCCAACCCAGCGGCTGGCCCGCTGGAAATGAACACGATAGAGGAGAGCACAAATGCGTAAAGGCATGCTAGCCGCCTTGGCCCTGGTCGCCATGGCGACGATGGCTCCCGCCGCGTCGGCGGAGATGGCGGAGCCGCCGCATCGGGCGAATTCCGGCGACTGGACCGGCATCACTACGTTCAAGTGGAACGACGGTGATTTCGCAAGTTGCATCGGTTCGAATTGCTCGTTCAGCGACACCGCTACCTTGCGGACCAAGGTTCAGCTGTTCGGCGTCAACTTCGACCAGACGTGCTCGGTGACCCTGGCCGGCTCGCTTTCGACCGACGGTTCGGTCGACGCGTCCGGCTCGAGCTTCAACTGCGGATTCGCGCCGTCTCAGGGACGAATCTGCCGGCACAAGATCACCGGCGAGTACTGGCTGCGCCTGTTGTTCTCGCCGGAGCGGCCGTCATTTGCCCAGATCCTGACGAGTCCATCGGGTCAGGCGACCAACGTGCCGACGGTCTTCTTCCACGGCGCGATGTTCGGGAATCCCGCGACGGGCGCGTTCGCGGACGTGTACTACACGATGTCGAGTGGAACCTTTGCCCATGCCTATCAGCAAGCGAGCTTCGACGAGATGTGGTCCGCATCGGAGATCATCGCGGGTCCGAGCGAGAGCGGCGCAGGGTGCAACTGGCCTGAGCTGAGCTAGCTCTACGGCAGAGCGAGGGGGGGCGGGACGTGCGTGCCCCCCCCTCGCTTCGTTCTCAGACAGCCGGCGCCAGGAGAGGCCTTCGACGTGATAGCCAAGAAGAGGACCGCCAGCTTCGTCGTCGCCACGCTGCTCGCGGTCGCCGCGGCGTCGTGTGGCTCCGGCGACGACGGCCCCCACCGCGACGCCACCCGGACGCCGGGCGAGACGGCGTCTGCGGCTACCGCGTCGGCCGATCGTGTGCGCGCGATCTACGACGACTTCATCGACGACATCTATCGGGGACGGTTCCGGGCGGCATGCGGAAGTCTGACCGACCGGGCCCGCGCCGCGATACCCGGGACGAAGAGCTGCCAGTCACGGCTCGAGGCCCTCTTTGGTCCGATGCCGCGCGATGCGCCGCGCCCCAAGCTCCGGGCGCTCGAGCTGTCGGGCGACACGGGGAAGGCGCAAGCGGTCACGTCCGGCCAGCCCAAGGCGCAGATCGTGCACTTCGTCGAGCACGACGGGCGGTGGAGGATCGACGCGCAGACGGCGATGCCCTAGGACGGTCTAGCGAAAGCCATCGCCAACGTAGCACGCGGCTCGGCTTCCGCCGAGCTGTCGCAGCTCTTAGAGTCCACGACCCGCAACGGCCGACTGGTCAACACCTTCGACCAGGTCCCCGATGCCCCAATGAGCCGCTTCGACCTCAACATCAAGGGCGCAGCCAGGGCATCCTCGCCGTCACACGAACCCGCCGCTCCCGCATCAACATCTGCACCGAGCAAAGCCGCACACCGCAAAGCCGCCGCCTGCCAGCGCCGCTAGCTCGCAGGCCACGCCCGAAGCCGCGCGGCGCGGCGTAGGCTTCGAGCGTGACCGCCGTCCCAGCGTGGAAGCGTCCGCCCCCGCGGCGCCTCCGGACGATCCTGGATCGACTGCGCGCGCACTACGGACGGCCGGCGACGCGCATCCACGGCGCGCCGATCGACGAGCTCGTCCTGACCGTCCTCTCGCAGAACACCAACGACCGCAACCGCGACGTCGCCTACGAGCGGTTGCGCGACCGCTTCCCGTCGTGGGAGGCCGTGCGCGACGCGCCGATCGAGGAGATCGAGGAGGCGATCCGGCCCGGCGGGCTGGCGGTCACCAAGGCGCCCCGTATCCAACGGATCCTGGCGGCGATCACCGAGCGCCCGGCGCCGCCCGGGGTCGACGGCGCCGAGCCCGGCTCGATGGACCTGTCCTGGATGGCCGACGCGCCGCTCGAGCAGGCGCGCGAGTACCTCTGCGAGCTCCCCGGCGTCGGCCGCAAGACCGCCGCCTGCGTCCTGCTCTTCGCCTACGGACGCCACGACGTGCCGGTCGACACCCACGTTCACCGCGTCGGCACCCGTCTCGGCCTGTTCCGCGAGGGTGCCTCGCTCGACGGGTGCCACGACGAGATGCTGCGCCTCAGCCGCGGCGCCGACCCGCTCGAGGCCCACGTGGCGCTGATCCGGCACGGGCGAAGGACGTGCGTCGCGCGCAGCCCGCGCTGCGGCGAGTGCCCCGTGCTGGCTATGTGCCCGTACGGGCGCGCCCGCCGCTAGCCACGCCCGGCGTCCCCTCGACGATGGACCCGAGGGACGTGGTGTTCTACGTCCCTGCGGTTCTGCCTTGACAGTCAGAGACAACGTGTTCTACGGTTGCTCGGCAGGGAACGCCATGGCCCACGCCGGCGTCGCCACCAGCGGCAGCTACGAACGAGGAGAGGACCGACGGATGAGAGGCTCATGGACCGCCACCGTCCTGCCAGGAGACATGGACAGGATGCGCGAGCCGCGGACTTCGTCGCGACGACGCAGCATCACGGGGCGGCCCCTTCGCAGGGGTCTGCTGCTGCTCGCGTTCGCGTCGGCCCTCCTCGGGATCGCCCCCGCGGCGCTCGCCGCGAAGGCGGTCCATGGCGAGTTGGGGAGCGGCTCGGGGCTCGAGTCGGGCGGCGCTGCTGGGTCGGGTGGAGCGGGCGGTCAGTTCTTCGCTCCGCGCGACGTAGCGGTGAACGAGTCGGGGGCGGGGGCGGCCGATGCCGGGGATCTCTATGTGGTCGATCGCAGCAATCACCGTTTGCAGGCGTTCGATCGGGATGGGAACTTCAAGTTCGCGGTCGGGCGGGACGTGGTCGTCCATGGCGGGGCGGGCGACGCGGGGGATGGCTTTGAGCGCTGCACGGTCGCGCTCGACTGCCAGCAGGGCTCGGAGGGAACCTCCAGCGACGCGCCGGCGGGCGAGCTCTCCAATCCGAATGCGGTGGCTGTCGATCAGGACTCGGGTGAGGTCTTCGTGGTCGATCACAACAACCGGCGGGTGCAGGTCTTCGACGCGGCCGGGGCGTTCGTGCGGATGTGGGGCTGGGACGTGGTGGTCGAGGGCGCTCCTGAGGACACCGCGGGCGATCAGTTCGAGGTCTGCACCATCGCGGCGGACTGCAAGCAGGGCGTCAGCGAGTCGGGGGTCGGAGGGCTCAGGACGGATAGCAACAACTACTCGCATGGGATAGCGATCTCGGCGCCGGATGGCAACGCGGCGTCGGGGACGGTGTTCGTGGCGGATACGGGCAATCGGCGGGTGAATACCTACAACCTCGACGGGTCCGCGCCGGGGAGCTTTGGGTCTTCGACGAACTTCGCGTCTGGGTCGCCGAAGCAGATCGCGGTCGACTCGCGGGGGATCGTCTATGCGTCGGACACCAACTCGAGCGGGCAGATCGACCGCTACGACACCTCTGGTGTTCACTCCGGCGGCACGCCAGGTTTCCTGGCGTCGATCCTCAGTCCCGCGCTCGGCGGCAGCGGGGCCAGCAACGGGCTGGAGCTGGACCTCGACTCAGACGGCGCCGGTGTCGGGGAGGACGTCCTCTACGTCCTGCGCGACCCTTCGTCGGGGAACACCGTCATCCGCCAGTACGGGCCGCTCAACGATCCCGGCGCGGCGACAGCGCCGACCGCCACCGACGACGTCCACGTGCCGACCCAGCTGGGTGAGGCGGCGCCGTTCTGGCTCGGTCTGGACTCGGCCACCGGCACCCTCTACACCTCGCTCGGGACCGTCGCCAATGGCGGCATCGTTGACGGCAGGGTGCAGAACGGCGTGCTGTTCATCGACGACGACGGCGCGGGCCCGGACGTGACCGCGGCGTTGACGCCGGCCACCGATGTGGCCGCCACCACCGCGACACTGAACGGGGTCGTCGACCCCGACGGACTCGCGCGCTGGCGGATGGAAATCTCGGCCAACGGCACCGACTTCACACCGGTCGAGATCAAGCGGCCCGCCAACGGCTCAGACCCGATCACGGTCTCTGCGACCGCGAGCGGGCTGGTGCCCAACACCACCTACCGCTACCGGATGCTGGCCGAGAAGGTCCTAGCGACCAATCAGGTCGTGTCCGTGCTCAGCGCGGAAGGGACCTTCATCACCGACGCCTCAACCCCGACGGCGTCGACGACCGGCGCGACCCAGCTCGGCTCCACGAGCGCGACGCTGACCGGCCTCGTCAACCCCAACGGATCGTCGACCAGCTACCGCTTCGAGTACGGCCCCACCACCAGCTACGGCAAGTCGGCCCCGATCCCGGCCGGGTTCGCCGGCTCGGGCGGCTCCGCGGTCGCGGTCAGCGAGCCGATCGATGGGCTCGCCCCCGCGACCACCTACCACTACCGCCTGGTCGCCGACAGCCCCGCCGGCACGCAGGCGGGCGCCGACATGACGTTCACCACCCGTCCCACACCCGCCTCCAGCGCCGGCCGCGGCTACGAGCTGGTCTCACCCCCAGACAAGCTCGGCGGCCACGGCCTGGGCGACTGGTATCAAGGACTGTCCTCACACACCTTCGTCGGCGCACCGGCGGTAACGGGCGAGCACTTCCTCTCCGCCAGCGGTAACGGCGGCGTACTGATGGACGCGCCCTACCAATACGCCAACGACGCCGTGTTCGATCACAGGACGCCGACGGGGTGGACACACGAGCCAGCCATCACACGCGGCGGATACGCCAACGAGACCTCACGGATCATCTTCCCGCGGGCCACCAGCGAGGACCTGACCATGTCGACCTGGGGGGCCAACGGCGCGGCGATCCACATGTTCCCCGAGCAGGAGAACTGGCCTTCCGATCATGCTGACACCATCAACGTGCGCGATCGCGCGGGGCACTGGGAGCCGGTACTACCGCTCGATCAGGCCGACATCGGCGCCCTTGAGACTGGCACCGACCAGGTGCTGTCGGTGGACGGGTCGACGGTGCTCTTCGATGCCCGTGTGCGGGGCCTGGCCGGTGCGGGCGATCCCACGCTTGACCTGCCGGTCGAGACCCGGCACGCCTGGTTGAGCAAGCTGCCGGATCTGTTGACCGACTCCTTCCCCGGCGCGTCGGTGCGGGTCCCGCTCGCGGCGTGCACGGCGGGGACGTTGATCCCGGCGGTGACCGCCGGCAAGCAGGACGCGCGGCCGTGCCCGGCGCCGGCGCCCGGGCGTGACGCGGCGCTGATCGATTCGCGCGGGTCCTCGGTTACCCGGACTGTTGCCTCGGCGGTGTCGGCGGATGGGTCGCGGGCGTTCTTCATGAGCCCGGTCGCCCCCGGCGCGCCGAGCGGCGTCGCGTCGTCTGAGTGCTCGGGGAGCGGTGCGTCGACGCAGTGCCCGCCGCAGGTGTATGTGCGTGAGGAGCGCGATGGGGTTGTGCGGACGCGATGGATTAGTCGCAGCGCTGTCGCTGACCAGGACGCGTCGTTGATGGCGCCGGTGGTGTTCGAGGCGGCTTCCGCGGATGGGGACAAGGTGTTCCTGCGCACCGCGGCCCCGTTGACCGCGGACGATCCCAACGGCGGCGCCCCGGTGCCGGGTGGGGTGACGACCGGGACGATGGATCCGGCGTCGGTCGATCTGTTCATGTACGACATGCCCGACGATCCCGGCGCGGATCCTGCCGACGGGACGCTGACGCGGATCTCGGGCGGCCCGACCGGCACAGCGGACGCCAACGTCGGCAACCTGCGCGTAGCGTCGTCGCAGGGCGCGCGGGTCTACTTCACCTCCCACGCCCCGATCGCGGGCGCGATCGACACCACCGCCGGCATCACCACCCCCGGCGGCGACCGCACCCCCAGCGGCGAGGTCAACCTCTACCTCTACGACACCACCCGCCCCGCCGCCCAGCGCTGGCGCTTCGTCGCACGCATCCCAACGGGCGGGCTCGGCGACTGCGCGGCCAGGGGGACGGGGCGCACGTCCGGCCAGATGACCGCGTCGCAGGCGGGGCCGGGTGCGGTTTCCTTTGTGCCGGGGCAGAGCTGCGTGCGGGCGACGCGCGATGGCTCGTTCGTGCGGTTCTTCACCCACGGCCGTCTGACGGCTGACGATCCGGACGGCGTATCGGGTGACATGTACGCCTTCGATGCGCTGTCCGGCGAGCTGGTGCGCGTCAGTGCGCCGCAGGGCGGTGCTGGCGGCAGCTTTGCCTGCGGCGGGGACGATCAGTGCTTCGCGCTCCCGGGCCTGACGAGCTACGCCGTCACCCCGGATGGGGAGCTTGGGTTGGTCCGTGACGCGGCGGATGGGGCGCGGACGGTGTTCTTCACGTCTGCGAGTCGGCTGGTGGCCCAGGACGTAGACGATGCCTATGACGTCTATGAGTGGCGCGATGGGGAGCTGTCGTTGCTGTCGGTGGAGACCGAGCGGGATGCGAGCTATCACGGCAACGACACGACCGGCCGGAACGTGTATATCGCTACGCGCGATCGGTTGACCTGGCAGGACCACGACGCTGTCTTGGATGTGTATACGGCTCGGGTTGGTGGTGGGATACCGCAGCCCGACCCGGCGCCTGTGTGCGCGGTGCTGGCCGACGGGTGCCAGCAGGCCGGCGCCGGCGCACCGATGTCGGTCGCTCCACCGGCTGCTCTTCCTGGCGCGGGGCTGGACGCTCGCGATCTGCGGGCGAGCGTCGCCCTTGCGGGGTTGAGTCGCGCTCAGCGGGGGGCGCTGGCGGCGGGTCGCACGGTGCGGCTGGCGTTGCGGGTCAACCGGGCGGGCCGCGTGCGGGTCTTCGGACGCGCTCGCGTCGGTGGCAGGTCGCGGCTGGTGCTGTCTGGGACACGTCGGGCGACGCGGGCCGGGACGGTCAGGGTCGCGTTGTCTTTGAGCCGGCCGGCACGGCGCCAGGTTAGTCGTCGTGGCCGGTTGGCGGTGAGCTTGAGGGTGTCGTTCTCGGGGGCGCCGGAGCGGCTGTCGCGCCGGATCGTCCTGCGGTCTGTGGATCGAACTAACAAGTCGAAGCGAGGAGGTGTGCGATGAGCTTTCTCGCGCCAGCCCAGTCGAGTAATCCCAGCAGCCAGCCCGTCCGCAGAATCAGCAGACCCACCCAGGCCATGCTCGCGATGCTTGGCGCGTTTGGCGCGTTTGTCGCGTTCGCCGTGTTGGCGGGCTCTGCGGCGGCGGCGGCGCTGGACCTGTCGGTCGACTCGAGCACCCGGTTCACCCCGGGCGCGCAGAAGAGCTTCACCGTCAACGTCGTCAACTCCGGCGACAGCGCCACCACCGCCCCCGTGACCGTCACGGCGACGCTGCCCGCAGAGCTGACCGCGACCGCGGCCGCGGACGGCAGTGGGTTCGGGATGTGGCCGTGCTCGATCGCCGACGCCGGCAGGACGGTGACGTGCACCGGCCCCGCGCTGGTGCCGAGCATCCAGCCCGGCTTCGACGCGTGCGAGGGCGCCGGGTTCGGGCTCCCGCCCTGTCCGATCGTGATCGACGTCGACGTCGATCACGACGCGGAGGCTGGGCGTGACATCGTCTCGGCCTTCGAGGCCTGCGGTGGCGGTGCTCCTGCGTGTGATTCCGAGCAGGTGAGCACCAGGATCTCGCACTTCGGCGACGACTTCGGGATCGCCGACGTCAACACCCCCAGCTCGCAGAGCGTGCCCGCCTATCCCGGCACCAAGGCGATCTGGGCCGGCACCTGCGACCGCGCCAACGCCCCCGGCTTCGGGCAGCCGATCCCCGGCGGGTTCGGATCGCGCCCGGCGACGATGAAGGTTCCCAACGGCAACCAGCCGCCCATCTTCTCCACGGTGGCGGCGCCTGAGGTGTCGATGCATTGCATCGACTGGGGCACCGAGACCCACCCCTTGGATCTCGAGCTGTTCACCGACCCACCCGCGTGGCGGCTGGCGGCGTCGACCGAGGCCGGCGATCACCCCGACGCGACCGCGGTCTTCCACTACCGCAAGCGCGACGATGCCCTCTCGGTCGAGGGGTCTTTGGACGACATCGTGGTCGATCTGCCCGCGGGGTTCGTCGGCGATCCGAACGCGGTGCCCAAGTGCACCCAGGAGCAGTTCGCCGTCCAGCCGGTCCAGTGCCCGCCCGAGTCCCAGGTCGGCGTCCTGACGCTGCGGCTGTTCGCGCCGCCCGCGATCTCCGGCAACCTCGGCATCACGACAAGGGAGAACCATCCGTTGTTCAACCTCGAGCCGCGCAGGGGGTATGCGGCCGAGCTCGGCATCGCCAACCTCTCGACCGAGAACATCACCACGGCCAGGATCGTGGCGAAGGCGCGCACCAGCGGCGATTTCGGGGTGACGTCGTTCGTCTCGCAGATCCCGGCCGCTCTGCCGGTGATCTCCCAGGCGGTCACCCTCTGGGGCGTCCCGTGGGCGCAAGCCAACGACATCTATCGCGCGCCGATGGTCGTCTCGACCGAGCCCAAGCGGGTCGTACCGGCGCAGGGCTTGGTGCCTTCGGATCGGGTCTCTTATGATCCGTCGTGGGGTCCGATCAGGCCGTTTGTGTCGAATCCGACGGAGTGTGATGGGTTGGATCCGGTGGTGACGTTGTTCACCGATTCCTATCAGCGTCAGGGGGCGGTGACGGCGGAGGGATTCCCCGATCCGACCGATGGTGGTTGGGTGCGGGTGACTACGACCTCGCCGCCTGTGACGGGGTGCGAGAAGCCGCCGTTCGACCCGTCGGCGTCGTTTGCGCCGACCTCGACCGCGCCGGACTCGCCGAGTGGTCTGGACGTCGATCTGACGATCCCCCAAAACGACGATCCGCCCGCCGGGGTGGCGAGCGATCCGTCTGATAGCTCGGGTGCGCCGGCGCATTGGCGTTCGCCCGCGGGGCGCGCCACCGCACATCTAGAGAAGAGCGTGGTGACGCTTCCGGAGGGGATGTCTGTCAACCCGTCGGGTGCGGCTGGTCTGGAGGGCTGCTCGGATGAGCGGTTCGGGTTGCGGGTCGCCGGCCCGCCGGCAAGGTTCACCGACCACGATCCCTTCGACGGTCAGGGTCTGGAGTGCCCGGCCGGCTCGCGGATCGGGACGGTGTCTGTCCGTACCCCGTTGCTCGACGATCTGCTCGAGGGGTCGGTGGTGTTGGGCGAGCCCAAGTCGACCGACCCCCAGTCGGGTGAGATGTTCCGGATGTTCCTGGTCGTCGAGGCGCCCGATCGCGGTTTGATCGCCAAGATCTACGGCACCGCGGTCGCCAACCCGGCCACCGGCCAGCTGACCGCGACCTTCGTCCAGAACCCGCGCCTGCCGTTCGAGGAGCTCTCGTTGAACCTCAAGGGCGGCGACCGTGGGCTGCTGGCGACCCCGCAGTCGTGTGGGGCGAAGGTCACGAGCTCTGTGTTCGCCCCCTGGACCGCCGCCCACGGCGGTGGCGGGCCGGTGCGAAACCTCACCGACGCCTTCACGATCGCCGGGGATTGCGCTCAGCGGTTCTCGCCGCAGCTGGTCGCCGGGATGTCCTCCCCTGCGGCGAGGGGCGGCGGGACGTTTGGCTTCCAGTTCTCCCGCGAGGATCGCGAGCAGTGGGTCGGCGGCCTGACCGCCACTCTGCCCAAGGGCCTGCTCGCCTCGGTCCGCGACGTTGCGTTGTGCACCAACGCGCAGGCCAACGCGGGCAGCTGTCCGGCCGGTTCGCGGATCGGCACCGTCGACGCGGCGGCTGGCGCCGGCACCCCGTTCGTGCTGGAGCGCAAGGGGAGCGCGTTCCTGACCGAGGGCTACAAGGGCTGCCCATACGGCCTCGCCGTCGTGGTCCCGGTCGAGGCCGGCCCGTTCCGCGGGCAGATGGCGCTCTCGGACGTGGTCGTCCGCCAGAAGGTGTGCGTCGATCGCTCCACGGCGCAGGTGACCGCGATCAGCGATCCGCTGCCCCTGATCCATCACGGCGTCCCGCTGAGGGTGCGCCGTGTGACGGTCAACGTCGACCGGTCGGGTTTCATGCTCAACCCCTCCGACTGCGAGGCAAAGCAAGTCGCCGCGTCGCTTGTCTCCGACAAGGGGGCGGTGTCCAACCCGGCGGTTGGGTTCCAGGCCGCCGGCTGCGCCGCGCTGCCGTTCAAGCCAAGGCTGACGTTCGCGCTGACCGGCCGCAAGCAGACCGGGACGGGCAAGCACCCCGGCATCAAGGCGAAGGTCACCCAGGCCGGCGTCGGGGAGGCGGGGATCGAGTCGGCGAGGGTCGTGCTGCCCAAGACGTTGGCGTTGGACCCGAGCAATGCGCAAGCGCTGTGCGAGTTCGCAGATGGCACCAAGCCCGACCTCGAGAACCACTGCCCGAGGGGCAGCATCGTCGGACGCGCGCGCGCTGTCAGCCCGCTGCTGAAGCAGCCGCTGGTGGGCAACGTGTACTTCGTCAAGAACGTCCGCATCGACCCCGACACCGGCAAGCCACGCCGCACCCTGCCGATGATCATCGTCGCCCTCCGCGGCGAGATCGCGGTCAACCTCCGCGGCGAGTCCTCGACGACCAAGGGCGGACGGCTGATCAACACCTTCGCCGAGGTGCCAGACGCGCCGATCAGCCGGTTCAACCTCAACATCAGAGGTGGCAGCAAGGGCATCCTCGCTGTCACCCGCACCAGAAGGTCGCGGATCGATCTCTGCACCGCCGGTCGCCAGGTCGCAGAGGCGGACTTCGACGGCCACAACGGCCGCATCCACGACCGCAACATCAAGATGAAGACGCCGTGCAAGGCCAAGAAGGCGCGCAAGGGCGCCAAGGCCGGCAAGCGGGCTCGCGGGCGCTGAGGCGCGCTGCTGCTCGCCGGGGCGCGCGCTGTGGTGCGCCCCTCGCTGAGTCAGCAGGGACGCGTCAGCGAGCTCCTGCTGACTCAGCGGTCCTTCCGCTGATCAATGCGAAATCAAGGGAGAAAGACACATGCGTAGATTCCTAATGCTCGTTGCGGTGGCGTTGGCTGCCGTGGCCGTGGGGGCTCCAGCGGCCCTCGCCGAGGCCGCCGATCCGCCCCACCGGGCTGCATCGGCTGACTGGAGCGGTGTCAGCGCCTCCGAGTGGGACAACGATGGGTTCGACGGTTGTCTGGGCTCGGAGTGCTCGTTCAGCGACTCGGGCACGATGCGCACCAAGTCGAGGGCGTTCGGCGTCTTGGTCGACAACAGCTGCACGGTGACGCTGTCCGGCACGCTCGATGGAAACGGCGTGGTGGACGCCTCCAGCTCTAGCGTCGGCTGTGGGTTCGTGCCGAGTCAGGGCCAGATCTGCCAGCACAAGATCACCGGCGAGTACTGGCTGCGGCTGGTCTTCGGCGCGCCGTCAGCGCCGCGGCCGTCGTTCGCCCAGATCGCTGCGGATCCCTCCGGGCAGCCGACCAACGTGCCGACGGTCTTCCTGCGCCGCGCGCTGCTCGGCAACCCGTCGACCAATGCGTTCGCGGACGTGTACTACACGACCTCCGGCGGATCGCTGGTCAACGCCTACCAGAGTGGCGAGTTCGATCTCTGGGGCCCCGGCCAGGTGATCGCCGGCCCGAGCGGCGCGGGCTGCAACTGGCCTGAGCTGAGCTAACCCGACGAAGCAACGGCACGAGGCGGGGGCCAAGCCGGCCCCCGCCTCGCCGTTCCGCCTTCGGCCGCGACTACCGATGAGAGCCAGACGCCACCTCTCCATCGTCGCGGGCATCGCCGTCCTCGCCATGGGCGGCGTGTCGTGCGACTCGGGCGACGGAGACGTCGAGGCGCCCCGGGCCGACACCCGCTCGACCCCGGCGCCCGGCATCTCGCCGGCGCGTCAGATCCAGGCTGCCTACTCGGCCTTCGTGCAGGCTCTCTACAGCCGTGACTTCCCCGCCGCCTGCGGCCGGCTCACGCCCGCGGCACGTAGGAGCGTGGGCGGAGGCGGCGACTGCGCGGGGGGCTTCGAGGCCCTCTTCGGCGACATCTCCAGCGACGCGCCCAGGCCGAGGCTGGGGGACCTGAAGGTATCCGGCGCGACCGCTCGCGGCGTTGCGAGGTCCAGCGCCGACCCGCAGCCACAGGTGGTGCGCTTCACCAAGGACGGCGACACCTGGAGGATCGGCACCATCGGACGTTGAGGCTTCGTCGATCGAATCGCAATCTGCCATACTGGCGCTTAGATTTCTTCTAGCAAGCCAGCACAAGGAGCGGACGCGATGGGCAAGACCATCGGAATCGACTTGGGCACGACGAACTCGTGCATGGCGGTCCTCGACGGCGGTGAGCCCACGGTCGTCGAGAACGCCGAGGGCGCGCGGACGACGCCGTCCGTGGTCGCCTTCACCGATAGCGGGGAGCGCCTCGTCGGCGCGCCGGCCAAGCGCCAGGCGGTGACCAACCCCGAGAACACGATCTTCTCGATCAAGCGCTTCATGGGGCGCAAGGAGGCCGAGGTCAAGGAGGAGGAGACGATCGTCCCGTACGAGGTCGTCCGCGGCCCGAACGGCGACGCGCGCGTCAAGGCGGCCGGCAAGGAGTACTCGCCGCCCGAGATCAGCGCGATGATCCTCCAGAAGCTGAAGGCCGACGCCGAGGCCTACCTCGGCGACACCGTCGACAGCGCGGTGATCACCGTCCCGGCCTACTTCAACGACGACCAGCGCCAGGCGACAAAGGACGCCGGCAAGGTCGCGGGCCTCGACGTCAAGCGGATCATCAACGAGCCGACCGCCGCGTCGCTGGCCTACGGGCTCGACAAGGAGGGCGAGGACCAGACGATCCTCGTCTTCGACCTCGGCGGCGGCACGTTCGACGTGTCGGTGCTCGAGATCGGCGACGGCGTCTTCGAGGTCAAGGCGACCGCGGGCGACAACCACCTCGGCGGCGACAACTTCGACAAGGCGATCGTCGACTGGCTCGTCTCGGAGTTCAAGAAGGCCGAGGGCACCGACCTGTCGCAGGACAAGATGGCCCTCCAGCGCCTCTACCAGGAGGCCGAGAAGGCGAAGGCCGAGCTGAGCTCCGCGCAGGAGACCCAGATCAACCTGCCGTTCATCACGGCGGTCGACTCGGTCCCCAAGCACCTCAACCAGCGGCTCACCCGCGCGAAGCTCAACGAGCTCTGCGGCGCGCTGCTCGACCGGCTCGTCGGCCCGACCCGCCAGGCGCTCGAGGACGCCGGCGCGAAGGGCGGCGAGGGGATCGACCACGTCGTGATGGTCGGCGGCATGACGCGCATGCCAGCGGTCCAGGAGAAGGTCAAGGACCTCACCGGCAAGGATCCGCACAAGGGCGTGAACCCGGACGAGGTCGTCGCCGTCGGCGCCGCGATCCAGGCCGGCGTGCTCGCCGGCGACGTCAAGGACGTGCTGTTGCTCGACGTCACCCCGCTGACCCTCGGCATCGAGACCAAGGGCGGCGTGATGACGAAGCTGATCGAGCGCAACACGACGATCCCGACGCGCAAGTCCGAGGTCTTCTCGACCGCGGAGGACAACCAGACCTCGGTCGAGGTCCACGTCCT
>DATABO010000059.1:0-41547 GCA_036259535.1 Thermoleophilaceae bacterium
CCAAGTGCTTCTTCCGCCGTTCCGATCTCGATGACTGGATGGCCTCTCGCTAGCCGCCCGAGCCCGATACCTTGAATCGGAACCGGCAAATCAAGTGCCGGGGCGCGGCGGCAACCGCCCCCGGCGTGGCCCACGGAGGTAGGACTCCATGAGCAGCTCACACGCTACCCCTCGCCGTCGCCGCGAGCCCGGCGATCGCAACCGCAACATCTACCGCCGCTACGACGGCAGCTTCGAGGTCGGCTACCGCGACTCCACCGGCCGTCAGCGCTGGACTCGCGCCTTCGACACCATCACCGCCGCCCGAGCGGCGCGCGACGACCTCCTTGGGCGAAAGGCGCGAGGGGACCGTGTCCAACCGAATCCCCGGCTGCGCTTCGGCGAGGCTGCCGACCGGTGGCTCAACGGCCAGGTGGTCGATCTCCGACCGGCCACCCAGGCCATCTACCGTAACGCGATCGACAACCACCTACGACCGCGGTGGGGCCGTCATCGGCTCGACGCGATCTCCGTCGACGATGCCGCCAACCTCGTCCGCGACCTGCGCGCCGGCGGTCTTGCCGACAACTCGATCGTCGGGATCATCCAGGTCGCGAACCGCGTCTTTAAGTACGCCCAGCGGCGGCTCGACTGGCGTGGCGTCAACCCGATCTCGCTCATGGAGCGCAGCGAGCGCCCCAAGGCGAGCGGAGCGAAGCGCCGGATCTATCAAGGGGACGAGCTGGCGCAGACGCTCGCCGCCTCACGCGGTCAATCGCGCTTGCTGTTCACGCTCGCCGCCGTCACTGGAGCCCGGTTGTCCGAGCTACTCGGCCTGACTTGGGCCGACCTCAACATCGAGAACCCCGCCGAGGCCACCATCACCTTCACCCACCAGGTCGACCGACGCGGCCAGCGCGTTCCACTCAAGACCACCGACTCCGAAGGCGTCGTCGTCATACCTCGCGCCATAGCCACGACGCTCCAACGCCATCGCGAGCGCAGCGCCTACCGCGGCCCGCACAACTTCGCTTTCGCGACTCGGACCGGCCGACCCCTATCCCAACGCAACGTCTGCCGTGCGCTCAAGGCCGCGCAAAGGCGAGCGCGGACGCGCGATGGTGACCCCACCTTTCCGGCCCTCCACTCCGAGGCGTCTGTCCCCCGTGGCGCCGTGCCGAGCTTCCACAGCTTTCGCCACACCGCCGCCAGCCACGCGCTGGTCGCCGGCGACACCGCCGAGGAGGTCAGCTGGATGCTCCGCCACAAGACTCCTGCAGTGACCCGCGCGATCTATCTCCACGAGGTCAGGACTGCGGAGCGATCGGCGCGAACGCGAACTCAGGTCGAGCGCCGCTATCAGTCCGCCCTCACCCGTATCGCGTGACTCCGGCGAGGCGACGCGCCTCTCCCATCTCGTACACGTACTGGTCGCAAAGACCACGGGCGGCTCTAGCCGGGCGTCTCCTGTACGCGGAAAGGTCTAGCCTTCCTATGGAGGGACTCGATAGATGGTCGATACGGATAGTGAGGGGCTGCCAGTCGCTGGGCGCTGGCCAAGGGGCGCACCGTGCCCGTGCGATCGACTATCGGGGGCTGGGGGCCCTACCGCGACGAGCGCATGACTGTGCAGACGATGGACATGGCTCGCATGCGGCCCTTGCCGGAGCATTTCGCGGCTGCAGCAGCGCTTGATCCCACCCAGATCGACGCGATCACGCGTCTGGCCTCCCAGCTGCGAGGGCTCGACGTCCTCCCAATTCTCGGAGCCGGGGCTTCGTATGACTGCGGAATGCGCCTAGCCGGAGAGATCGGCGAGGATCTTTACAACGCCTACATGGCGGATCCATCATTCGCTCCCCACGCTGCGAACCTGCCACGTGATCTAGGCGAGGTGGCCGATGCCATCTGGAGCCAGCGAGATCAAAAAGCAGTTGTGAAAGCCGTGGGTCTTCATGATCCAGCACTATGGCCCGCCGCGGATGCGCTTCACGAGCACTTTTGCGCCTACTGCGTCCTAGCCCGCCTCGCGCGCGAGAACATCGTGAAGGAGGCGATTGGATTTAACTATGACTGCGGCGCAGAGGCCGGATTACGCGCCCAAGGATTTCTCGACACGTCGGGGACGACACACGGAAGCGAGTGGCAAGACCACGCGACCGTCATTCCAGACGCCGCTACAAATTCCGTCTTGGCTCATGGAGGCTCCTTCAAACTATTCAAGGCTCATGGGTGCGCATCTCGCTATCGCGAACTGGCAGTGACGGACGAGGACCGGGCCGCAGACACTATCGTCATCCGTAAGGGACAGCTTGCTAATTGGCGAAATGACGCCTGGATACGGGACGTATTCCGAGAGCGATCAAAGAATCACGTTCTGCTATTCATCGGATTCTCGGGACAGGATCCCGTCATCTATGGAGAGATTGGCGACATGCTCCAAGCTGTCTACTCAGCTCTCCAGCCCGATGGCACGCCACGTGTGGTCGTACTCGACTATGAGCCCGACACGGCCGCCCTTCGTAGTCTCGTTAAAGCCGGCCTCGGAGAGCAGCCGGCCACGAACGGAACGGTAACTCAAGTCAGCACGAGGACGGCGACCACGACCGCGGCCACGCTCCTTCTGCTGGCAGAGTCCCTCGCGCTGCGCCTTGACCCGGCTCTTGCGCAGCACAACGTAGGGCTACCGACTGCTGTCGATGGACGCCTAGCAGCACTGACGGTGAGCGCACCAATCATGCTGCGCTGGTCCTACCTGCTGCGTGCGCCCGCAGCGAATCAGTTCATTCAGCGCATAAACCTGGAGCAGGCAGCGGAACACGGATACGTTCCCCTGACCGCCGACCCACACACCACCGCTCGCGCCCTCGGTGCCCGCATGGAGCTCCGTCGTCGGCTAGGCGAGACTGGGCCCGAGTCCACTGGTCATGCACTGGAGGATCATGGCTTCTTGGTTCAAGGAGGCTGCGCTTACCTACCAGTAGGCCTTGGGCATGACGATCTTGTCGCTGGATGTCGACCCGGCTCCCAGATAGATCAGGCACGCCGGACCCTCGGTCATCCGAGACACCTGGAGTGCGTCCTGGTGTCTGATACCGACATGACCCTTCGCGGCGTCAGCATCGACACCGGCAGCGAGGTCCCGCTTCCGTGAGTAGCGCCACCGAGCAGATACTTGCCCGCCTCGCACCCCTGGGCTTCCAGACCCGCCTGGGAAATCTTTCTCCGTTTGGCGAGCGCCTGCCGCTAGTGTCGGGTGTTGCATGGGATAGGGACACTGCTCAGGTCGCTCTTGTAGCCGACAGCAACGAGACTGTCGACCCTGGTGCGTGGCGTCAGCTTCTGTTCGCTGGCTCAGGCCTGCGGCACCATCTAGCCGGGGACAGAGCGGCGGCCTTCGGAACCCCGGTGATCCTGGCAGTAGTGGATCGAGAGGCTAAGCGGGCGCTGCGCTCCCTAGCCGAGGATCTCGCACAGAATTACGTGCTTTTCAACCGCGTAGACCTCAACCTCGTCCTGCGCGACGACGTTGATGACGTCGAGAAGCTAGACGATGCATTGGCACCGCTGCTTCCTCGTTGCCGAGCGCTCCTCGGACAGGAGATCTCCAAGGGGGAGGTTCAGCGGTTCTGGAATGCCTTGCAGGTCGAGGTGCTTCGCACGGCGCAAGGACTTGACCCAATGTTTGGTGAGTTTCGAGAGAGCGCGGGACGCCTTGGCGCGACCGCCCTTGTCGGCGACAGCGGGAACGCGCCCTCGCTGCCGTCGCCAAGTCCCGTGAAGCACCTTGCCGTGAAGAACTTTCGTTCCGCACATGAGGTCGATGTTGAACTGGCTCCAATCACTGTCGTACACGGACCCAACGGCGGCGGAAAGACTAGCCTGCTGGAGGCATTGGAGCTCGTTTGGGCGGGCACATCTCAACGTAAGCCGAGTAACGTTTCAGCGTCCGAGTATGCACGGCATCTGCCCAGGAATGGGGCGGGAGAGTTCTTTGTCAAAGGTGACGACATCGAAGTAACTCGCGTTGCGGATCAGCCGCAAGGCGAGCTAGGCCGCTGCGTACTGACTCACGAGGCAATCGCAGGGCTTGTGAGCGAGTCGCCCGAGGACCGCTACAGCGCCCTACTTGCAACCACCGGCCTTGAGATCCCCGACTTGAATGCGCGGACCGCATCGCTTGTCGCAGCGGCGAAGGAAGCCGCCGACGAGGCACTAGCCAAGGCGAGGCTTCCGACCCTGCCGCGCAAGGACTCACACGGTTCTCGTCACTTGATCTCTTCGCTCAAGACAGACTTCCGGAAACGTCTGCCCACTCTCCACGACATCGTCGGTATCGAGGAGGCAATCGTCTCGATCTCTAAGGGCGCCTACCAACCGCGCGACTGGCCCCCAGAGGAGCATGCGGTCGCAGCATTGATACGTGCCGACAGCCTTTCTGCGGGACTACTCAGTAGTTCAGCTGAGAATGTAGACCTCGCCGAGGCATTCGACGATGCACGATCGAGGGTGGGCGCTCTGCTGACTCCTCGACTCGAAGCCGCCCAAGCCACGCGGCGCCTTCTCGACGCAATCGGCGCGCCGCCGTCACTGTCGCCACCCCCCTCACGGCCTGCTGCCGCGCAGCAGACGCCTGCTCCACTCCCCGTCGACCTAGCAGTGCGATGGCTAGCTCACTCCAAAGGAGTGACTGATGCGTCTGCCCGCTTCCGGGCCGACGCGAAATCACTGGATGACAGTCAGTGGTCTGAGCGTCTCCGGGACTACGCCGACGCACTGGATGCAGCTGTCGCGAGCACACCGGACCGTGAGCTCGAGCGTCTTGCGAAGCCCGTGGAGCAGCACGCCCGAACACCGCGACCGCCGAGCATCGAGCCGACGACCTTCTCAGCCGCCGGGTTCACTCACGCTCCTCCCGATCAGCATGCGCTGGTGCCCTCGCTCCGCGAGCTGGTCCAAGCGCTACAGCAGCAGATCGACGCCCTGATGGCGCTCGATAGAGAGCTTGCAGGACATCCCGCTCGTGAGTTTGGCGCCCACATCGATGATGTCTTATACGCCTTGTGTCAGTTTGAGCTGGCGCGCAGTCTCCGGCGAGAGGGTCCAATCCTCAGGGCAAGCGAGCAGTTGGTTGGCGAGCTATTGCAGGGTCGGCTAGCTCCGATCGTGAGAGAGCTCGTGGCGGCTGTTGTGCGATTCGAGTGGTACTTCAAGCCCCTCCTGATGCCTGACACCGGAAGGAAGATTGTCCTTGGCGGTCTGGCGACGTCGGAAGCCGACTTAGACGCGCGCCTCGTCCTGAACTCAGCCGAGCGCACAGTGCTTGGTTTGGCATGGTTTCTTGCCCTACATATGTTGCAGCCATCGGACCGTCGAATGGTGCTCGTACTCGACGACCCGACTTCGGCGTTCGACGCCGCAAACCAGGCTGGATTTGTAAGCACGCTACGCGCCTTCGTGCGGCTATGCAGGCCCGAGCAGGTCATCATTGCCACGCACGACGACTCCGTTGCGGCCGTGCTTGCGGAGGAGCTTGCTCCCGTCGATAACTGGCCCACGGCCGTCGCCCGAGTGCGCTGCCAGCGGGATGCCAAGGATCGCAGCGTCGCTACGAGCCTGTGGTGGTCCGACGCGTCAAGAGCCGTGACGACAGAGTCGGAGCGTCTGGGCCTCCTAGACGAGTCATCGGCCACGACCTAAGCGGCTGATGTTGCGAGCGCGGACGAGCCGACCGTCCCTCGCTGAGCGCCGCACGGAGACGCGCATCCAGCACCACTTCACAGCACGCGCCGTACCCTTTGCAGCACGAATTCGCCGGTTGGACCCATATGGGTCACGATGACCGGTCAGCTCTTCAAGAATCCGGTCGCTCTAGCCACGCCGGCGGGCACCTCCGCCTACCCGTTCATCCTTGAGCTTGACTCCAGTCACCGAGGAGGTCGGGGCGTCGTAGCCCGTCCCGTTAGGCGTCGTCCGCGGCGAGCGCCGCCGCCGCAGCGGCGATCTTGGCGGCGACGTCTTCTAACGACGACTCCGCGGTGTTCAGCCCGGACCGCGAGGCGAGCAGGGGGCTGACGTCTCGGAGGGCATCGAAGGTAGTGCCGTGGGCAACAGGAATCACTCGGTCGGTCGCGAGCAGCGCAGAGAGCTCCTTGTCCGCGATCCCTTGGGAAGCCAGGCTCTTGAGAAGCGCCGGGGTCACCAGCACGATGCCGACCCGGGAGTTCGCCAGGCCCCTATCGATCTCACGGATCAGCGACTTGCCAAGGCCTACGTCTTTCTCGCTGAACCAGACCGTTGCGTCGTTGGACCTCAGGAGGTCGTACAAGTAGGTCGCCGCACCCTCCCGGTCGTCCCAGGCGTGGCAAAGGAAGAGGTCGCGACGCTCTGGGTGTTGGTGCGCTTGCTCCTTGGCCGTGCGGGCGATGGGCTCGATCGAGCGCCACTCGGCGGGCGAGTAGTACACCGAGCCTCCGCCTCGGGTCCGACGCGACCTCCCGCCGCCGGACGACCCGCCTCTGCTCGCCGAACCGGCCCCGCCGGACGACCCGCCAGTCCGGTAGGAGCTGACCGGCGGCGGAGAATAGGAGGACCGGTAGTACGACGACCGCCATCTGCACGCGGGACATCTCGCGGCGGCCGCTGCCGAGCGGTGACCGTAGACGGGTGCCGTGCAACTGGACATGGATTGAGGTTACGTGGCGCCGCCGACACTTCCGCTGATGTCTGGCTCCTAGCCGTGGAAGCAATTTGGAAGCGCCACCTCACCACTAGCGACCACGAGCGATGGCGGCGGAGTGCTCGCGGCTACTTGGAATCCGCGGATCACCGCAAACGGCAACACCTGGCAACACCGCGCCCACCCTTTGCAAGCAGGAGGTCGCCGGTTCGAGCCCGGCTGGCTCCATCTTGGACAGGCGGTTGGCCGGGCATTCGACATACCGGCGCGGCACTTGAAATGCGGGAAACGCGGGGCTACATTGCCGCGACCCAGACCACCGTCTCGAAAGGGATCCGATGAAGCAGCTTCGTCCTAGCGCCGGGCGCCTTGCGCGATACGGCGGCGCCACTGCTGGTTTCCTGGCGGTCGCTTTGATCGGCGGCTCGACGGTCCTCGCCCAGGACGGTGACACGCCGGCGGAGCCGGCCACGATCACGATGGAGGCTCAGGGCAAGCGCCTGGTCTTCGACGGCCCGGAGACCGTCCAGAAGGGCGACGAGCTGCGGATCGTCAACGACACCAGCGTGCGCCGGCACGGGCCGCACACGTTCTCGCTGGTGAAGCAGAGCCTCCTGCCTGACGGCCCGAAGGAGTTCCGGCGTTGCTTCACGCCGGGGAGGATCTGCATGGAGATCGCGCTCGCGCACAAGTTCAACCCGAGGACCGAGAAGATCGGCAAGCCGGTCGTCAACGCCGGCGCGCGGGGCTGGAACCGGAGCTTCAACGGAAAGCGCAACGGCGACTCGTGGTACACGGAGAAGAAGGACGATTCCTTCACCCGCCGTGTCACGGCTAGCGCAGGGAGCACGCTGAGCTTCATCTGCGCCGTCCATCCGGACATGCAGGGCGAGATCGAGGTCGTCGCCGGGGATCAGTGAGCGCCTGAGGGGCTCCGCTCCGACGCGGAGCGGAGCCCCTTTGCGAGCCGCCGTGAGCGCGATCCAGGATTCCGGCGAGCGCGGGCTTTCGCGGCGCGCTCTGCTGGCCGGCGCGGCCGCCGGCGCGATCGCGCTCGGGCTCCCGGGGCGGGGACTTACGCGCGTCCCGCGGCCCGGCCATGCTCGGCCGTTCGCACAGCCGCTGCGAATCCCGGAGGTGTTGACGGGCTCCGACCTGACGATCCCGATGCGCGAGGCCGCGGTCGACGTCCTGCCCGGGCCGCGGACGCGAATGTGGACCTACGGCGGCAGCTTTCCCGGGCCGACGATCCGGCGGCCGGCGGGCGAGACGACGCGCGTGCGGTTCGAGCACCGTCTCGGAGAGCGCGCGGGCGAGCTGACGGTCCACCTCCACGGCGGCCACAACCGCGCCAGCGAGGACGGCCAGCCCGGTGGGCTCACGGCCCGCCAGCCGCGCTCGCTGTACTGCGACATCTCGCCCGGCCTGACGTCGGCCGAGTCGGGCAACGATCTGCTGATCGCGCCCGGCCGGTCGCGCACCTACACCTACGAGCAGATCGAGGACGGCCAACCCGAGCGCGGCTCGTTCCAGTGGTATCACGACCACCGTCTCGACCACACCGCACGCAACGTCTGGCGCGGCTTGGCGGGCATGTGGATCGTCGACGGCGAGCTCGACGCCTCGCTGCCGCTGCCGCGCGGCCGCCGCGACATCCCGATCATGCTCGCCGACCGCTCCTTCGACCGGCGCAACCAGCTCACGGACCCATTCGTCGGCGGCGGGCTGCGGCCGCCCGACGACGGAGTCCTCGGGCGGCACATCCTCGTCAACGGCGTGGTCCTGCCCCACCACGACGTGCGCCCGCAGCGCTACCGGCTGCGCGTGCTCAACGCCTCGCAGTTCCGCTCGTACAGCCTGTGCCTGACCGGCGGCGTGAAGATCGTTCAGATCGCCACCGAGGGCGGGTTGCTGCCACGGCCGCTGCGCCGCCGGTCAGTGCTGCTCGGGCCGGGCGAGCGGGCCGAGCTGATCGTCGACTTCGCGCAGGCGCGTGGCCGGCGCGTTCAGCTGGTCAGCGTCCCGCGACGCGCTGCGCCGAACAAGCCCGGCTCCCAGTCCTACGCCGGGCCGTTGATGGAGTTCCGGGTTGGCAGCCGGCAGCTGCGCGACAGGACCTCGATCCCCGACGCGCTGCGGTCGCTGCCCGTTTGGGTCGCCGACGCGCCGCCCAAGCCGTCGCACAGCTGGAGGCTCACGGTCGGCATGGGTCTGCGTCCGAGCTGGCTGATCAACGGCCGCACCTACGACCCCGGGCACGTCGAGGCCTCGGCGGCGCTCGGCGAGGTCGTCACCTGGGAGCTGCACAACCGGACTGCCGCCGCTCACCTGATGCACCTCCACCACACCGACTGGTACATGCTCTCGCGCAACGGCCGGCGCCCGCCACCGTGGGAGCGTTGCCTCAAGGACACCTTCTTCCTCGACCCCGACGAGCGGGTCGTGATCGCCGGCAAGCTCAGCGACTACACCGGCAGGTACGTCGTCCACTGCCACATGCTCGACCACGAGGACCACGGCCTGATGTCGCAGTTCGAGGTGACGGCGACCTAGGGTCGGCTCAGCCCAAGATCGCCTTGCTGAGCCGGGCGCCCTCGGTGTAGGGGGGCATGTGGATCGCAACCACGACCTCGCCGCGCTGCGCGACCAGTATCCACTCGCGATCCGAGAGCCAACCGGCGAAGGCGTCGCCTCGGACGAGGTCGGTCGGCGACAGCCGAGCGCCGCTGTCGTGCTCGACCTGTCCGCGGGTGAACGAGACGTGGGCGCCGCCGTCGCGTCCGATCACAATCACGGTCGCCGCGAGCATGCAATCGCGCAGCACCAGGAGCGTCGCCTGGTGCCAGCTGTCGGTTGCCGGATCGGTGTCTGGCTGTAGCTCGTAGCGGTAGCCGGGCGGCAGCTCGCCGAGCAGCTCCGCCTCGGGATCCGCGACGGCGGGCGGCACGCCCGGCGCAGCGTTCCAGACGATGCCCACGACGAGCGCGCCCCATAGGACGGTGGCAACCGGCCACAGGGGAACGCGTCTCGATCGATGTCCCAGTCGTCCCATCGTTCTATCGAGTAAGCCTGCGTCTCTATTCCCACCAGGCCCGATAAGTACTCGTCAAAGCCGGCGAGCCGGTGAGCGCGCAGCGCCGGCTAGCGCCGCAGCGCGTGGCAGACGGCAGCGGCCTGAGCCGCGCGAATCAGGTTCGAGACCGCCGGCGAGCCCTGGCCGGGGACGATCTGAGCGTTGACGACGAAGGCGACCGAGCGGCGGCCGTCGGCGCTGCTGGCCGCGAAGAGGCGGTAGCCGGGGAAGGAGCCGGTGTGGCCGTAGACGGTGCCGCAGCCGGTGCGGTAGCGGAAGATGCCGAGGCCGGCGGCGTTGCGGCCAGGGCCAGGCGGTGAGGAGGAGCCCGGGCGGAACCGGCGCTGGGCTCGCCGCTCGCGGGCGTCGAAGAGGTCGCCGCCGACGTAGGCGCGGAAGAAGTAGTTGAGGTCGGAGACCGTGGAGACCATTCCGCCGGACGCCCAGGCGAGCGCAGGGTTGATCGCGCGGGTGACGTCCTCGGCGGGCAGCCCGGCCGCGACCTCATAGCCGCGCATGAACGGCGCGGGCATCCGGACAGTGCGCGGCAGGCTGGTCGTGCGCAGGCCGACCGGGCGGTAGGCGTGACGCGCGAGCAGGCGCTCGTATGGGGTGCCCGTGGCGGCCTCGGCCATCAGCGCGACGACGATGTTGTCGGTGTCGGAGTACTCGTAGCGCGTGCCCGGGCGAAAGCGCAGCGGCTTGTCGCGCACGAAGCGGACGAGCCGTCGCGGCGACATGTAGCCGGTCGGGTCTGCCTGCAGCCGGGCGATGAACCGCTCGTCCCGGATGTAGTCGGGCAGGCCGCCGGTGTGGTGCAGGGCCTGGCGCAGCGTCACCCGTCGCGCGCGCGGCAGGAGGCCGGGCAACAGCTCGTCGACGGTGTCGTTGAGCTCGAGCCTGCCGCGATCGACCAGCGCGAGCGCCACGGCACCGGAGAAGGCCTTCGAGACGCTCGCGATGCGCACGTGGTCGTGCACTCCCGGCGGCGTGTCAGGGCCGACGTTCCCGACCCCGCGTTGGCGATACTCGCGCCGCTCGCCGCGCTGGATCAGGACCGAGACGCCGGGCGGGCCAGCGGGCGTCGCCGCAAGCCGATCGAGCATCGCGTCGAGCACCTGGCCGGTCCCGGACGTTGCTGCTGCGGCGTGTGTCGGAAGTGCGATCGCTACGGCCAGCGCAACCAACACAGCCGACGACCGTCGTGAGCGGGGGAGCAAGGTCTAGCGAGCGTAGAGGCTTCGCGCCTACTCGTCGAAGTCGAAGTCGCGCGGCGGCTTCTGCTCGAACCAGAGACGGTCGTGCTCCGGCGTCTCCTGCAGGAAGTCGGGCGTCTCCTCGAGCACGTCCTCCTCGCCTCCCTTTGCCGGCGGGGCCTCGTCCTCGACGCTCTCGAAGCCGCGCGGCGGCGTGTCGCCCTCAGCGGCAGGCGGCTCGGGGCCTGGCTCGGGCTCTGGCTCCGGCTCCGGCTCCGGCTCCGGCTCCGGCGGCGCCTCAACCGACTCGGGGGCCGGATCGGCGACCTCTGCCTCGGGCGGCGTGGGCTCCTCAACGGATGCCGGCGCCTGCTCCTCCCCTCCCACGTCTCCGGTCGCCTCCGCCGACACGACCGGCTGGCTTCGCTGCGCGCCGAGCGCCTCCTGCTCCTGGCGCTCCACCTCCCCCTCCGAAGCGCCGTGCTTGCGCTTCAGCTCGAGGTGCTCGCGGATCGCGTCGTCGAGAACGCCCATCGCTGCGACAGCCTACGCCACCCCTCCGACGCGCGCCCACCGCCGCGCCGTCCCGACGCCGGTAGCATTGACCACCCGCCCAGGTGGGCGCCTGGGGCTGTAGCTCAGCTGGAAGAGCGCTGCCTTCGCATGGCAGAGGTCAGGGGTTCGAGTCCCCTCAGCTCCATCGGAGCGGAACCCAGTAAGCGGCGCGCTCGAGTTGCTCCGCGACGTCCGCGCCAGTCACCGGCTCCGAGTGCGCGGTCCAAACCTCGGCCGGGCCCAACGCGATCAGCCGGCGAATCGACTTGCGAGCGATCTCGGTGTCCCAGTTGCTGAACGGGTGCGGGACGCGAGCGCGCGCCGGCCGTCCCGTCGCTACATCGAAGGTGAAGACGACGTCGGCCGCGAGAGCGAGTCGGTCTTCGTCGCGAAACAGCGCGATCTGACCAGGGGCATGGCCGGGGATGTCGATGACGCGAAAGCCGGCGACCGACTCGCCCTCGGCCACCGTGCCCGCGATCTCCACCGGCCCACCATCCCAAGCGGCGTGAAGCCGAGGCAGCGCCTCGCGCACCAGCTTGCTCTCGATGCGCCCGTAATCGGTGTAGCTGCGGCCGGCGTCGCCCTCGGCGTCGGCGACCTCGTCGGGATGACAGTAGACGGGCGCGCCGAGCTCGTTCGCCGCTCCGCGGTGATCCACGTGGCTGTGGCTGAGAATCACGCGCTCCAGCCGTCCACCGGCGGCAGCAAGGATCGCTGGGCCTGTTCCCCGCACGCCGGCATCGAAGGCGATCGGCCCGTCGGCGCCGGAGATCAGGTAGACGTGCGACTCGAAGGGCTCGCCGACGCTGACCCGGCTCACGCCAGGCGCGATCGGCTGGGTCGCGATCTTTGACACTCGTTCGCGGCGTTAGAGGATCTCGAGAACGCGCTCGACCGGCCGCGCCAGCACTGCGCGATCGCCGTTGACGACGATCGGGCGCTGGAGCAGCTCGGGGCGGGCGACCATCGCGGCGACTATCGCGTCCTCGTCGCCGGTCTCGGCGAGCTCGCGGGCGCCCTCCTCGCGCATGCGCAGGAGATCTGCCGCGGGGACGCCGGTCTTGGCGATAAGGTCACGCAGCTCGCGCTCGTCGAGCCCCTCCACGTGGTACTGGACGCGGTCGAAGTCGATCCCTCGCTCGACGAGCAGCTCGGCGAGGTTGCGACAGGTGGTGCAGGTGCGCTTCTCGTATACGACGATCCCCATGCCGGGAAATCTAGTCGGCGAACAGGCGGTCGTAGCTCAGGACGCGGTCGCGCGTCGGCGGCGGTCGCCGCGGTAGAGCTCGACGGCGACCGGGATCAGCGACAGCCCGACGATGCCGATCAGGACGAACTCGATGTTGGCCTTGATGAAGTCGATCTGGCCAAGGTGGTAGCCGAGCGTGGTGACACCGATTCCCCAGAGGATGCCGCCGACGATGTTGTAGGTGAGGAAGGTGCGGTACTGCATCCGGGCGACCCCGGCGACGACGGGGACGAAGGTGCGCACGATCGGGACGAAGCGGGCGAGGACGACGGTCCGCGGGCCATAGCGGTCGAAGAAGCCCTGCGCGCGCTCGACGTTCTCCTGATGGAAGAAGCGGCTGTCGGGCCGGCGGAAGATCGCCGGGCCGGCCTTGCGCCCGATCGCGTAGCCGACCTGGTCGCCGGCGATCGCCGCGATGGGGATCGTCACCAGAAGCACCCAGATGTCGGGCAGCACGTCGCTGGCCGACAGCAGCCCGGCGGTGAACAGCAGCGAGTCGCCCGGCAGGAAGAAGCCGACGAGCAGGCCGGACTCGATGAAGACGATCGCCAGCACGCCGAGCATCCCGAAGGTCTCGATCAGCGTCTCGGGGTCGAGCCAGCTCGGCCCGAGCGCGATCGGAAGGGAGGCGAGCGTCACGCGGGCACCGTAGCGATCAGCCGCGCGGAAGGATCGTGCGCAGCCCCGCTATCGCCCGCCGGTTGCCGGCCGCGAGCAGCGGCGCCAGCCGCGGTCCGAGGCGCCGCGCGCCCGGCAGCCCGGGATCGAGCGCCATCGTCCAGGTCAGGCGTGTGCCGCCGGCCGTCGGCTCGAGCACGAAGTCCTCGGCGAGCGCGTCGAGCACCGGCCGCGTCTGACTCACGACGTGGAAGGTCGCGCGTCGCTCCTCCTCCCAGCGATAGAAGTGCTCCTCGATCGTGAACAGCCGCGCGACGCGCACCACGCGGACGGCCCCCTGCGCATGCGGCCGCGACGTGAGCCAACGCAGGCGGTCGAGCGGCGGGAACCACGACCACATGGCGTCGCTGCCGAGCGCCTCCCAGACCTCGGCGGGCGAGGCGCCGAGCTCGACCGTCACCGGGATCACCAGGGGGGCGGTCTCGAAGAAGCTGTCGTCGACGGCGCGGACCGGGTGTGGCACGGGCGGCAGGATTGCAGGCGCCTGCCTAGAGTGGGCTCACCCTCGACCGAACAGGAGTCACGGATGCAGCTCGGGATGATCGGCCTCGGACGGATGGGCGCCAACATGGTGCTGCGGCTCATGCGCGACGGTCACGACTGCGTCGCGTTCGACCTCAACGCCGACGCGGTGGCGAAGGTAGCCGGCGAGGGAGCGACGGGGTCGGAGAGCTTCGAGGACCTCGTCGCCAAGCTCGACAAGCCGCGCGCCGTCTGGATGATGGTGCCGGCCGGCGTGGTCGACCAGACGATCGCCGAGGTCGCGCCGCATCTCGAGGAGGGCGACACGCTGATCGACGGCGGCAACTCGTACTACCACGACGACCTGCGTCGCTCGGCCGAGCTGCGCGAGCGCGGGATTCACTACCTCGACGTCGGGGTGAGCGGCGGCGTGTGGGGCCTCGAGCGCGGCTATTGCCACATGATCGGCGGCGACGAGGACGCCGTCGCGAGGCTCGAGCCGATCTTCGAGTCGCTGGCACCGGGCGTCGACGCGGCACCGCGCACGCCCGGTCGCGAGGGAGAGCCGTCGCAGGCCGAGAAGGGCTACCTGCACTGCGGCCCCTCGGGCGCGGGCCACTTCGTGAAGATGGTCCACAACGGCATCGAGTACGGCGTGATGGCCGCCTACGCCGAGGGGCTGAACATCCTCCGCCACGCCAACGTCGGCAAGCACCAGCACGAGATCGACGCGGAGACGACGCCGCTGCGAGATCCGGCCCTCTACCAGTACGACCTCGACCTCCCGGAGGTCGCGGAGATGTGGCGGCGCGGCAGCGTGATCGGCTCCTGGCTGCTCGACCTGACGGCGAGCGCGCTGCGCAAGAGCCCCGACCTCGAGGACTTCGGCGGCCGCGTCTCGGACTCCGGCGAGGGCCGCTGGACCGCGATCGCGGCGATCGACGAGGCCGTCCCGACGCCGGTGCTCAGCTCCGCCCTCTTCGAGCGCTTCGCCTCGCGCGGCGAGGCCGACTTCGCCGACAAGCTGCTGTCGGCGATGCGCTTCGAGTTCGGCGGTCACCACGAGAAGCCGGGCGCCTAGCTGCGGCCTGCGCCCTCCGCCCCCTGTGCAACTCTTCCGCGATGGTCCGGCTTCCCGATGCGGTTCGCGCCTGCCTCTTCGACATGGACGGAGTGCTGACGGACACCGCGAGCGTGCATGCGGAGGCGTGGAAGCGGATGTTCGACGAGTACCTGCGCGAGAAGGTCGGACCGGACGCCGAGCCGTTCGACATCGCCTCGGACTACGGGCCATACGTCGACGGCAAGCCGCGCGAGGACGGGGTGCGCGACTTCCTCGCATCGCGCGGGATCGCGCTGCCGGAGGGGACGCCCGACGACGGTCCCGATGACGACACCGTCTTCGGAGTGGGTAAGCGCAAGAACGTGCTGGTCCTGAAGCTGATCGACGAGCGGGGCGTCGACGTCTACGAGGGGTCGGTGAGGTTCGTCGACGCCGCGCGCGCCGCCGGGCTGAAGACGGCCGTGGTGTCCTCGAGCGCGAACACGCAGATGATCCTCGAATCGGCCGGGATCGCCGACCGCTTCGAGGTCCGCGTCGACGGGCTGACGATCGCCGCCGAGCACCTGAAGGGCAAGCCGGCGCCGGACTCCTTCCTGCGCGCCGCCGAGCTGCTCGGCGTGCCGGCGACCGGCGCTGCGGTCTTCGAGGACGCGCTCGCCGGAGTCGAGGCGGGCCGCGCCGGCGGCTTCGCCGTCACGGTCGGCGTCGACCGCCACGGCCAGCCCGATGCGCTGCGCGAGCACGGCGCCGACGTCGTCGTATCCGACCTAGCGGAGCTGCTGACATGAGAGACCAGGACCGTCACCCACCCGAACCGTGGGCGTTCGTGGAGCGCGGCATCACGCTCGACCGCCTCGCCCAGACAGAGTCGCTGTTCGCGCTCGCCAACGGCCACATCGGACTGCGCGGGAACCTCGACGAGGGCGAGCCGGTCGGCGTCAGCGGGACCTACCTCAACGGGTTCTACGAGTCCTACCCGCTCCAGTACGGCGAGCGCGGCTACGGCTTCGCGGAGGATGGGCAGACGGTCGTCAACGTCCCCGACGGGAAGATCGTGCGGCTGCAGGTCGAGGACGAGCCGCTCGACATCCACCGCGGCACGCTCGAGCATCACGAACGGCGGCTCGACTTCCGCTCCGGGGTGCTCGAGCGCGATCTGCGCTGGCGCACCGCCTCGGGGGTCGCGGTCAAGGTGAGCACCAAGCGGCTGGTGTCGCTGTCGCTGCGCAGCGTCGCGGCGATCCTCTACGAGGTCGAGGCGATCGACCAGAAGGTGCGGATCGCGCTGCAGTCCAACCTCCAGGTCAACCGGATGCGGGCGGCCGAGCTCGACGACCCACGCGGCGGGCGCCACATCGAGGACGCGCTCCAGTCGGAGCTGTCCGTCCACGACGACGTCCGCGTGGTGCTCGGCCACGTCACGCGCGCGTCGGAGCTCTCGATGGCGTCGGGCATGGACCACGTCATCAGCTGCGACAGCGACGTCGAGCAGCTCACCCAGTCGGAGGCCGACCTCGGCCGCGTCACGCTCTCGGTCGAGCTGCAGCCGGGCGAGAAGCTGCGCGTCGTCAAGTTCGTCTCCTACCACTGGTCCTCGCAGCAGAGCGTCGAGTGGCTGCGCGACCAGGTCGACGCCAGCCTCGAGAGCGCGATCGCGGAGGGCTTCGACGGGCTGGTCGAGGAGCAGCGCGAGATCCTCGACCGCTACTGGGAGCGCGCCGACATCCAGGTCGAGGGGGACGAGGAGCTGCAGCAGGCGCTGCGCTTCGCGATGTTCCACATCTTCCAGTCGGCCGCGCGCAACGAGGGCCGGGCGATACCCGCGAAGGGGCTGACCGGCACCGGCTACGACGGCCACGCCTTCTGGGACACCGAGACCTTCGTCCTGCCGCTGCTCACCTTCACCGCCCCGGCGACCGTGCGTCACGCGCTGATCTGGCGCCACTCGATCCTCGACGCCGCGCGCGACCGCGCCGAGCAGCTCCACCTGCGCGGCGCGGCGATGCCGTGGCGCACGATCCACGGGGAGGAGTGCTCGGGCTACTGGCCGGCGGGCACGGCGGCGTTCCACGTCAACGCCGACATCGCTGACGCGGTGCGCCGCTACGTGATGGTCACCGGCGACGTCGACTTCGAGGAGCGCTACGGCTGCGAGCTGCTCGTCGAGACAGCGCGGCTGTGGGAGAGCCTCGGCCACCACGACGACTACGGCACCTTCCGGATCGACGGCGTGACGGGGCCCGACGAGTACTCCGCGCTCGTCGACAACAACGTCTTCACGAACCTGATGGCGCAGCTGAACCTCGAGTCGGCATACGGCTGCACGGCGCGTCATCCGGAGGTGGCGAAGCGGCTCGGCGTCGACGAGGCCGAGCGCGAGGCCTGGAAGCGCGCCGCCGAGGCGATGTACATCCCGTTCGACGAGAAGGCCGGCATCCACCCCCAGGACGACAGCTTCCTCCACCACCAGCGCTGGGACTTCGAGAACACGCCGGAGGAGAACTACCCGCTGCTGCTGCACTACCCCTACTTCCAGCTCTACCGCGAGCAGGTGATCAAGCAGGCGGACCTGGTGCTGGCGATGCAGATTCGCGGCGACGCGTTCACCCCGGAGCAGAAGCTGGCCAACTTCGACTACTACGAGCCGCTCTGCGTGCGCGACTCGTCGCTGTCGGCGGCGACCCAGGCGGTGATCGCCGCCGAGGTCGGCCACCTCGAGCTGGCCAAGGACTACCTCTACGAGGCGTCGCACATGGACATCGCCGACCTCGAGCGCAACACGGCCGACGGGCTGCACATGGCCTCGCTCGCCGGCGCGGTGATCGCGACGGTCGCGGGCTTCGGCGGGCTGCGCGAGCAGGGCGGCAAGCTGGCGTTCCAGCCGCGGCTGCCGGAGGGGATCGACCGGCTCTGCTTCGGCTTCGAGCTGCGCGGCACGCTGTTGCGCGTCGAGGTGCTGTCCGGGGAGGCGACCTACCGGGTCGAGCGCGGCGACGGCGTGCATCTGACCCACTGGGGCGAGGCGGTCGACCTGACCGCCAAGCACGCCGCGACGCTGCCGATCCCACCGGCGCCCGACCTGCCGACGCCATCGCAGCCGCCGGGGCGCGAGCCCGGCCGACGGCGCCCACGGCGGCCGATCGACTACGCGCCGCTCGAGGCGCGTCCGATCGAGGACCGCGCCTAGCGGTGACCGGCAGGGGCGACGACGGCGGTGTGGTCCACGACCTCGTCGCGTCGCTCGACTACCCGATGTTCATCGTCACCGTCGCGGCGGGTGGCGAGCGAGCCGGATGCCTGGTCGGCTTCGCGACGCAGTGCAGCATCGACCCGCCGCGCTTCCTCGTCTGCCTGTCGGAGCGCAACCGCACGTTCGAGGTGGCGGCGCGCGCGGAGCTGCTGGTCGTGCACATGGTGCCCAGCGACGCGACCGAGCTGGCCGACCTGTTCGGCGGGGAGACCGGCGACGAGGTCGACAAGTTCGCCCGCTGCGAGTGGCGTCCCGGGCCGGGCGGGACGCCGGTGCTGGATGGCTGCGAGAACTGGTTCGCCGGTCGGGTCCTCGAGCGGTTTGCGGTCGGCGATCACCACGCCTACCTGCTCGAGCCGTGCGCCGCGCACAGCCGCGAGGACGAGCGCCAGTTCAACTTCCACCGCGCGAAGCGGATCGAGGCGGGGCATCCGGCGTAGCCGGCCCGCGGCCACTGGGAATCGGCCGGGCGGGTAGGAGCCGGTCATGACAGAGCAGAAAGACGACATGAAGCCCGGCGACGAGGTCCCGCCGGGGACGGACGCCGCCGGGCCGGCGCCCTGTCCGCAGTGCGGCGGGGACGGGAAGGTGGATGGCGCGGAGTGCGAGCTCTGCCGCGGGACGGGCGAGGTCGAGCAGCCGGTTGGCGGTGGCTAGCGCTCGCACTGACGGGCGAACCGCACGCTGAGGCCCCAGCTTGGCTTGGTCCCCGCCGGAGCCCAGCCACCACAAGGTGAGGCCCACTCCCGTCCACCAGCAACACCACTCGCCGCCCTACCCAGCGAACAGCCACGCGGAGACCCACCACCCACCCGTCCACCCTTATGGTCCCCCCGATGGACGCCTGGGTCGCTAGCGCCGCCGAGCAGATAGCCGCCCGCGCCGAGCGCGATCTCGAGGCGCTCGTGGCCGTCTCGTCCCCCTCCGGCGACGTCGACGGCGCCGAGGAGTGCATCGCCCTGGTCGGCGCCCTGGCCCCACCCGAGGCGGCCATCGAGCGACGCCCATGCTCCTCGCCGGGTCACGCCGACGACGTCGTCCTCCAACTCACCGGGACCGGGACGCGACGCCTGCTGCTGCTCGGCCATCTCGACACCGTCGTCGGCCACGACGACCACCGGCCGCTCGAGCGCGACGGCGACCGCCTCGTCGGCTCGGGCAGCATCGACATGAAGGGTGGCGACGTGCTGGCGCTCGGCGTCCTGCGCGCGCTCGCGGAGCGGACGGCCGACTTCGCCGAGATCGCCCTGCTGCTGGCCACCGACGAGGAGTGGCGCTCGGCGCCATTCGCTCATACCGACGCGTTCGCCGGCTGGGACGCCTGCCTCTGCTTCGAGGCGGGCCAGCGCACCGCCGAGGGCGAGGAGGCGGTCATCGTGCGGCGCAAGGCGGCGGCGACGCTGCGCATCGGCGCGGCCGGACGCTCCGCTCACTCGGGCTCGGCGCCGGAGCGCGGTCGCAACGCGCTGCTCGCGCTCGCCTCAGCGGCTCAGGCCGTCGCGGCGGCCAACGACCCGACCGGTCCCGACGAGCTGACCGCCGTCCCGACGATCGTCCGCTCCGGGGACGCCTTCAACGTCGTGCCCGGCGACGGCGAGCTCTTCTGCGACCTGCGCTCGAACCGCACCGACGCGTTCGAGGAGGTCCGGGCGCTCCTGCCGGAGGAGGTCGGCGGCGCGACGCTCGACGCCGAGTTCATCCGGCTGTGGCCAGCGATGGACGCGCGCGCGGCGACCGCGCCGCTGCTGGCGAGCGCGTCCAACCGCCTCGGCCGACCGATCGCCGCCGCCGGCCGCGGCGGCGCCAGCGACGCCAGCCACTTCGCCACGGCGATCCCGCTGACGATCGACGGCCTCGGCCCGCGCGGCGGCGGCGCGCACGCACGTGACGAGTACGTCCTCGCCGACTCGCTGCATCCTCGCGCCGAGGTCGCCCTGGCGGTCGTCGACGCGGCGCTAGCCGACGCCCGCTGAAGGATCCGCGTCGCCCAGAAGCCTCAATCCCGCATCGGGCAATCCGACCGAGCAGGTGTAGGTACCGGATGATGGATTGGCGTCGCCTGGACGCCACAAGCGATCATCTGACGCGACTGCTAGCGCCCGAACGATCGACGGCGCGGCCCCTCGATCACCGCGTCGCTGTAGTACGGCGGCTTGCCGCCGGCGGCGGCCAGCACGCGGCGTCGCATCTCCGCCACCACGCGCGGCCGGCTCTCCGAGACGTCGACGTGCTCGCCCGGGTCGGCGCGGAGGTCGTAGAGCCGCTCGTTGCGCCAGTCGTTCTGGACCTGGTAGGCCCAGCGATGGTCGCGCACGTAGGAGCTGTTGCCGTAGCCGCCGACCGCGTAGGGACGGTCCTCCGCCGGCACGCCGCCGGTCAGCGCCGGCGTGAGGTCGGCGCCCTCGAAGGTCGAGGGCCGCCCGATGCCCGCCAGCGACGTCAGCGTCGGCGCGACGTCGTGGGTCGAGGCGAACCAGGCGCTCGCCTGGCCCGCGCCGGCGCCACCGGGCTCGCGCACCAGCAACGGCACGTGGATCAGCTCGGGGTAGAGCTTGCCGGGCCCCTTCCCCGTCCAGTCGCGCTCGCCGAGGAAGACGCCGTGGTCGCTGACCAGCACGATCGCCGTCGAGTCGTCGAGGCCGAGCGTCCAGAGGCGGTCGAGGAACGCGCCGAGCCAGCGGTCGGTCATCGTGACGGCGGCCTTGTAGGTCGTCTGCAGTCGCGCGACCTGGGCCGCGTTCAGATAGTTGGAGGCGTAGGTGTAGCCGACCTCGGCGATCTCGTAGCCGCGGTAGCCGGGATCCCCGTACATGTCGAGGTAGTGGCGTGGCGGGATCCACGGCTCGTGCGGATCGAAGCTGTCGACCACCATCAGGAACTGCTTCTGGCGCTTCGCCGTCGGCAGCAGCTTCGCCGCCGAGCGGAACACCCGCGACGCGGCCTGCTCGAGCTCGTTGTGGCCGCGGCCGTTGTTGGCCAGGTACTGCTGGATCGAGGCGATCCGCCGCTCGTTGCGCAGCGGCCCGGGCGGCAGTCGCCGCAGCACCGCCGAGCGCGGCACGCTCGCACGCGGCCGGCGCGCCCCGCGCTGGCCGCCGACGCGCACGAAGCGGTGCGGCGAGCGGCGGAACGGCTCGAGCGAGCGCGTGTAGCCGAGGAAGGGGTTGTCGGTGACATAGGACGTCCACCAGCCGGCCCGGCGCAGCGCGGTGATCAGCGTCTCAGCACCGGGCGCGATCGGCTGCCAGCCGGGACGGCCGGCCATCCCCTCCCAAGGCCGCCAGCCGCGGAACGGATAGGCGCGGCGCCCGGAGACGATCGACCGGCGCGCGGGCATCGTGGGCATCGCCTCCGGGAAGACGTGCGTGAAGCGCATGCTGCCGCGCGCCAGCTCGTCGATGTTGGGCGTGCGCATCCCGCGGGCGCCGTAGCAGCGCAGGTGATCGGCGCGCAGGCTGTCGAGGACGATCAGCACGACGTTGCGGCGCTCGCTCGCGGCCAGCGCGCGGCTGACGGCGCTCCACCCAGCGGGGCCGGCGAGTCCCAGCCCGGCCATCCCGGCCAGCCCCGCGGCGCCTAGCAGCTCGCGGCGGCTCAACCCGTCCTCGTCTCCCTGCCCCGCCCCGCGCGCCATCGATGACTGACAACTCCGGCGAGCCGCTAAAGGTGCGCCGCTACCATCCGATTCTCTCTTTGCCGTGTTCGGGGGGCTCGGACTCGCATGCGAACCCTTCCCTGCATCCTTGCCTGCGCGCTCGGCGCCGTCCTGCTGGTCGCCCCGAGCGCCGACGGGCCCGCGCCCGCCGCGGCGCAGGCGGACACCCGGCCCAACGTCGTCGTGCTGATGACCGACGACCAGACGCTGCGCTCGATGCGCGCGATGCCGCGCACCCGCGCGCTGATCGGCGACCAGGGTGCCCGCTTCGCGAGCTCGTTCGTCAGCAACCCCCGCTGCTGCCCCGCGCGCGCGACGTTCCTCACCGGCCAGTACTCGCACAACAACGGCGTGCTGACCAACGGGCCCCCGCTCGGTGGCTGGCAGCGGCTGCGCGGCACGTCGAACTGGCTACCGACCTGGCTGCGCAACGCCGGCTACCGCACCGTCCACGTTGGCAAGTTCCTCAACCACTACGGCATCGACGACCCACACGAGGTGCCGCCCGGCTGGGACGAGTGGTACGGCACGATCGACCCGACCACATACCGCTACTACGGCTACACCGTCAACGAGAACGGCGAGCTGCGCACCTACGGCCGCGACCGCGACCCGCGCTGGTACTCGACCGACTTCGCATCGCGCCGCTCCGCCGACATCGTCGAGCGGCTCGCGCCGCAGGTTCAGCCGTTCTTCCTCTCCGTCGCCTTCCTCGCGCCGCACACCGGCGGCCCGTACGAACCCGGCGACCCGATCTCGCTCGGCACGCCGGCGGTCGCCGAGCGCCACCGCGGCGCGTTCGCAAGCCTGCCGCTGCCGCGCCCGGCCGCCTTCGACGAGGCCGACGTCTCCGACAAGCCCGCCTTCCTCCGGCGCCCGCGGCTCGGCCCGCGCAAGATCGTCGAGATCGAGGCGCTCTACCGCCAGCGGCTGGAGTCGCTGCTCGCCGTCGACGAGGGGATCGAGCAGATCGTCGCCGCGCTGGACCGCAGCGGAGAGCTCCAGAGCACGCTGATCGTCTTCACCTCCGACAACGGCTACCTGGCCGGCGAGCACCGCCTCCCGCACGGCAAGGCGAAGGCCTACGACCCCTCGATCCGCGTGCCGCTGATGATCCGCGGCCCGGGCGTGCCGGCGGGCGTCCAGCCCCAGCAGATGGTCGTCAACGCCGATCTCGCGCCGACGATCCTCGATGCCGCGCGCGCGTCTGCCGGCCGGGTCCAGGACGGCCGCTCGCTACTGCCCTTGACACGCGATCCGGCGCTCGGCGCGGGGCGGCCGGTACTGGTCGAGATCGCCAAGGGGGCCGGTATCAAGACGACCGCGATCCGCACGCCGCGCTGGCTCTACGCCGAGCACGCCGGCGGCTCGACCGAGCTCTACGACGTGGTCGCCGATCCACAGCAGCTGCGCAGCCTGCACGCCGACCCCGCGCTCGCCGCCGTGCGCGCGCGGTTGGCCAGTCAGCTCGCAGCGCTGCGCGCCTGCGCCGGCCTCTCCTGCCGCCAGCCGTTCGCCGAGCCGGCGCGGCGCTCCGCACGACGCGACCGCAACTCGCGGCGGCGCGGCCGGTTCTAACCGGTAACCCGGATCGGAGGCGTCATGCTGAAGTCCACCGCGCTCGTCGCAGCGCTGACCTCTGCCATTCTCACGGCCGCAGCTGCGCCAGCCGGCGCGCAGACCGGGGCGGACCAGACGAAGCTGACCGTCAAGGCGCAGGTAACGCCGAACGAGGCCGGTAGCAAGCGCAACCCTCGCGGCGTGAGATTCAGCGTGCAGGCTGCCTGGGACCACCCGGCGGGCATCGAGCGGCCAGTCGTCGCCGAGGCCTTCGCATGGTTCCCGCGCGGTTCGCTCTACAACGGCGGCAAGTACCCGCGCTGCTCGAAGCGAACGCTGATGCGCGACGGCCCCGACCGCTGCCCGAGCAAGTCGCTGATGGGCAGGGCGACCGGCGTCGCCTACGCGGACACGATCCGCACCAAGCCGCGCATCGTGATCGTCAACGGCGGCCCGCGCCAGGTCTGGCTCTACACGACGCTCTACCGGCCGGCGCTCGTCCAGAGCCCGGTGCCGATGTACATCAAGCGGACACGCGGCAAGTGGGCCTACAAGACCCGCATCGTCGTCCCGAAGGTGCTCCAGGTCGTCGCCGGCGTGCCGGTCGCTCTGACCAGCTTCAAGGCGAGCGCCGGACGTGGTGAGTGGCTGGCGACGACCGGCTGTCCGAAGAGCCGCCGCTGGCGGTTCAAGGTGCGGACGGAGTACGCGGGCGGTGGGTCGTCGGAGTTCACCGACTCGATCCGCTGCCGCCGCTGACGCGAGGCCCGGCGAGGGTCGATAACGCCGCGCGCACGGCGTTATGCTCGCGCGCATCGCACGTGGCGCCGACAGGCTGAGGAGGACGCGCTGAACGGCGGGCGAGCGCCGGCCGGCGCGGCGGGCAGCCCGCAGGCCGTCCTGCTGATCGAGGACGATCCCGGCGACGCGCTGCTCGTCCGCGAGGCGTTCGACGTGGCCGCTCCAGAGCTGGAGCTGCGCGAGGCGAGCACGCTGGCGGCGGCACTGGACCAAGTGCCCGACGGCGTCGGCTGCGCGCTGCTCGACCTCGGCCTGCCCGACGCGGCTGGCCTCGACGGCGTTCGCCGCCTGCGCGACCTCGCGCCGGCGATCGCCGTCGTGGTGCTCACCGGCCGCGACGACGAGCAACTGGGCATCGAGGCGCTCGGGGCCGGCGCCCAGGACTACCTCGTCAAGGGACGGGTCGAGCCGGAGGTGCTCGCGCGCGCGGTCCGCTACGCCATCGAGCGCCGGCGCGCCGAGCTCTCCGAGCAGGAGCTGCTCGAGGCGCGCTTGCAGGCGCGCGAGAACGCGCGCCTCGAGCGCGGCCTGCTGCCGACGGCCCTGATCTCCGACCCGCGAGTGCGCCTGACCGCCGACTACCGCCCCGGCCGGCGCCGCGCGCTGCTCGGAGGAGACTTCTACGACGCCGTCGAGCTCGACGGCGGCTCGGTCCAAGTGATGATCGGTGACGTCTGCGGCCACGGCCCCGACGAGGCGGCACTCGGCGCCTGCTTGCGGGCGGCGTGGCGGGCGTTGACGCTCGCCTGCCACCCGCCACAGGAGGTGCTGGCGACGCTGCATCGGATGCTCCCCCACGAGCGCCACGAGCCGGACGTCTTCGCGACGCTCTGCACGCTCGAGATCGATCCCCACCGGAGCGCGGCGAGCATCCGCAGCGCTGGGCACCAGGCGCCGATCTTGATCGATCGAAACGGAGTCTCGGTCGTCGACATGCCGACCGGCGCGCCGCCGCTCGGCATCCTCGAGCAGAGCGAGTGGCCGGCAAAGCGCCAGGCGCTCGAGGCGCCGTGGTCGCTGCTGCTCTATACGGATGGCCTCGTCGAGGGCAGGATCGGCGACGGCCACGAGCGGCTCGGCGAGCAGCGGCTGGTCGAGATGATCGAGCGCCACGTCGCGGCGTCGGGCGGTTGGCCAGACGACGCCAGGGCGTTGCTCGACGGCCTGATCGCCGAGGTCGAGCGCCTCAACGGCGAGCCGCTCACCGACGACCTCGCCGTGCTGCTGCTGTCGAGCTCCGGCGCAACCAGATGAGCGACCGCGAGCCGCGTCCCGCGCCGCCGCGCGACCGGCGCGGCAACCGCTTCCGAGTCAACCAGTGGTTCGCGATCGCCACCGCGCTGCTGAGCCTCGCGACGCTGACCGGAATGGTCCTTGGCGTCGTGGCGATCGTCCGCCTCGCCGACGAGCGCGAGCTCGTGGTCGACCATCTCGACCCGGCGACGGTCGAGTCGCTGCGCCTTGCCAACGCGCTCGTCAACGAGGAGACCGGCGTGCGCGGCTACGTCTTGGCCGGCGACACCACCTTCCTCGCCCCCTACCGCGCCGGACGCCTCGAGGAGCGGCGGGCGGTCCGGCGACTGCACGTGCAGGTCCGTGGCGCGGGCCTCGACGAGCTCGCCGCGGACCTCGCAGCAGTGGAGCGACGGGCTCGCGCGTGGCGGACGCGCTACGCGCGCCCGACGATCGCCCGCGTGCGCCAGGACGGCCCGGGCGCGATCGGCAGCGCCGGGATCGAGCGTGGGCAGCGGCTGTTCGAGGCGCTGCGCCGCGCGCTCGACCGTCAGGAGGCTGGTCTCGCCCGCGCGCGCGAGGAGGGCAGGGATGGGCTCGCCGGCGCGGCGACGTTCCTGTCCGCCTCCTTCGGCGGGATCGCCCTGCTCGTCGTCGCCGCGCTGACGACGACGCTGATCATGCTGCGTCGCACGGTTACGCTTCCGATCGGCGCGCTCGCCCGGCGGGTCCGTCGCGTCGCCGCGGGCGAGTTCGACTCCCCGGTCCACGGCGTCGGGCCGCGTGACATCGCCGACCTCGCCGCCGACGTCGACTCGATGCGCCAGCGGATCGTCGCCGAGCTGGCGTCGCTGCGCGACGCCCACGCCCAGCTCGACGCTCAGGCGCGCGACCTCGAGCGCTCCAACGCCGAGCTCGAGCAGTTCGCCTACGTCGCCTCGCACGACCTGCAGGAGCCGCTGCGCAAGGTGGCCAGCTTCTGTCAGCTGCTCGAGCAGCGCTACCGGGGCCAGCTCGACGAGCGCGCCGACCAGTACATCGACTTCGCCGTCGACGGGGCGAAGCGGATGCAGCAGCTGATCAACGACCTGCTCGCCTTCTCGCGCGTCGGACGGACCACCGGCGATCTCACGCCGGTCGAGCTGCGCGACGCCGTTCGTCGCGCGGTGGCCGACCTCGACTCCGCCATTGCCGAGTCGAGCGCGACGGTCGAGGTCGGCGAGCTGCCGACCGTCCGCGGCGACTCCTCGCTGCTCACGCTCGTCTTTCAGAACCTGATCGGCAACGCGATCAAGTTCCGCTCGGAAGCTGCGCCCGCGATCCGCATCGCCGCCGAGCGCGACGGCGACGAGTGGGTCGTCACCTGCTCGGACAACGGCATCGGGATCGAGCCCGAGTACGCCGAGCGGGTGTTCGTGATCTTCCAGCGCCTGCACGGCAAGGACCAGTACGCTGGCACCGGAATCGGCCTGGCGATGTGCCGCAAGATCGTCGAGCACCACGGGGGACGGATCTGGCTGGACCCCGACGCCGGACCCGGCACGACCTTTCGCTTCACACTCCCAGCACTCGAGGAGAGCCGATGACTTCCCCACCGCCCGAGAACGCCAAGTCGATCGACGTGCTGCTCGTCGAGGACGATCCCGGCGACACGCTGATGATTCGCGAGGCGTTCGAGGACAACAAGGTCCGCAACCGGCTGACGTCGGTCACCGACGGGGTCCAGGCGCTCGAGTTCCTGCGCCGCGAGGGCGAGTACGCCGGCGCGCCGCGGCCCGACCTGATCCTGCTCGACCTCAACCTGCCGCGCAAGGACGGCCGCGAGGTGCTCGCCGAGATCAAGGGCGACGACGAGCTCGCGGCGATCCCGGTCGTGATCCTCACCACCTCCCAGGCCGAGGAGGACGTGCTGCGCAGCTACAAGCTGCACGCCAACGCCTACGTCACGAAGCCAGTCGACTTCGAGCGCTTCATCGAGGTCGTGCGCCAGATCGACAGCTTCTTCGTGACGGTCGTGAAGCTGCCCAACGGCGAGTAGATTCACTGGGATGCGCCTCGAGGGCATCCACCACATAACGGCGATCACCGGCGACGCTCCGGGCAACGTCGACTTCTATGCGCGGGTGCTCGGCCTGCGACTGGTCAAGAAGACGGTCAACCAGGATCAGCCGTCGGTCTATCACCTCTTCTACGCCGACGAGCAGGGCAGCCCCGGCGCCGACATCACGTTCTTCGAGTTCCCCGGCGCGGCACGTGGCCGCGCGGGCGCGGGGATGGTCCACACGATCGTCTGGCGCGTCGCCTCCGAGCAGGCGCTCGACTTCTGGACCGGCCGGCTAGCCGCCGAGGGCGTGGCCACAGAGCGTGGAGACGGCTCGCTGCGCTTCGCCGATCGCGAGGGCCTCGGTCACGAGCTGCTGGTCGCCGACGTGCCGGACCAGCCGCTGATCGCCGACCACCCCGAGGTCCCGCGCGAGCTGGCGCTGCAAGGGTTCCATGCAGCGCGTGCCTACACGAGCGATCCGGAGGCCAGCCGCGCGCTGATCGAGCAGCAGCTCGGCTTCGAGCCGGTCGATGAGGACCCGGCGCACCCGGGGGACATCGGCGCCGAGCGCGCCTACGAGGTCCGTGGCGCGAGCCGCGGCGGCCTCTGGATCTACGACGAGCCGCCGGCCGAGCCGGGCCGCGAGGGGGCGGGGACGGTGCATCACATCGCCTGGGCGTCGGAGATGGACGATCACGAGGCGTGGCGCCAACGGGCGCTCGCGGGCGGTGCACGAGCCACAGAGGTGATCGACCGCTTCTGGTTCCGCTCGATCTACTTCCGTGAGCCGAGCGGGGTGCTGTTCGAGATCGCGACGCTGGGCCCGGGGTTCGACGCCGATGAGGATCCGGCCCACCTCGGCGAGAAGCTGGTCTTGCCGCCGAAGCTCGAGCCGCTTCGTGAGCGGATCGAGGCGACGCTGACGCCGATCGAGAATCCGCGCGTCTCGTAGAGCGTGCTTGACAGATATATCCTTGTGATATATCTTGCCGAGACATGGCGCTTGGCAACACGTCCTATGTGATCCTCGGGATGCTCCATAAGGGGCCGAAGAGCGGCTACGAGATCAAGGCGAAGGCCGATGTCTCGACCCGGTTCTTCTGGGCGATCAGCTACGGGCAGATCTATCCCGAGCTGAAGCGGCTCGAGCAGGACGGGCTGATCGAGGGCGAGGCCGACGCGGGCAATGGGCGTCAGCGGCGGGTGTTCTCGATCACGGCGTCCGGAGAGAAGGCGCTGCGGGAGTGGCTGAGGCGACCGGGCGATCTGCACTCGGAGCTGCGACACGAGGGCGTGCTGCGCCTCTTCTTCGCCGACGCGCTGGATCGTGAGGAGCGGCTCGAGCTGCTGAGCCAGATTCGCACGAAGCATGCGCAGCTGCGCGAGGAGCTCGCGGGAATCGAGCCCGCCGCCACGGCCTTGGCCGAGGAGACCGGGGACGCGATGCCGCTGCTGACGCTCGAGACGGGGATCGCCTACCAGCAGTTCTTCGTGGATCAGTGCGACCGCCTCGAGCGGCGCCTGGCCGAGACGGAATCCACCATCGGAGGTAGCTGAAGATGTTCGACGCACTCGCAAGCCTCGCCGACCGCCGCGGCAAGCTGGTTGTCGTTCTCGCGGTCCTGTTCTTCGCGGTCGCCGGCGCGGTCGGCGGCGGTGTCGCCGACAAGCTCGATCCGTACGGCGCCGACGACCCGGACACCGAGACCTACAAGGCGTCCGAGCAGCTGCGCGAGGCGGGCCACCGGGAGACCAGCGTGGTGGTGCTGATCGACGGCGAGGTCGATAGCCCGCGCACCGAGGAGCGCGTCGCTCGCGTCGAATCCGAGCTTCACGAGAACCGTGACGTCGCGACCGTCACCGGCGTCGGGACCACGCGTCAACTCGACTTCGTCGCCGAGGACGGCAGCGCGCAGTACCTCGCCGTCGCGCTGAAGCCGACCGACGACAAGGAGTGGCAGGCGGCTGCGGAGCGGATCGCCGACGATCTCGCCGGCGAGCCGGGGGTGAGGGTCGGTGGCCCCGCGCTCGCGCAGGCTCAGGTCAACGACCAGGTCGAGGCCGATCTCCAGCGCGCGGAGATGCTGGCGTTCCCGCTGTTGTTCCTGCTGTCGCTGCTGTTCTTCCGCAGCCTCGTCGCAGCGGCGCTGCCGCTGCTGGTCGGCGGGCTGGCGATCGTCGGCACGTTCCTGACGCTGAGCGTGGCGTCGGAGCTCGGGTCGATCTCGATCTTTGCGCTCAACCTGACGACCGGGTTGGGGCTGGGGCTGGCGATCGACTACTCGCTCTTCGTCGTCTCGCGCTATCGCGAGGAGATCGCCAAGGACGGTCCGGGCCTCGCGGCGATGCGACGGACGATGGCGACGGCGGGCCGAACGGTGCTGTTCAGCTCGCTGACCGTGGCAGCGGCGCTTGCCTCGCTGCTCGTCTTCCCGCAACGCTTCCTCTACTCGATGGGGCTCGGCGGGGCGGCCGTGGCGCTGCTCGCGGCGGCGGTGTCGCTGATCGTGCTGCCGGCCGTCCTGGCACTGCTCGGCAACCGCGTCAACGCCGGCGCGCCGAAGTTCCTCCAGCGGCGCGCGGAGGCCGACGCGCGGCCGGACGACGAGGGCTTCTGGTACCGCCTGTCGCGCTTCGTGCAGCGCGTCCCGGGCCGGATCGCGATCGCAGCGACGGTGCTGATGCTGACGCTGGGGATCCCGTTCTGGTCGATCGAGTTCACCTCGGTCGACGCCCAGGTGCTGCCGCAGGACAAGAGCGCGCGCCAGGTCGACGACGTCCTGCGGTCGGACTTCCCGCCGTTCCGCGACACGCCGATCGACGTGGTGGTCAGCGGGGCCGGCGAGAAGCAGGTGGCCGCCTTCAGCGAGCAGATCGCACGCCTGCGCGGGATCGACCGCATCTTCACCCCGGCCCACCTCGAGAGCGGAGACATCCTGATCCAGGCGATCTCCGCGACCCCGCACATCTCCGAGGCGAGCCAGGAGACGGTGCGCCAGATCCGCGACCTCGAGCCGCCACCGGGCGTGACGGTCCAGGTGACGGGCGGGACCGCCGACTTCGTCGACTTCCAGAGCAGCCTCGTCGACCACCTGCCGACGGCGGTGGCGATCGTCGTGATCGCGACGCTGCTGATCCTCTTCCTGATGACCGGCTCGGTCGTGCTGCCGCTCAAGGCGCTGCTGATGAACGTCCTCAACCTGAGCGCGGTCTTCGGGATCCTGGTGTTCATCTTCCAGGACGGCCGACTCGAGGGGCTGCTCGACTACACGAGCCAGGGCGGGCTCGAGCAGACGATGCCCGTGCTGCTGTTCGCCGTCGCCTTCGGCCTGTCGACCGACTACGCCGTCTTCCTGCTCTCGCGGATCAAGGAGGCACGCGACAGGGGGGCGTCCGACACCGACAGCGTCGCGATCGGGCTCGAGCGGACCGGTCGCATCGTCACCGCCGCGGCGCTGCTGTTCGCGATCGCGATCGGCGCGTTCGCCACCTCGGAGATCATCTTCATCAAGCAGAACGGGATCGGGACCGCGCTCGCCGTCCTGCTCGACGCGACGATCATCCGCGCGCTGCTCGTGCCGTCGCTGATGGAGCTGCTCGGCAGGTGGAACTGGTGGGCGCCGCGGCCGCTGCGGCGGCTACACGAGCGGATCGGGCTCAGCGAGGCGCCGACCGGGGAGCCGCGCGCCGCCGAGGCCTAGACTTCGGAGCCGGATGGCGCCGCGCACCCGCAGCTTCCGCCACGACGGCCACCGGCTCGTCTACGACGAGTACGGCAGCGGCGACCGGCCGGTCGTGCTGATGCCGGGGCTGCTGTTCAGCCGCAAGATGCACGAGCCGCTGGCCGAGGAGCTCGCCGCGCGTGGGCACCGCGTGCTCTGCCTCGACCTGCTCGGGCACGGCGACTCCGACCGCCCGGAGGAGATGTGGGAGTACTCGATGACGACCTTCGGCGGGCAGGCGATCGGCCTGCTCGACCACCTCGGCATCGAGCAGGCGGTGCTGGGCGGCACCTCGCTCGGCGCGAACAGCGCGCTCGAGGCCGCGGCGCTCGACCAGTCGCGAGTCAAGGGCATGCTGATCGAGATGCCGGTGCTCGACAACGCGCTGCTCGGTGCCGCGATCGGGTTTACGCCGCTGCTGGTCTCGTTGACCTTCGGTGCTCCGATCACACGGCCGCTGAGCCGCGCCACGCGCCTGATCCCGCGTCGCGGCCCGCTGCTCGGCAAGATGCTGCTCGACTGGGTCAGCCAGGACCCGAAGCCGTCGGCGTCGGTCCTGCAGGGCCTGTTCTTCGGCCGCGTCGCGCCGCCGCGCGACGTGCGGCGCACCCTGGCGGCGCCAACGCTCGTGATCGGCCACCCGCGCGACCCGATCCACCCGTTCTCCGACGCCGACATGCTCGTCCACGAGCTGCCGAACGCCACGATCGTCGAGGCCTCCTCGATCGTCGAGCTGCGGATCACCCCGGAGCGGCTGACCGGCGAGATCGCGAGCTTCGTCGACCGCTGCTGGTCGCCCCCGCGCAAGCGGCGCACTCCACGCCGGCGCGGCACGAGCTCGAGCGCCAACGGCGGCCGGCCCACGGCAGCGCGGCGGCCTTCCGCATAGGGGTGGCACGAGCCACGCGCGCCCACTAGTCTTCCGTCGCGAATGGCCAGCCGGAGGGAGCAAAAGGAGCAGCTGCGCAAGGAGCGCGAGCAGCGCGAGGCCGCCGCCAAGGCGGAGCAGCGCCGCAAGCAGCTGATCGGCTACGGCGTCGGCGGCGCGATCGTCCTGGTCGCCGTGATCGTCGCCGTGGCGCTGCTCGGTGGCGGAGGCGACAGCAGCTCCGCCTCCGGCGACGTGCTGCCCGACGGCGGCAGCTACCCCGAGCCGCGCGACGACGTGGCGGTACCCGCGGCCGCGAAGGCCGCCGACTGTGAGCTGAAGAGCTATCCCGCGGATAGCCGCGAGCACCTCGCCGACCTCTCGCAGTCGGTCAAGTACGCCTCGAAGCCCCCGACCTCCGGCCGGCACTACCAGGTGGCCGCCGAGGACGGCGCCTACGAGGACCCGCCCGACGTCAAGGAGCTCGTCCACACGCTCGAGCACGGCCGGGTGCTGATCTGGTTCAAGCGCAGCCTGCCGGCCGACCAGCGTGCCGCGCTGAAGAAGTACTACGACGACGACAGCTACCAGATGGTCCTGGTGCCAGACACGACCGGCATGAAGTACGCCGTCGCCGCGACCGCCTGGAACCGCGACCCAGAGCCCAACGGCACCGGTCAGCTGCTCGGCTGCATGAAGTACGGCGACGACATCTTCACCGCGCTCGAGTCCTTCAAGGACGAGAATCGCTCGCGCGGCCCAGAGCCAGTTCCCTAGAGACCCGCCCGCGCCCGCAACCGCAGTTGCAGGCCGCAACGGATGCGGTCGGGTCGTGTTCGATGGGTGGATGGGACGCGCACTGGCAATCGCGGCGATCGCGCTCGTCGCCGCACTGGGCGTCGTGGCGGCGCCCGCGCTCTCGACGAAGCCCTACCGGCCCGAGCCGGTCGACTTCTCGATCGCGGCCGGCGGCGTGCTGGGCGAGCCGGGTCCGGCCGACGGCGTCGTGTCGGAGCCGGTCGAGGCGCCCAAGCGGTTCAACCTCGTCGGCCTGACCTGGTCAGGCGGGGCACCGGCCGCCGAGGCCGCGGGCCATGCCGACGAGCCCGCGCTCGCGATGCGGACGCGTACCGACGACGGCGAGTGGTCGCGCTGGGCGCCCGTCACCGCGCATGCCGAGGACGGCCCCGACCCCGGCAGCGGCGAGGCCCACGCCGACGGCATGTCGAACCCGGTCTGGGCGGGCGAGGCGGACTGGGTCCAGTACCGCTCGTCGGACCGGCTCGCGGACGTGCGGCTCCACTTCGTCAACACCGACGGCACAGCGACCGTGGCGGACAGCGTGAGGACCGCCGTGCGCGACATCGCGAACACCGCCGTGACCGCGACCGCGGGGCTGCTGAGCGCTGAGCTCGCCGACGCCCAGGACCCACAGCCGGAGATGGTGCCGCGCGCGAGCTGGGCGGGCGACGACTGCCCGCCACGGACCGGCGCGGTGTATGGCGAGGTGCGTGCCGCCTACGTCCACCACACCGTCAACATCAACGACTACAGCCGCGCCGAGGCGCCGCAGGTCGTGCTCGGGATCTGCCGCTATCACCGCAACACCAACGGCTGGAACGACGTCGGCTACAACTTCCTCGTCGATCGCTTCGGCACCCTCTACGAGGGCCGTGCCGGCGGTGTCGGCGCCGCCGTCGTCGGCGCTCAGGCGGAGGGCTTCAACTCGTACTCGACCGGGATCGCCAACATCGGCACGTTCAGCGACGTGCCACAGAGTCGGGAAGCGCTCGAGGCGATGGCGCGGCTGATTCGGTGGAAGCTGCCGCTGCACGGCTATCCGACCAACGGCACAGCGGTGATGCAGAGCGCCGGCGGCGGCACCAACCGCTACAGCGCCGGCACCACGGCGCGGGTCCCGCGCGTGCTCGGCCATCGCGACACCAACGCGACCGAGTGTCCTGGAACGGCCCTCTACTCCCAGCTCGAGGAGCTGCGGTCGATGGTCGCCGGCGTCGCGCCGACCGGCGTCGGGACCAGCATCGCCGCCGAGCTGGACGCTCCGCGCTCGGCGATCGACTACGGCGACGACGCGACCGTCTCCGGCACGCTGAGCACGCGCGACGGCGCACCGGTCGCCGGTCAGCCGGTGACCGTGCAGGCGAGGGTCGACGGTGCCTGGCGGACGTCCTCGACCCCTGTGACTGCGGCCGACGGGACCTTCGCCGCCACGGTCGAGCCGAGAGTCACCCGTCAGCTGCGCGTCCGCTTCGCTGGTGCGGGCGACCTGCGCTCCTCGGTCACGCCGACGCTGACGCTCGCGGTGAGGCCGGTCGTCGGCCTGCGGCTGCTGCGGGCGCAGCCGTCCCGCGGCGGTGAGCGCGCGGCGGCGCCACGCGGCCGAGCGGCTGTCGTGACGGGCGACCGCGTGGTGCTGCGCGGACGCGTCCGGCCGCGCGTCGGCCGCGTCTTGCAGGTCCTGCGCATCCAACGCAGCCAACGCGTCGCACGATTCCGGCTGGCCGGCACCAAGACGCTGCGGGTCGGCGCGCGCGGCCACTTCCGCGCCTCGTTCGTGCCGGCCGAACGCGGCATCTACCGCGTCTACGTCGTCGCCAGGGCGACTGCCACGCGTGCCCGCGGCAGCTCCGACAAGATCGACGTGGCGGTCAACAGGAGCGCGTCCCGTTCGCAACGGGAGCGGGCGCAGCCCCAGCGCGGCGGCGCCCGCGCTCGCTAGACCGGCAGGCGACTAGTCGGAGCGGCTTCCCGACAGCGGTGGCGGGTCGCCAGCCGGCGGAGCCGACTCCGGCGACTGGTCCCAGCCCTGCGTGAGGTCGCTGCTGTAGAGGCCGTGGCCGCTGAGCAGCAGCCGGGCGGTGCGGACGAGGATGCGAAGGTCGAGCGCGAGCGAGCGGTTGTCGACGTACCAGACGTCGAGCTCGATCCGCTCTGGCCAGGAGAGCGACGTGCGGCCGTTGACTTGAGCCCAGCCGGTGATGCCCGGCCTGACCTCGAGCCGACGCCGTTGGCGGGGGGTGTAGCGGTCGACCTGAGCCCGAACGGTCGGGCGCGGACCGACGATCGCGAGCTCGCCGCGCAGCACGTTGATCAGGTTCGGCAGCTCATCGAGCGAGAAGCGGCGAAGGACGCGGCCGACACGGGTGATCCGCACGTCGCCCGGCTCGATGTAGAGCCCGGCGCCGCTCCGCTCCGCGCCTACGACCATCGTGCGCAGCTTGATCAGCTCGAACTCGACGCCGTCGCGTCCGACGCGGCGCTGGCGGTAGAGGACCGGCCCACGCGAGTCGAGCTTGATCGTGATCGCGCATATCGCCAGCAGAGGGGACGCCATGACCAGAGCCAGACCGGCAAGGAGCAGGTCGAAGGGGCGGCTCACGCGCCGGAGGATATGCGCCGCAGCCGCTTCAGCCAGAGACGGAGCCGGTGGCGATCACGCCGATCAGCGTCGCGATCACGCCCGCAAGGCAGATCACGATCGCGACGCCGAAGCGGAGCATCACCGTCCGCAGCCCCTCGATGTCGCCCTTGAGCTCCGCTCGCAACCCCTCGATGTCGCCCTTCAGCTCAGTCCGTGAGCCCCAAACCTCACGTCTCAGCTCGCGCAGCTCCTGGTCCGTGCGAGCGAACCCGGCATCCATTCGACCAGCCAGGTCGTCCAAGCGCTCGTCTGTCCAGGCCACTCTTTGCACCTCCTCGACGCTACCCGACGCGGCGTCTCAAAGAGAGCATATACGCTGGATCGTGGTTACGGCTCACCACACCACAGCCACTACTTGCACACGGTCGCCACGACGACTCTCGGTTACGGTGCCGGGCTCAAGTGCGTGTCCTATACCTGCATCAGTTCTTCATGACCCGGGAGGGAACCGGAGGGACGCGTTCGTACGAGCTCGCGCGGCGACTGGTTGCCGTTGGGCACGAGGTTACGATGGTGACTTCAGGCGCCGGGGACGCACGGGAGGTCGACGGCATCAGGGTCGTCGAGGCGCGCGGCGGCTACGGCGACTACGTGCGCGCGACGCGCGTCGGCTACGGGCGGCGACTGCTGGCGTTCGCGCGGTTCGCCATCGCCGCGACCGTCGCGGCGCTGCGTGGGCCACGACCCGACGTGGTGTTCGCGACCTCACCGCCCCTGACGATGGCGCTGCCCGCGATGATCGCGGCGCGCCGCTGGCGGGCGCCGCTGGTCTTCGAGGTGCGCGACCTCTGGCCGGAGGCCCCGATCCAGATGGGCGCGCTGAGGTCGCCGCTCGCGCAGCGGCTGGCGCGTTGGCTCGAGCGGACGGCCTACCGCTCGGCGACCGAGATCGTCGCCCTTTCGCCCGGGATGCGCGAGGGGGTCGCGACTGCCGGTGTCGCACTCGAGCGGGTCGCGCTGATCCCCAACGCGTCCGACCTCGACGTCTTCTTCCCCGAGCTCGATCCGGGCGACCTCCGCGCGCGGCTCGGCCTGCGCGACGACGACTTCGTCTGCTCGTACTTCGGCACGATGGGCGAGGCCAACGACCTGACGCAAGTCGTCGAGGCAGCGGCCTCGATCGACGCAGGCGAGGGAGACGACAGGCGCATCGTCTTCGTCCTCCAAGGCGACGGCAAGCGGCGCCAGGCGCTCGAGGCCGACGTCCGTCGTCGCGCCCTCGACAACGTCGTCTTCGCGCCGGCCGGGGACAAGCGCGCGGCGGCGCGGCTCGCCGCCGCGTCCGACGCCTGCATGACGATCTTCAAGGACGTGCCGATCCTCGCGACCAACTCGCCCAACAAGCTGTTCGACACCTTCGCCGCCGGGCGTCCCGCGATCGTCAACACCGACGGCTGGCAGCGCGCGCTCGTCGAGGAGAACGAGGCTGGCGTCTTCGTGCGGCCCGGCGACCCCCGCGACCTGGCCGAGCAGGTTCGCCGCCTCGCGGCCGACCCCGAGCGTGTCCGCCGCTACGGCGCCAATGCGCGGGCGCTGGCCGAGCGGGAGTTCGACCGCGAGCTGCTCGCCGAGCGGTTCCGCGACGTGCTCGAGCGCGCCGCGAGGAGCGGCCGGTGAGCGACGTCGACATCTCCTACTGCGTCGTCAACACCAATGGCCGCGAGTACCTGCTCGCCTGCCTCGCGGCCATCGAGCGCACCCATCCGGCGGGGGTCTCGCGCGAGGTGCTGGTGCTCGACAACTGCTCCGACGACGGCTCGGTGGCAGCGGTCGAGCAGAGCCCCCACGACGTCCAGGTGATCGCGCTCGACCGGCGCGCCGGCAAGGCAGAGAACGACTCGACGCTGCTGCGAGCCGCGCGCGGCCGCTACTGCCTGCTGCTCAACGAGGACTCGGAGCTGCGAGCGGGGGCGGCGGCTGCGCTGCTCGACGCGCTCGAGGAGCATCCGCGCGCCGCCGCGGCGGGAGCCCAGCTGCTGTCGAGCGAGGGCGAGCGCAAGGCGTGCGCGTGGCGGCTGCCGGGTGTCGCGGCGTCGCTCGCGGGCGCGCTGTGCCTGCACAGGTTGGCGACTGTGCAGAGCCGCGGCCGGCGCACCAGGCGGGTCGGCTGGACCCAGTCGAGCGCGATGCTCGTCCGCCGCGAGGCGGCCGTCGCCGTCGACTACCTCGATCCCGCCTTCTTCGTGTACTCGGACGAGACGGACTTCTGCAAGCGGCTTGGCGACGCCGGCTGGGACATCCTCTACGTCCCGGCCGCTGAGGCGGTGCACCACGATCAGCTCACCACCGACCTGCGCCGGGCGCGGCGGCGGATCGTGGAGTTCCACCGCAACCGCGACCTCTACATGCGCAAGCACCACAGCGCGGGCGCGCGGCTGCTGACGCGCGCGCTTGGCGTCGCGTTCTACCTCGAGCGCGCGCTGGCGGCGCTCGCCCTGCCGGGCCACGAGCCGCGCCGCTATCTGCTGCACGCGCGTCAGGAGTTGATGCCGGCCCGCGGCGAGGGCATCCGCGAGGCCGCCGAGGACTACAACCGCCGAGCGCGAATCGCACCGTAGAGCGCGGCTCTTCTACGCTCCCTGCGCCCCCTCCGCCGCCCGGCGGGACCGATCTCCGTGGACCATCCCGATCTCGCCAACATCGCCTGCGTCGTAGCCGCGGCGGGCGTCGTGCTGCTGCTCGCCGGCCGCGGGCGCGCGATGGTCCTCGGCGGGCTCGTCCTGATCGGGGTCGGCGGCGCCGGACTGGTCTACTCCGCATCGGGCATCGGTCGCTTCGACGCGCTCGCCAGCGGGCCGGGCGTCGCCGCGGCCGTGCTCGGCCTGGCGGCGCTCGGCGCGGCCGCCGCGCTGCTCGTGCGCAACCCAGCGTGGTTGCCACTGGCGCTGCTGGTAGCCGCGCCGCTGCGACCGCCGCTGACGCTCGGCGACGGCGGCGGCTTCCCGATCCAGCTCGCCGAGGACGGCGAGCTCGGCCGCCTGCTGCTGCTCTACTTCGTCCTCGCCGCCGGCGCGCTCGCGCTGGCGTGGCGCGCGCTCAGCGCGCGCGAGCAGGGGACGCTGCCGGTTCGCGGGCTGCCGCGCTCGCTCGCCCTGCCCGCCGCGGCGCTGCTCGCATTCGCCTGCGTCTCGCTGGTCTGGGCCGACTACCCGCGCGCCGGTGTCGAGCTGCTGGTCTTCTTCCTGCTGCCGTTCGCCGTGCTGCTCGGCACGCTGGCGCGGTCGCCGTTCCCTGACTGGATGCCGCGCGCGCTGGCGACGGTGACGCTGGCGATGGCCTCGCTGTTCGCCGTCGTCGGCCTGTTCCAGGCGGCGACGCGCGAGCTGTTCTTCTTCGCGCCCAACCTCGCACTGTCGAACGCCAACTCGAGCTTCTTTCGCGTGACCTCGCTGTTCGGCGACCCGAGCCTCTACGGCCGCCACCTCGTCGTCGGCCTCGCCGTGCTGCTCGCGCTGATGGCCCTGCGGCGGATCGAGCTGCGGCTGGCGACCGGCCTCGTCGTCCTGCTGTGGGCCGGCCTGTTCGTGTCGTACTCCCAGTCGAGCATGATCGCGCTGGTCGTCGTGACGCTGGTGATCGCCGCGCTGACCGGGACGCGGCGGATCCGGCTGGCCGTGGTGGGAACGTTCGCGCTGGTGGCGGTGGTCGCTGTCGGATATCTGGTCTCGATCCCGATCCGAGGCGACTCGCTGCGCAACGAGACCGCCGACCGCTCGGAGCGCGTCGAGGAGACGGTGCGGGTGATCGAGCGTCATCCGGCGATCGGCGTCGGTGTGGGCGGCCAGCCCGACGCGAGCCGGCGGCTGTCCGAGCGCGACCGTCCGACGCCGAACTTCGTCTCGCACACCGCGCCGCTGACGGTCTTCGCGGAGCTCGGAGCGGTCGGGCTGGCGTTGCTCGCTTGGCTGCTGTTCGGTGCGCTGCGAATGCTCGGCGCGGTCCGCCGCCTCGAGCCCGGCGTGGGGTTGGCGCTGCTGGCGGTGCTGCTCGGCGTCCTCGTCCAATCGCTCTTCTACCCCGGTCTGCTCGAGGACCCGCTGACCTGGCTCGCGCTCGGGACCGGTGCCGGCTACCTGACCTGGCCGCGGCGCGACGACGGGACGGGGCGCGGCGAAGTCGTCTACGACGGCCCAGCCGAGGCGGCGGCGTGAGGGAGGCGCTCGGTCTGTCGGGCCGGCTCTCCCCGGCGGGACTCTGGGGCCTGCTGGGCGTGCTGCTCGGACTGATCGCGATCAACCTGCCGGAGCTGGGCTCCGACCCGTGGCCGTTCGAGCCAGGCGCCGTCGACCCGACGGGAGTCCTCGCTCCGCTGGTCCGGGCCGCGGGCGAGGAGTGGGACGTCGGGATAGCCCGCGCGGCGTGCTTCCTGGCGGGCTTGGCCTTGGCGCTGATCGCCGCCTGGGCGCTACGCCGCTCGAGCGGGCGGTCCGGCGAGGCGACGGAGGGCCAGCTCAGGGGCACGGCAAGCGCCGGTTGGCCTGCGTGGGTCGGCACGGCGCTCGTCGTCGGAGTCGCGCTCGCGCTGCTGCTGCCGTCGACGCTGCTGCAGGTGGGCCTGCGCGACGCGACCGAGCCCTGGTTCTTCACCAACGACTCGACCTTCCAGATCGACCTCGCGGGCGATCTCGTCCTGCAGGGCGACAACCCCTACGGCCACGACTACCGCTTCTCCGGCATGGAGCGCTTCTACAGCTTCGACGGGGAGGCGTCCGAGCGGATCCGGGAGCGCGAGGTGCCGCTCGTCCACTACGCCTACTTCCCGGGCACCGCGCTCAGCGCCGCCGCCTGGCAGGCGGTCGTGCCCGCGCCCTTCGACGACTACCGGCTGTTCGTGCTGCTCGCCACGCTCGCCGGCTTCTTCGCCGTGCTCGCCTTCCGCGGCCCGCTCGCCTGGCGGCTCGTGCTCGGCGCGGTCGTCGTCGCCAACCCGATCGCCGTCCGCTCGGCCTGGTTCGGCCAGAACGACGCGCCGGCGCTGACCCTGACGATCCTCGCCTTCGCGCTCGCGACGCGCGGCCGCTTCCGCTGGGCGGCCGTGGCGCTCGCGGCCGCCGTCCTGTTCAAGCAGTTCGCCGTGGTCGCGGTCCCGTTCCTCGCGTTGATGGCGGTCAAGCAGGGCGTCGAGCGCCGCGAGCTGCTGCGCTGCGCCGCGCTCGTCGCCGGCGTGATCGCCGCCGCCTGCCTGCCGTTCGTGATCGCCGACCCGGCGGCGTTCTGGGAGGACACGGTCGAGTTCGGCGCCGGGACCTACAAGATCGTCGGCTACGGCCTGTCGGCGATGCTCGTCCGCGCCGGCATCCTCGCCGACCGCGACGGCGCCTACCCGTTCGCGCTGATCGCCGTCCTGACCTGGCTGCCGCTGACGGCCTACCTGCTCGTCCAGGTCCAGCGCGCCCGCGACCTGTGGCCCGCTGCCGCGGGGTTCGCGATCTCGATCCTCGTCCTGCTCTTCATCGGCAGAACGTTCAACAACTACTACCTCGTCTGGCCGCTCACCGGCGCGATCGTCGCTGCTGCGCTCGCCGCTTGGGAGCGCCGTCCCGCTTCGCCTTCGCCTTCCCTCTCGCCGCCTTCGCCTTGATCGGCCGCATCCCGTAGACCATGCTCCGGCCGGTGAGGTAGACGCGGTCCTGGTCGGCGACGATCGGCGAGGAGTACTTGCCGGCGGGGTTGCGCCAGACCTGGCGGCCGGTGCGGGCGTTGAACGCGGTGGTCGAGTCGACGCCCTGCTTGACGTAGCGCTGGGCGGCCGAGCCGCAGGTCGCGCAGGTGGCGACGTAGACGAGGCCGGCCATCACGACCGGCGGCGCGTGGACCGAGCTGGGCATCTCCCTCTGCCAGCGGACGTCGCCGGTGGCGGCGTCGAGCGCGTAGAACTGGCCGTCGTAGCTGCCGGCGTAGACCTTGCGGTCGAAGACGGCGGCCGACGAGTAGACGTAGGTGCCGAGCGGCTTGGCCCAGAGCAGGTTGCCGGTCTTCGCGCCGTAGGCGTACATCGTGCCGTCGGTCGAGCCGATGTAGATCCGGCCGTAGGC
>DATABO010000060.1:0-21810 GCA_036259535.1 Thermoleophilaceae bacterium
CATCGCCGGCGAGACCGGGGTCACCAACACCGCCGACCCGCTCGGCGGCTCCTACTTCGTCGAGGCGCTGACCGACCGCATGGAGCAGCAGGCGCGACGCTACTTCCGCCGCATCGACGAGCTCGGCGGGATGGTCGAGGCCGTCAGGACCGGCTTCCCGCAGCGCGAGATCGCCGACGCGTCGTACGTGCTCCAGCACGAGATCGACACGGGGCGGCGGCCGGTGGTCGGCGTCAACTGCCACCGCGACGAGCAGGAGGTCCCGCTCGAGATCCTGCGGATCGACGAAGCGCTCGAGCGCAAGCAGCTCGACCGGCTCGCGACGGTCAAGGCGCGCCGCGACGACGCCAAGGTCGAGGCTTCGCTCGCCGCGCTGCGCGACGCGGCCGGCGCCGACGAGAACCTGATGCCGCACCTGATCGAGGCGGCGCGGACGAGCGCCAGCGAGGGCGAGATCGTGAGCGCGCTGCAGGACGTCTTCGGCAAGTACCGCGAGACTCCGGTCTTCTGAGATGGGCGCGGCCGTCGAGCAGCGCGCACGGCTCGACCTCGTCGCCGAGGCGCGGCGCCAGTGGGAGGAGCGCTGGGGGGCCGCCCCCGCGCCCGCGATGGCGGCCGTCACCTCGATCATGCGCGTCCAGCAGCTGCTGATGGCGGAGCTCAACGCGCTGCTCAAGCCACTCAACCTGACCTTCCCGCGCTACGAGGCGCTGATGCTGCTGGAGTTCTCGAGCCACGGCTCGCTGCCGCTCGGCAAGGTCGGCGAGCGGCTGCAGGTCCACCGCACCAGCGTCACCAACATCGTCGACCAGCTCGAGCGCTTCGGCTTCGTCCGGCGCGTCCCCCACGACGCTGACCGCCGCGCGGTGCTCGCGGAGATCTCGCCGGCCGGTCGTCGCGCCGCGGCCGCCGCCACCGAGACCCTGCACGCCGCCGAGTTCGGCCTCGGCGGCACCGACCGCGACGACCTCGAGTCGATCGTCGCGATCCTCGACGGCGTGCGCGAGCGCGCCGGCGACTTCTAGCCCGGCGCGGGACGGTTCGTATTCGCACGTTCGGGTACGGCCCCGTTTGGAGGCGACGTCCACGAACGAGAGAGGTGCATCGAAGATGGCCGAGGTGCAGGAGCGCGAGGCAAAGCTGATCCAGTACCTGAACGAGGCGTACGGCAAGGAGCAGGAGCTGGTCACATCGCTCCAGGCTCACATCTCCCTGACGTCGCGAGACGCCTACAAGAAGCGGCTGAAGGATCACCTCAAGGAGACGCGCGCGCAGGCCAAGGGCCTCGAGCGGCGGATCAAGCAGCTCGGCGGCAAGGCCGAGAAGGTCGACCTCCCAGGGCCGGACGTAGTCGCCGGCGCGGCGAGCATGGCGCAGGGCGCGGCGCAGAAGGCGATGGCCGCGGCGAAGGGACCGCTGCATGCGATCCGCGGCACCGGCGAGGCCGAGAAAATGCTCAAGAATGCCAAGACGGAGTTCTGGAACGAGGCCGAGGAGATCGCCAACTACCACGCGATCGAGACGCTCGCCGACGCCGTCGGCGACCGCGACACCGCCAAGCTGGCGCGTGAGTTCCGCCGCCAGGAGGAGCGCATGGCGAAGTTCCTCGAGAAGACGATCGCGTCCTTGACCAAGGAGGTCGTGCGCGACGAGATCCCGGCGAGCCAGCGCAACGGCGGTACGAGGCGACGCAGCGCCACGCGCACGTCGAGCGCGCGGACGAGGGCGAGCACGTCGAGCTCCTCACGCACCAGGTCGACGGCCCGCTCGACCCCGGCCGCGAAGGCCAAGCCGTCCACGCGCGCGAAGTCGGGCTCGAGGGCCAAGCCGGCACGCTCCACGCCGGCGAGCCGCGCAAGGAAGTCGTCGAGCCGCGCCAAGACGACGAAGTAACACGCAGGGCGTCTGAGGCGTGTCCTCAGACGTCCTGGACTTGGAGGAGGCTGGTCGTGCCGGGTGCGTTGCTCGGCAGGCCGGCCGTGATCGCGACGCGCTGACCCGACTCGATCCAGCCCAGCTCGAGCGCGCGGGCGACGGCCGCCGCGATCAGCTCCTCGGTGATGTCGCAGTGCGGCATCGGGGCCGCCTCGACGCCCCACATCAGGCTGCAGCGGCGGACGATCTCGTCGCTGGGCGAAAGCGCGTAGACGGGGACCTCGGGGCGGTGGGCGGAGATCAGCCGCGCCGAGCGGCCCGACAGCGTCGGGCAGACGATCGCGCTGAGGCCGAGCTGGCGCGCGGCGGCGCAGGCGTTGTAGGCGACGGTGTAGGCAGGGTCGCGCGCGTCGCGGGCGACCCGGTGCTCGTTCCACTCGACCATCGGCGCAGCCGGCTCGGTCCGCTCGGCGATCGACGCCATCATGCGCACCGCTTCGACCGGATAGGCGCCCACGGCGGTCTCCTGCGACAGCATCAGCGCGTCGGTGCCGTCGAGGATCGCGTTGGCGACGTCGGTCACCTCGGCGCGCGTCGGTCGTGACGAGGTGACCATCGACTCGAGCATCTGGGTGGCGGTGATCACCGGACGCGCGTGCTCGCCGGCGAGCGCGATCACGCGCTTCTGGACCAGCGGCACCTGCTCGAGCTCGAGCTCGATGCCGAGGTCGCCGCGCGCGACCATCACGCAATCGGCCGCCATGACGATCGCCTCGGCGTTGCGCACCGCCTGCGGCTTCTCGATCTTCGCGATCAGCGGGAGCTCGGTGTGCGTGCGCACGTCCTCGACGTCCTCGGGGCGGCGCACGAACGACAGCGCGACCATGTCGACGCCGATCGCCTCGCCACAGCGCAGCAGCTCGAGATCGCCCTCGGGAACCGACGGCAGCGCTATCAGCTCGCCGGGCACGTTGACGCCCTGGCGCGAGGCGACGACGCCGCCGAGGTCCACGCAGGCGTCCACCTCTCCCTCCGGCTCGCGCACTCGCTCGACGCGCAGGCGGACCGATCCGTCCGCGAGGAAGATCTCGTCACCGGGCTCGACGGCGCCGCAGAGCCCGCGCCAGGCGACCGACATCCGGGTCGCGTCGCCCTCGATCGTCTCGCCGCAGAGGAGCGTCAGCGTCGTCCCGGCGTGCAGCTCGGCGACGTCGTCGCGGAGCGGGCCGATCCGCAGCTTCGGGCCCGGCAGGTCCTGGAGGATCGCGACCTGGCGGCCGGCGCGGCCGGCCGCCGCGCGCACGCGCTCGGCCGTCTCGGCCTGACTCTCGGGCGTCCCGTGCGCGAAGTTCAGCCGCGCCACGTCGAGGCCCGCCTCGACCAGCCGGGCCAGGGTCTCGGGATCGGCGGATGCCGGCCCGATCGTGGCGACGATCTTCGTCCGCCTCACCCGAAGAAGACCTCGGCCGTCTCGTAGAGAGACGGGTCGAGCAGCTTCGGCTCGCGCAGCGCCTCGTCGAGGCCGACGCGGACGATGTCTGTCGCGTGCAGGCCGACCATCTGGCCGAACGCGCCGTCGGCGACGGCGTCCATCGCCGCGACGCCGAAGCGCGTCGCGAGCACGCGGTCGTAGGCGATCGGGGTGCCGCCGCGCTGGATGTGGCCGAGGATCGTCATCCGGCTCTCGAAGCCGGTCCGCTGCTCGATCTCGCGCTCGAGCTGGACGGCAATCCCGCCGAGGCGGACATGGCCAAAGGCGTCGGTCTGCTTGCCGTCTCCGACCTCCATGCCACCGGCGGGGGTCGCCCCCTCGGACACGACGACGATCGAGAAGGTGCGCCCGCCCGCGTGACGGCGCTCGATGCTGGCGCTGACCGCGTCGATGTCGAACGGGCGCTCGGGCACGAGGATTGCGTCGGCGCCGCCAGCCATGCCGCTGTAGGCGGCGATCCAGCCGGCGTGGCGGCCCATTACCTCGAGGATCATCACGCGGTTGTGCGACTCGGCCGTGGTGTGCAGGCGGTCGATCGCGTCGGTGGCGATCTGGACCGCCGTCTGGAAGCCGAAGGTGAAGTCGGTGCCGCCGAGGTCGTTGTCGATCGTCTTCGGCACGCCGACCAGCGGGACGCCCTGCTCCTCGTGCAGCCGCCGCGCGACGCCGAGCGTGTCCTCGCCGCCGATCGGGACGAGCGCGTCGATGCCGTGGGCCTCGAGCGTCGCGACGATCTTCTCCGCCCCGCCGTCCTCCTTGTAGGGGTTGGTGCGCGAGCTGCCGAGGATCGTGCCGCCGCGCGGGAGGATGCCCGCGGTCGTCTGGGGCGTGAGCTCGGTGGCGCTGCCGGCGATCGCTCCGGCCCAGCCGTTGCGGAAGCCGACGAACTCGTGGTCGCCGAGCTGTGCGCCGCGGCGGACGATGCCGCGAATGACGGCGTTGAGGCCGGGACAGTCACCGCCCCCCGTGAGCAAGCCGACGCGCACGGGCTACCCCTGGTCCTCCCCCTCGTCCCCCCTGGTCCGATCGTCGCGCTCTCCGGTGCCGTGGTCGTCGCCGCCGCGCTTGCGCTCGCGGCCGCCGGCGCCCGCCACCTCGGGCGGCGCCTCCTCTGGCTGCTGGCCGGACTCCTGGGGCGCGCCCTCGAAGTCCTCGTTGTCCGGCGTGTCGCGCTTGCGCGCTCCCGATCCGCTCATCGGCTCGATGCTACCCGCGGCCTCGCGGCGCGTACCAAGGCGGCGACGATCTTGCTGCGCTCGTCGGCCTCGGGGTGCCAGAGGACCCCCAGGGTGAACGCGTGGCCGGGGTGCTCGACCGCCTCGACGATCGCATCCGGCAGCGCGTGGCCGGTCGCCTTCAGGCCCTCGCCGAGCTCGTCGACCGCCTGGTGGTGATGGGAGCGGACGGTGATCCGGTCGGCGCCGGCGGCGCGCGCCGCGAGCGAGCCATGCTCGAGCTCAACCTCGTGCTCGGAGAAGGTGCCGGGGGTCTCGAGGTGGCGATCGTGGCCGACTACGTCGGGCAGGTGCTGGATCAGCGTGCCGCCGCAGGCGACGTTGATCATCTGGCCGCCGCGGCAGATCCCGAGCAGTGGCATGTCGCGCTCCATCGCCCCGTAGGCGAGCGCCAGCTCGAAGCGATCGCGGTCCGGGCGGGTGGCGCCCGTGCGGGGGTGGGCCACCGCGCCATAGCTCGCCGGGTCGACGTCCGCGCCGCCGGTGAGCAGCAGCCCATCGAGCTTGTCGAGCAGCTCGTCGGGCTTCTCGGCAACCTCGTCGTCGGGCGGCAGGACCAGCGCCAGGCCGCCCGCGAGCTGCACCGCGTTCACGTACGTGCGAGGCGTCAGCACGACCTCGTCGTCCCAGTGGCTCCAGCGCGCGCGCTCGACCGCAGGGCAGATCCCGATCACCGGCGTCATGGGATGAACCGTACTCGCGCGACCCCCTGCCATAGGATCGCCCGCCATGGACCTGCGCAAGGAGAAGGTCGTCGTCGAGACCGACCGCTACCGCGTCACCGGCTCGATGACGCTCCCCGCCGACGGCTTTCGCAGCCGCCTCTCCGACCACGTCAACCGCGAGGACCTCACCTTCTTCACGCTCGAGGACGCCGAGCTCGTCCCACTCGACGGCGGCGACGCCCGCACCGTCCCCGTCCTCATGCTCGCCCGCGCGCACGCCCGTCTCGTCATCCCGGGCTGAGAGCGGTGAGGGTGGGATTCGAACCCACGATACGGTTTCCCGCATACACGCTTTCCAAGCGTGCTCCTTAAGCCACTCGGACACCTCACCGGGGTTCGGCAAGCCTACAAGCCCAGGTCGCGCACGCCGCGCTCGTCCCAGCCGAGGTGGTGGGCGATCTCGTGGCGGACGGTGCGGGTGACCTGGGAGCGCAGGAGATCGCGGTCGTGGCCGAAGTCGCGCTCGAGGGTGTCCTGGTAGATGATGATCCGGTCGGGGTAGTTGTCGCGCGCGACGGTGTCGCCGTAGTAGTGGCCGTAGGCGCCGTGCTCGCGGCCCTGGCGTGAGACGACGACGGGGATGTCGCGCAAGACCTCCTGGAACTCGTCCGGCAGCTCGTCGAGCGCTTCGGTTACGAGGTCGTCGAAGTCGCTCGGCGCGGTCTCCGGGACGGGCAGGCGCGCGAGCGTCTCGCTGCGCTGGACGATCCGCTCGATCTCGGGCTCGCTCGGGCCGTCGCCCATCAGGACGACCGTGCACCAGGCGGTGAACAGGACGAGCGCGACGGCGCCCATGACGAGCGTGATCAGGTCCTCCGCACCGGACAGCTCGGGCGGGTTGAGCAGGAACAGCAGCATGCCGACGACGAACGCGGCGACGGCGCCGGCCCGCAGGGGTGCTCGCAGCGTGTCCCTCACACGTCAAGCGTAGAAGGCGACGCAAGCCTGGCTGCGCAGCCAGCCCTGTTAGCGTGCCGGCCCTCGTGGACTCGCAGATCGAGCAGGACGCGCCGGCGACCGACTTCGACCGCGCGACGGCGCTCGTCCCGCTCGGCGACGGCCGCTTCGCAGGCGAGGTCGAGGATGGCTGGGGCGCGCCGCCCGGGCCGAACGGCGGCTACCTGGCGGCAATCCTGACGCGTGCCCTGGAGCACGGGCTGGCTCCGAGTGGGGAGCGGCAGCTGCGCACGCTCGCGACGCATTACCTGCGGCCCTCGCAGCCTGGCCCGATCGAGGTGGCGATCGAGACGATCCGCTCCGGCAAGCGGTTCTCGACCGGCCGCGCGACTGCGTTCCAGAACGGCAGGGAAGTGATGACGGCACTCGGCGCGCTCTCGACGACAGGGCTTCCGGCCGCCGCGACCTGGTCGCCGGAGCTGCCGGCCGTCGCGTCAGCGCCGACGCGCGACGCCGAGCTACTGCCGTCCGAGGACTACCGCCCCGGCAGCGACGCCTGGCTCGCGACGACCCCTGAGATGCCCTCGATCGTCTCGCGCGTGAAGATCGCTCCGCGCCTCGGCGACAAGCCGTTCTCGGGCCGCACCCTGCCATCCGGCGAGGCCGCCGAGACCGGCGGCTGGATCCAGCTGCCGACCCCGCGCCGGATCGACGCCGCGTACATCGTGCTGCTCTCCGACGTCTGGTGGCCGCCGTCGCTCGAGCCGCTGACGGCACCTGCGATCGCGCCGACGATCGACCTCACCGTCCACATCCGCGCCGACCTCCCGCCCGGCGGCCTTCCCGACCAGGCCGTACTCGGCCGCTTCCGCACTGCCGCTGCGGTCCACGGCACGATGGAGGAGGACGGCGAGCTCTTCCTCGCCGACGGAACCCTGGTCGCCCAGTCGCGCCAGCTCGCGCTGCTCGCACCGTTCGGCTGAAACGCGTTGTGGTGATATCGGTGCCTAGCGACGCAAGACCGGCCGATCGCCGTTCGAGCAGTCGCGCGACGCGTGCGATGGTGGCCTTGGGCGCGTCAACGATCTGTCGCCACGTGACCCGCACGACAGCCTGCTCGAGCAGGGACCTCAGTCGCGGAGCCCCGCGACGCCCTCGGCAGCGATCCAGGACCGCCCAGAGCTCGCTCTCGTCGACCAACTCCATCACGAGTGCCTCGTTGATCGCGCGGCGCAGTTCTCGTGCGGGTGAGCAAGGAGGCGAGATCCAGCAGGGTGCGCGCGGGAGCGGTTAGACGCAGGCCGGCGCGAACTCGGATGTCATCGGGAGCGAGGACGCGGGCACGGCGGACACGAACTCCTGGTTTCAGACCGCAGTCGCGACCGACGACGGTCACGTCGACGGTGTCGTCGGGCGGCTCGACGAGCCTCCGTGCGGCGCCTGCGCTCCGGTGACTCAGAGCCGTGTCTGCGCTGCAAGCCAGCAGCGCCGCCGTCTCCCGAGAGCGTGGCGCATCGGCCATATGGCCGACGGCGTAGACGCGACGGTGGATTCGGTGCAACCGTCCCGCCTGCACCCGGCGTTCGATGGCGCGACGGGTGACGCCAGCGGCGAGCAGCTGGGCGTGCGACACGACGCCGTGCTGCCGAGTCGCCAAGGCAGCTACCGCGCGGTCCCCCGCCGCAGCCGTGACCACCCCGCCGACTGCCCACCGGTGTGGGGGTTTCGGAGAGGATGCGGTCTTGTGACGTCGTCGCTGTGGGGATCCCGAGCTGACGTCAGCTCGCGGCGGCGGGCTCGGGCTCGGAGGCGAAGACGCGGACGGGGGCGGTGTCCGCGTCGTCGAAGGAGACGACGATCGGCGCCGGGAGGGCGTCGGCGGACGCTGCGGGGCGGTGACCGCGGAGGCGCTCGTGGCTGCAGACGACGTAGCACCACTCCATCAGGCGGAGGCGAGCTTCGGGGTCGATCGACACGATGCTGGCGCCGATCACGGCGCTGTCGCCGGCGCTGCGCGAGGAGCGGACCTCGACGCGGAGCGGGACGTCGTGCTCGACGCCGGCCGCGTCGGGGAGGCGGAGACGGACGAGCGGGCGAGAGCCGACCTTCAGCGATCCGTCCATCACGAGGCCAAGGCCTGACGCGCTCGCGTCGACGACGCGGCCGAGCACGGGCCGCGAGCCGGCAAAGGCGTAGGCAGGCGCGTCGACGCCCTCGAAGCGGTATACGAGCCGCCGCTGGCGGCGCGCGCCGGCCAGCACGAGCGTGCGCAGGACGCGGCGCAGCTCGATCAGCCCGAGCAGCGGCACGATCACCGCGGCGATGCCCGGCAGCGATGGGATCAGCGCCGGGCCGAAGAGGTCGACCGCCCGGACGACGACGCCAGCCGCGAGGACGACTGCGCACACAGCGACCAGCCGCAGCTTCGCCACCGCGCGCCAGCCACCCTCGTCGACGCCCTGCTTCGGCGTCACCTTGAACCCGGTCTTGCCGGGAACGAACGCGCAGCGCAGAGCGCGCGTGTAGATCTCCATCGTCAGCAGCTCGAAGTGCGTCGTCTCGGCGATCCGCATGTATCCGCGCGCGAGCGCCGAGCCGGCCGCCAGGTTGAGCACGACCGACGGCAGCCAGAGCACCGCCAGCGCGAGCACGCTCAGCTTCATCGGCAGCGCGCCCGTCCACAGCACGACCGCGAGCGTGGTCAGCAACAGCAGGCGCATCGGCGGCGCCAGGTAGGCGAGCAGCGAGACGAGGTAGGAGAGCCGCTGCGCCGGCGCCAGCTCGCGCGCCCGCAACGGCGACTCCGGCAGCGTGAAGACCGCCAGGTTGCCGCGCGCCCAGCGGTCGCGCTGCAGCAGGTAGCCGTCGAGGTCGTGTGGCGCGAGGCCTTGTACGAGCACCTCGTCGTGGTAGCGGCTGCGCCAGCCGTGGCGCTGCAGGCGGATCGTCGTGTGGAAGTCCTCGGCGATCGTCTCGGTCGCGACGCCGCCGATCTCGAGCAGCGCGCGGCGTCGGATCAGCGCCGCCGAGCCGCACCAGAAGGCGGCGCCGTGGCGGTCCTTGCCGGGGCAGATGACGCGGTAGAAGAGCGACTGCTCGTGGCGGCCGACCATGTAGTGCTGGACCGAGTCGTGGTTGGAGAAGTCGTGCGGGCTCTGGACCACGGCCATCCGGTCGTCGTCGAAGTAGCCGACCAGCGTGTCGAGCGCGTCGGGCATCGGAACGTGGTCGGCGTCGAGCACGAAGACGAGCTCGCCCTCGGTGCGCGGCAGCGCGGCGTTGATGTTGCCGGCCTTGGCGTGCGAGTTGTCGGGCCGCGTGAGATAGCGCGCCCCGCTCAGCCGCGCCAGCTCCTCCATCTCCGGCCGACGACCGTCGTCGAGCAGGTACGTGACGTGCGGGTAGGTAAGCGCGCGACAGCCCGCGAGGGTGGCGAGCACGACCTCGACAGGCTCGTCGTAGGTGCACACGTAGACGTCGACCGCATGCGGCGTGGTGACCGGCGGCCGCGCCGCAGCGGGACGAGACCACGAGAACCAGGCGAGCATGCCGAGCGCGTAGAGGCCGTAGACCTCGGTGATCAGCAGCGTGACGAAGACGAAGGGGTTCGCCCCCTCCCCGCTCCAGCCGATTCGCCAGGTCATGTAGACGGCCCCCCAGATCAACGCGACGATCGCCAGCGAGCGCAGCAGCAGCGGGTGGCGGTCGAAGAATGCGCCGAGCCTGGTCTGACGTCGCCCGTCGTCGACCACGCCGCCGAGCCGGCCGGTGATCCACGGCACGCCGAGGACGAGCCGAAGGCCGTCATAGGCGACGCCGCGCAGGCGCCGGGCGAACGAGGGCATGGCGCATAGATCGGCAGCCGACGATCTGCCTTTAGGCGCGACCGCGCGAGCCCCCGCTCGCCAATGCGCCCGGCCGACGCCGATCGGCGCGTCGCCTACCATCGTCGGCTCGATGGCTGTGGCGATCGCATCAGCGCTGGACAAGGACGTGGCGGGCTCGCCGCTGCTGCGCGGCGTGTCGTTCAAGCTCGAGCGGCGCGATCGGATGACGCTGTCCGGGCGCAACGGCAGCGGCAAGACGACGCTGCTGCGGATGCTTGCCGGCCAGGCCTCGATCGACGGCGGCGAGCTCTCGATCGAGAAGGGCGCGCGGGTCACGCTGCACGACCAGCGCCCGCCGCGCGAGCGCGACATGACGGTCCGCGAGTACGTCGTGTCGGGCTGCGGCGACATCGCGGCGCTCGAGGACGAGCTGACCCGGCTCGGGGCGGAGATGGCCGAGCGTCCCGACGACGAGGCGCTGCTGCAGCACTACTCGCGTGCGCAGGACCGCTTCGAGCACGCCGGCGGCTGGGACTGGCGGCGGCGCGCGCTGGAGCCACTGCGCGGGCTCGGCTTCCGCGAGGACCAGCTCGACCGCCGTCTCGACACCTTCTCGGGCGGCGAGCTGACCCGCGCGTCGCTCGCCCGCGCGCTGGCCGGCGCGCCCGATCTGCTGCTGCTCGACGAGCCGACCAACCATCTCGACATCGACTCGCTCGAGTGGCTCGAGCGGTACCTGCAGGAGCTCGACGCCGCCGTGGTCCTAGTCGCCCATGACCGCTGGTTCCTGGAGGCGGTCGGAACGTCGGTGCTCGAGCTCGAGGCCGGCAAGGCGCGCTTCTTCTCCGGCCCGTGGCACGCCTGGCGGCGCGAGAAGGCGGCGCGCGAGCTGGCGCTCGGGCGGGCGATCGACAAGCAGCAGGCCGAGATTGCGCGGATGGAGCGGTTCGTCGAGCGCTTCCGGGCCAAGGCGACCAAGGCGCGCCAAGCGCAGTCGCGCGTCAAGAAGCTCGAGAAGATGGAGCGGATCGAGCGCGATCGGGATGACGGCGCGGGGCTGACGTTCCAGTTCGCCGGCGCCGAGCGCTCGGGCCGGGTCGTCTTCGAGCTCGACGGCGGGCGGATCGACGTACCGGCTCGGGACGACGGGGAGGGCGGCGACCGCCGTACGCTGATCGACCCCGCGGAGCTGTGGCTGGAGCGTGGCGAGCACGTCGCGCTGGTCGGTCCTAACGGCTCAGGCAAGACGACCTTGATCGACACGCTCGCCGGCCGCCGCGAGCTGGCCGCCGGCAAGCTGCGCACCGGTCACAACGTCGAGCTGAGCTACCTCTCTCAGCACGCGGAGTGGCTCGGCGACAGCGGTAGCGTGCTCGACGCCGCCCAGCGCGAGACCAAGCTGTCGCCGAACAAGGCGCGCGCGCTGCTCGGCCGCTTCCTCTTCTCCGGCGACGACGCGCTGAAGCCGCTCGCCGGTCTGTCCGGCGGCGAGCGCCAGCGCCTGTCGCTGGCGATCCTCGTCAACTCGGGCGCGAACCTGCTGATCCTCGACGAGCCCACCAATCACCTCGACGTGGAGAGCCGCGAGGCGCTCGAGGACGCGCTGCGCGGCTACGACGGCACGGTGCTGCTCGTCTCGCACGATCGCGCGCTGCTCGACGCCGTCGGCACGCGAACGATCGCGATCGAGGACGGCACGCTGCGCAGCTACGAGGGCGGCTGGGCCGACTACGCGCGAACCCGTGAGGAGCGCCGCGAGGCTGCCGCCCAGGAGAAGGCAGACGTCCGATCCGCCAAGGCGAGCGCACGGGCGCAGAAGGCGAGCGGCGCGCCGACGCCGAGCGGCGACGACCCCGGGAAGCCCCTGTCGAAGAACATGCGCCGCAAGATCGGCGCCCTCGAACGCGAGGTGGAGCGTGCCGAGGCGGCGCTGAAGGCGATCGAGGACGAGCTCGCCGATCCGGCGGCGTGGTCCACGCCCGAGCGCTCGGCCGACGCGACCGCCCGCCACGAGGCGGCCAAGCAGGCGGTCCGCGACGCCTACGAGCAGTGGGAGCAGGCGACCGCCGCCACCGCCTGACGCGGGGCGGGCGGTCGACCGGCGTGGCTCGGCCGACCTCCACCCGCGAAGCGCTAGCCGCCCGCCTCGTCGCTGCCGGTCCGCACGTTGCAGCGCTTCGCCGCGCACGCGCGCACGCGGAAGGTGATCACGTCGCCGCGGCTGTCGCCGCCGCGCGGAGCGACCGTCCTGGCCCACTCGTGATCGCCGACCTTGTTGGCCTTGAACCCCTCGCCGCGGTAGCGGAAGCGGACGCTGCCGATCGCCGCCCCCCGGCGGACGAGCTCGGTGCGCAGCCGGATCTTGCCGCTCGCGCGCCAGTCGGCCTCGATGTCGCGGATCCGCGGGGCGCGCGGCGGGCCCGTGTAGGGCGACGTGGTGGTCCGGTCGGTCGTGCTGCCGTCCGTCGTCGTGCGGTCGGTCGTCGAGTCGTCGGTGGTCGTGCCGTCGGTGGTGGTGCCGTTGGTCGTCTCGCCGGTGGTCGTCCCGTCGTCCTCGGCGTGGTCGCGGCCCTTGCCGGACGCGACGGCGACGCTGGTGCCGATGCCGGCGATACAGGCCAGGGCGCAACACGCGGCTGTGCGCGCCCAACTGGTCAGCTGAGGCATTCCTTCTCCTGGTCGAAGTGGTGGACGGCCAGGGTAGGAAGGGAGTCCCGCTTTCGCAAGCGCCATCGGCAAACCAAGACGGTTCGAATGCGCAGGTTTGGGTAGGGATCCGACGCGGAAGGTGCGCATCTCGAACGGAGACGTGCGTGGAGGAAGCGAACCGTAGTTTCGGAGGGGTCGCAAGGCAGCTCGGCCTTGTGACTGGTGTCGCGTTGGCCTTGGCCACGGTCGAAGCCCCTGGCTACTCCTGGGCGCAGTCGCTCGACCTCCGCACCCCGTCGGTGAGCGTCACCGCGCCCGGCGTGAGGGTCGACCTCCCCTCCGTGCGCGTCGAGCCGCCTGCGACACCGGTCACGCCCCCAGCGCTGCCGGTCCCATCGGCGCCCGTCGCGCCTGCGCCACCGCCGGTCGAGTCACCTTCGCTGCCGGTCCAACCGCCTTCGCCGCCTGTGCAGTCACCCTCGCTGCCCCTCCCAGGGCCAGCAGCGCCAGTTGGACGAGCACCCGCCGGAGCCCCCGGGTCGCCCGCGTCGCCCTCGCCCCCGTCGCCCACGGGGGGCGTGCCACTCTCCGCGCCGCGCCTGCAGGCACTGTCTCAACTGCGCGCGGGCGAGGCGCTGCGCCGACGGTCACCGGCTCGCGCCGGGCAACCGTCTCGCGCGGCGTTCGACTCCCCGCCGCCGAGGCAGCGCCTACGCCGGCTGCGCAGCGCGATCCGCAACCACCGCAGCTGCCTAGCGATGCTGCCGGACCGCGGTCGGCGAACGCTGCAGCTGCGCGCCGGCCTGCTCGGCGGCAAGCCGGCGTCGCGACGTACGATCGCCCGGCAGATCGGCATCTCTCCGACCGGCGTGCTGGCGCTCGAGCGCTCGTCGCTGCGCCGTCTCGTCAGCGCCGGCCAGGACGGTGGCTGCGACGGTGGCGCAGGGGCGGCGGTCGCCGGCGGCGCGAGCGGCAGCTCCGGCGAGTGGAACGCGCCGTCCTCGGGCGAGGGCGTGGGAAGCGATTCCGAGTCGTCCGACGCAAAGGGCGAGAGCGGTGCTCCGGAGACAGGCGAGGTGCTCGCCGACTTTCACGAGGGCGGCTCGGGCCTCGTCCTCGACGACGGCAAGGAGACCACGACCGAGACATTGCTGTTCTTCCTGCTGACACTGCTCGCGCTGCTCGGCCCGCTGGCGGCGATCGCCTTCGTCATGCAGCGGCGCGCCGCCGCCAACGGCGCGGCCGTGCAAGCCGACGAGCGCCCGCTGCTCTTCCTCGATGTCGACGGCGTGATCGCGCTCGACCTGTTCTCGAAGGGACTTCCCCCGGGCGAGATGCGTGACTCGCCGCTCGGGCTGATCTACCTGCCCCACCGCAGCGGGGAGCTCGTCCGCGAGCTCGCAAAGCGCTTCGACGTCGTCTGGGCCACGGGCTGGGAGCACCACGCCAACACCGGCCTGGCGAAGCCGCTCGGCCTGCCGGAGGAGCTGCCCGTCCTGACCTTCGGCAAGAAGGCCCGCGCCGGCTCGTCGGACTGGAAGCTCAAGCGCGTCAACTCCTATGCCGGCGGCCGTCCGGCCGCATGGCTCGACGACAACTTCGCCAGCCGCCACGAGCGCTGGGCCGCCCACCGCTCCGAGCCGACGCTGCTCGTGCGCGTCGACCCGCACACCGGCCTGGCGCCGGACCACGTCGAGCGCCTGCTGCGCTGGGCCGACCGGCTCGAGGCGGCGCAAGCTGCCAAGGCCAACGGCCAGCACCAGACCCGCGCGAGCTGAGGCGCCGGCCAGTCGTCCACCTCTTCGGCGGCGCCGAACGAGGCGGTCCGGCAGCTCGGCCGCCGTGCTCTACGGGAGCCCGGAGAAATCGCCATCGGCAAGGCTCCTGAGGTTCGCCAGGATGACGCTCGTATCAACGCTTGGAGTCTCGCTCATGAGCCGGGCGCCGGGGTGTCGCTGCGTGAGACCGCGCACCGAGTCGAGCACCTCCTGGAACGATCGAGGCACGGGTGGGCCCAAGTACGCCCCACCGATCCATCGCCCATCCGGCAGGAGGTAGACGTAGCTCACATTCCCGCCGGCGCCGTGATGATCGACCCAGGTGAAGGCGCCCACCGGCCAGCCTGCAATCTCCTTGGTCTTTCCTCCCTTGAGGAAACGGGGCCAGCCTTGGCGCGCATCGACTTCGATCAGCGTCGCTCCAGGCCAACCCGCCTTGCGCAGGGCGTCGATTGCAGCGGGCGCCAACTGCTCAGCAGAAGCCGCAAACCCTTGTCGTGCTCCCCTCTCCTCTGCAGCGCGCTTCGCGTCCTGCTCCTTCGCTGCACGCCGCTCATCAGCCCGCTTGCGCTGAAGGCGCTGCACGATCTCGTCGCTCTCACCCATCAGCGGCATGATCGCACCACACTCGCCAACGGATAGTCGAATCGACGATGAACCCAAGCGTCGCTCAGCGGAGAGGGAGGGATTCGAACCCTCGAAGGACGTTGCCGCCCTTAACGGTTTTCGAGACCGCCCCGTTCAACCACTCCGGCACCTCTCCGAGGTCCATTTTCGGACGGTGGCAAGGCTAGCGGAGCGGCTAGCGCATCGAGCGCGAGACGACCATGCGCTGAATCTCGTTGGTGCCCTCGTAGATCTGGGTGATCTTGGCATCGCGCATCATGCGCTCGACGGGGTACTCGTCGACGTAGCCGTAGCCGCCGAGCACCTGGACCGCCTCGACGGTGACCTCCATCGCGACGTCGGACGCGAACAGCTTCGCCATCGAGGAGTACTTCCCGAGCCCGCGCTCGTTGCGGTCGGCCATCGCGCAGGCCTTGTAGAGCAGCTCGCGAGCGGCGGCGGTCTTGGTCTCCATGTCGGCCAGCTTGAAGGCGATCGCCTGGTGGTCGAAGATCGGCTTGCCGAAGGAGACGCGCTCCTTGGCGTAGCTGGCCGCATAGTCGGTCGCGCCCTGGGCGATGCCGACGGCCTGGGCGCCGGCGCCGAGGCGCGTGCGCTCGAGCGTCGAGAGCGCGACGGACATGCCGCGGCCCTCGTCGCCGATCAGGTGGTCGGCGGGCACGCGGACGTCCTCGAAGACCGGCTGGCCGGTCGGCGAGCCCTTGATGCCGAGCTTGTGCTCGAGCTTCGGCACCGAGAAGCCCTCGCTGTCCTTCTCGACGATGAAGGCGGAGAAGCGCTTGTCGTCGCGGTCGGTGACGGCGAAGACGACGTAGAAGTCGGCGATCGTCGCGTTGGTGATCCAGTTCTTGGTGCCGTTGATCACCCACTCGTCGCCGTCGCGGACGGCGGTCGTGCGCATCGCGCCGGGGTCCGAGCCGGCCTCGGGCTCGGACAGGCAGAAGGCGGGCGTCCACTCGCCCGAGGCGCAGCGCGGCAGCCATTGCTGCTTCTGCTCGTCGGTGCCGTGGAGCTGGATCGGCAGCGTGCCGAGCTCCTGGATCATCAGGATCAGCGCCGACGACGCGCACGCCCTGGCGACCTCCTCGATCGCGATGTTCAGCATCAACGTGCCGGTGCCCGTTCCGCCGAGCTCCTCGGGGAAGGGCAGCCCGAGCAGGTCGTGGTCGGCGAACGCCTTGCGGACGTCCCACGGGTACTCCGCCTTGGCGTCGATCTCCGCGGCGCGCGGGGCGACAACGCCCTGCACGAGGTCGCGGATCGTGGCGCGGAAGTCCTGGAACTCCTGGGGAAGGCTGTAGGCGTCGGCGCCCGGCGTCGTCGTGGTGGTCATGGACGGCACGATACGACGTGACGGCCGGCACGTATTCTCGGAGCATGCGCCAGGAGCTGCGGCCGCTGTTCGACCGCGTAGTGATCAAGGAGCTCGACCCCGACCGAGTCCGCCGGTCGGGGCTCGTCGTGCCCCCGGGCACCAATGAGCCGCCGCCTCAGCACGGCATCGTGCTGGCGATCGGCCAGGGACTCGACTGGTGGGAGTCGGTCGGCGTGAAGATGCCGGTCAAGCCCGGCGACCACGTCGTCTTCCCGGCGTCGGCGGGGGTCTGGATCGAGGTCGAGGAGGAGCGGCTGTTGGTCTGCCGCGTCGGCGAGCTGCTCGGCGTGCTCGATCCCGTCGAGGACACCGCCCGGGTCTGAGGCCGCGCCGATGCGCCTGCTGTTCGTCTGCCTCGGCAACATCTGCCGCTCCCCGACCGCCGAGGGCGTGATGCGCCATCTGCTCGAGCAGGAGGGGCTGGTCGAGGCGGTCGAGCTCGACAGCGCCGGGACCGGGAGCTGGCACGTCGGCCACGCCCCGGACGAGCGGGCCACCGCGGCCGCGCGTGAGCGCGGCATAGCGCTGAACGGCGCGGCGCGCCAGGTCGACGCCGCCGACTTCGACGCCTACGACCTGATCCTGGCGATGGACCGCGCCAACCACGACGACCTGCTCGCCCTAGCGCCCGACGAGGACGCCCGCGAGCGGGTCAAGCTGCTGCGCGAGTACGACCCCGAGGCCGTCGCCGCGGGCCAGCTCGAGGTACCGGACCCCTACTACGGCGGCGCGGACGGGTTCGAGGACGTTTTCGATCTGGTCACGCGCGCGTGCCAGGGCCTGCTCGACGCCGAGGTCCGGCCACGCGTCGCGTGACCGAGGGCGGCGAGGCACGAGCTTGACGGCGGCGCCGGCCCTCGTCGGCGCCGCGGAAGCCGCGCTCGGCGTCCCCGTCGTCGGTGCGCGCGCCGTCGCCGGCGGGGCCCTCAACGACGCCTGGCGTCTCGAGCTAGACGACGGTCGCGCAGTGTTCGTCAAGACTGCCGCGGACGCCCCTGCCGGCGGCTACGCCGCCGAGGCAGCCGGACTGCGCTGGCTCGCCGAGCCAGCTGCGCTGGCGACGCCCGAGGTCCTGGCGGTGGTCGACGGCGCCGGCGCCCGCGTACGGCTGCTGACCTTGGAGTGGATCGAGCCCGGACGACTGGATCGCAGTGGCGAGGAGGAGCTGGGTCGGGGCCTCGCCGCGCTGCATGCGGCCGGCGCTCCGGCGTTCGGCGACTTCTCGCGAGGCCGCGTCGCTCAGCCGTTGCGGATCGGGCCGCTCGAGCTGCCGAACGGTCCGGCGACGAGCTGGCCCGACTTCTACGCGGAGCAGCGGCTGCTTCCGCTCACGCGCATGGCCGCGGAGCGGGACACGCTGCCCGAGGGCGCCGCGGCGTCGATCGATCGCCTCTGCGCGCGCTTGCCGGAGCTGGCCGGCCCGCCGGAGCCTCCCGCCCGCCTGCACGGCGATCTCTGGTCGGGCAACGTCATGGCCGACTCCGCCGGCCGGCCCTACCTGATCGACCCCGCGGCCTACGGCGGCCACCGCGAGGTCGACCTCGCGATGCTGCGGTTGTTCGGCGGTCCGAGCGAGCGTTGCTTCTCCGCCTACGCGGAGGTCGTCCCGCTCGCCGACGGGCACGCCGAGCGCGTCGCCCTCTGGCAGCTCTTCCCGCTGCTCGTCCACGCGTTCCTCTTCGGCGGCGGCTACGGCGACTCGGTCGCGCGAATCGCCCGCCGCTACGTGGGCTGATCGCAGCGCGGATCCTTCGGCACAACCAGGTGTGCACAAGCGTCCGAACGCCGGTGGCGACGGGCGATCAGCGCCGGGAGGCGAAGAAGGCGCGCAGCAGGTCGCCCGAGTCGGCGGCGAGCAGGCCGCCGGCGACCTGCGGGCGGTGATTGAGCCGAGGCTCGGCGAGCACGTCGAAGACCGAGCCCGCGGCGCCGGTCTTGGGGTCGGTCGCGCCGTAGACGACGCGCGGCAGGCGGGCGAGGACGATCGCTCCGGCGCACATCGCGCACGGCTCGAGCGTCACGTAGAGCGCGCAGCCGTCGAGCCGCCAGCGACCGACGCGCCGCGAGGCCTCGCGCAGAGCCAGGACCTCGGCATGGGCCGTCGGGTCGCCGCGCAGCTCGCGCTCGTTGCGCGCCGCGGCGATCACCTCGCCGTCGAGCACGATCACGCAGCCGACCGGCACGTCCTCGTGCTCCAGCGCACGCTCGGCCTCGCGCAGCGCGAGTCGCATGAAGTACTCGTCGCGCGGGAAGAAGGGAGCGGCCACCGCGGCTCAGCGCCCGGTCGGCGCGACTGCCCCGTGCCGCTGCGAGGCCTTCACCGCGCCACCAGCCGGCGACCCGTTCGGCGACCGAGCGCGTCGAGGACCGCGAGCGCGCCCAGCCGGTCGGCCAGCCGCAGTCCCGCCGCCCCGAGCGACAGCGGCGACCGCCTGCCGTCGTCGAGCACACCCGCGTCGATCAGCTCGAGGTACCAGTCGACCGTCTCGCGCACGGTCGCCTGGTGCGAGCGAGGCCGGTAGCCCAGCTCCCGCTTCGCTTTGGCCGACGAGTAGCACCAGTTCTGCTCCATCAGCACCATCGCCTCGGCCGAGATCGCCAGCGGCAGCCGGAGCACCTCGGCGCGGCGGGCCAGAGCGCCGACGCCATGTGGGAAGACCGCGAGCGGATAGTCGACGCCGGCCAGCCGGGCGACCCGGGCCATCAGCTCGGGCCAGCTCGTGTTGTGGCCGCCGAGCACGTAGCGCTCGCCTGGCTTGCCCCGCTCGGCGGCGAGCAGGTGCCCGATCGCGACGTCGCGCACGTCGACGATCGTGGTCCCGCCGTCGACCACCGCGGGCAGGCGCCCGCGTAGGTAGTTGCCGATGATCCGCGTCGAGGTCTCCCCGGGCTGACGGCGGTCGAGCGGCACGCCGAGCACGTAGGCCGGATTGGTCACGATCACCTCGACGCCGAGCCGCGCGCCGGCCGCGAACGCCTCCATCTCGCCCTCGTGCTTGGCATCCGGATAGGTCAGGCCGAGGCCGCCACCGCGGTAGAGGTCCTGCTCGCGCCCGACCTCGCCGCGCCGCACCGGCCCGATGCCGGCCACGCTCGAGGTGACGAGCACCCGCCGCACTCCCTCGGCCGCAGCGGCCTCGACGGCGATCCGCGGGGCGAGGGCATTGACGTCCTGGACGTGGGAGACCGGCTTCGAGGCGACGACGCCCGCCGTGTGGAAGACGATGTCGCAGCCGCGCACAGCCCGGCGCATCGCGGCGCGGTCGAGGATGTCCGCGCGCACCGCCTCGGAGTCGAGGCCGCGCAGCCGCTCCAGCCGCGCGGCGTCGCGATAGGTGACCCGCACGTCGTGGCCGCGCTCGACGAGCTCACGCGTGACGTGGCCGCCGACGAACCCGGTCGCGCCCGTGACGCAGGCCCTCAAGCTCCGCCCCGCGAATACCGATTGGCCCAAGGTGACAACTTGCCTGCGTCCGGGGTGTTGTCGTCCTCATACACTGGTGATTGGACCGTAGACGATGCCCCGAGCCCTACTCCTCCTCGCGACGCTGGCCACCCTGGCTGCGATGGCCGTCGGCGCCGCGGGAGCGGCCGTCGCCGCTCCCGCCTACGTCCCCGGAGAGCTGATCGTCAAGCGCGAGGGAGCTCCTGCCTCGACGACGGTCGCGGTCGCGCCCGGCGCCTCGGTCGAGCAGACGGCGTCCGAGCTGAGCGACCGCCCCGGGATCGACTACGCGCGCCCCAACTACATCGCACGCGCGAGCGCCTACACGCCCAACGATCCAGGCTTCCCGCTGCAGTGGAACCTCGCCACCAGCCCAGCCGGGATCAACATGCCGGAGGCCTGGGAGGTAGCGCGCACCCTGCGCCGGCCAGGCGGCCGAGACGTGGTGGTCGCCGTACTCGACACCGGCGTCGCCTACCAGCGCTTTCGCCGCTTCCGACGCGCGCCCGACCTCGACCGCTTCGTGCGCGGTTACGACTTCGTCGCCGGCGACCGCCACCCCAACGACCAGAACGGCCACGGCACGCACGTCGCCGGGACGATCGCCCAGAGCACCGGCAACGGCGTCGGCACCGCGGGAATCGCCTACCGGGCACAGATCATGCCCGTGCGCGTGCTGGACTCCTCGGGCGCCGGAGACACGCTCGCGATCTCGCGCGGCATCCGCTTCGCCGCGCGCAACGGCGCCGACGTGATCAACCTCAGCCTCGAGTTCGACGCGGCGGTGCGCGCGGCGCAGATCCCCGACATCGTCTCGGCGCTCACCTACGCGCGCCGGCGCGGCGCCATCGTGATCGCCGCCGCCGGCAACCAGGGCAGCCCCCAGGTCGCCTACCCGGCGCGTGCGCGGCGCGTCGTTGCGGTCGCCGCGACCACCGCCCGCGGCTGTCAGGCGGAGTACTCGAACAGCGGCGTGCACGTCGACATCGCGGCGCCCGGCGGCGGCGCCGACGCCGCCAACACCGACACGGCCTACGACGCGGCGACCTGCCGGCCCGGCGTGGGCGGCGGCGAGTTCATCTACCAGCAGACCTTCACCGGCAGCGTCGCCCGCTTCGGCCTGCCGCCCGGCTACGAGGGGACCTCGATGGCCGCACCGCATGTCTCCGGAGTCGCCGCGCTGCTGATCGGCAGCGGCCGACTCGGGCCCGATCCCGGCCCCGTCGCAGTCGAGCGGCGGCTGAAGGGCACCGCGCGCGACATCGGCGCGACTGGATGGGACCCGCGCTACGGCTCGGGCCTGCTGGACGCCGCCGCCGCCCTGGGCTAGCCCGAGCTCAACTCGTCCTGATGATCAGGACCGAGCAGGGAGCGTGGTGCGAGACCTTGTTCGGCACCGAGCCAAGCAGGAACCGCTTCGCGCCGGTCATGCCCTTGTTTCCGACGACGATCAGGTCGGCGCCGCGCTGCTCGGCGACGTCGAGGATCGCGTCGGCGGGATCGCCCTCGCGGGCGAGCGTCTCGACCTCGACGCCGGCGGCGCGCATCTCGTCGGCCTCCTGCTCGAGCACGCGCTCGACGTCCTCGCGCGGATTGACCATCCACTGCAGGTCGGGCGGCACCTCGAGCCGCTCGGCACGCAGCCGGCTCTCGGGGACCGGCTCGTAAGCGCTGACCAGGTGGACGCGCGCCCCGATCGCACGCGCCAGCTCGGTCGCCTGGCGCACCGCCTCGGCGGCGGTGTCGGAGCCGTCGGTACCCACGACGATCGAGCCGATCATTGGCGCGATCATCGCAGGGCCCGGCCCCAACCGGCCACGCAACCACCGGGGTCTGGGGGCGCGAGCCCCGGTCCTACCCCGACCGGCCACGCAACCACGGGGGT
>DATABO010000061.1:0-2840 GCA_036259535.1 Thermoleophilaceae bacterium
CAGCACCGTCTTGCCGACGCCGGCGCCGCCGAACAGGCCGACCTTGCCGCCCTTGGCGTACGGCGCGAGCAGGTCGACGACCTTGATGCCGGTCTCGAAGATCTCGCGCGTCGGGGTCAGGTTCTCGACGCTCGGCGCCGCCCTGTGAATCGGCCAGCGCTCGTCGGCGTCGACCGGGCCGGCGCCGTCGATCGGATCGCCGAGCAGGTTGAAGATCCGTCCCAGCGTTCCCTTGCCGACGGGTACGGAGATCGGCGCGCCGGTGTCGCGCACCTCGGTCCCACGGGCGAGACCGTCGGTCGCGTCCATCGCAACCGCGCGCACGCGGTCGTCGCCGAGGTGCTGCTGGACCTCGCAGACGAGCGTGATCGGCTCGCCGCCGGCCTCGACCGGAGGCATGCTGACCTCGAGCGCGTTGTAGATCTCCGGCAGGTCCTCCGGGAAGACCGCCTCGATGACGACTCCGGTGATCTCCTCGACCTTGCCGGCCTTGACGCCGGGTCCGCTCTGGGTTGCTGTTGCTGCCTCCACTGGGCTCTCCTTGGCTCTGTCTAAGTCTTCGTCGAAAGAATGATGATCGGCGCTACGTCAGGCCCTCGGCCCCGGCGACGACCTCCATGATCTCCTGGGTGATCTCCGCCTGCCGCTGGCGGTTCATCTCCAGGGTGAGGTCGTCGATCATGTCGCTGGCGTTCTCCTGCGCGTTGCGCATCGCCGTCATGCGGGCGCCGTGCTCGGAGGCCGTGGACTCCAGCAGCGCCCTGAAGATGCTGATCTCGATGTAGTCGGGAACCAGCCGCTGGAGGATCTCCTCCGGCTCCGGCTCGTAGAGCCAGGAGGTCGTGCGGCTGCTCTCCTCCTGCGCCGCCTCGTCCGGGGTCTCGTCCTCGCCAGCGGTCAGCTCCTCGATCGCCTGCAGCGGCAGCAGCACGTCATTGGTGACGGTCTGGGTCAGCGGCGAGACGTAGCCGTTGTAGATCACCTCGACGCGGTCGACCTTGCCGTCGACGTAGGCGGTCGCCACGTCGCCGGCGATGTCGCGCGCATCGGCGAACGCCGGCCGGTCGGTGAAGCCCTCGTAGGCGCCGGTGACCTCGCGGCCGCGGAAGCGCAGCGAGCCCACCCCGCGGCGGCCGGAGGCGTACCAGACGACGTCCTTGCCCTCGTCGGACAGCTCCTGCGCCCGGCGCACTCCGGCGCGGACGATCTGCGAGTTGAAGGCTCCCGCGAGACCGCGGTCGCCGGTCACCAGCAGCAGCCCGACGCGCTCGACCCGCTCGTGCTCCTCGAGCAGCGGCATGTTCGGGATGTTCTCGACCGCCTCGGCCGTCCGCCGCGTCATCCGCCGGATCGCTCCCGCGTAGGGACGCAGCGCCTCGATGCGCTGCTCGGCGCGGCGCAGCCGGGCGGCCGCGACCATCTCCATTGCGCGCGTGATCTTCTGGATGTTCCGCACCGACGAGATGCGGTTCTTGACGTCCTTCTGCGAGGCCATGGGCTATACGGCGGCGGGCGCCTCAGCCTCCTCGGGCTCGGCGGCCTGCGGCTCGGCCGTGGTCCGGCCGTCGGATCCACGCTCGTGCTCGGACATGATCCGGTCGGACTCGCCGGCCTCGAGCGGATTGCCCTCGGCGTCGAAGTCGGGGCCGAAGTCGTCGATCGCGTCGGCGATCGCCTTGCCGAGCTGCTGCTCGATCTCGTCGGACCAGTCGCCGGCGTTCAGCGTGCTCATCAGGTCCGCCTCCTCGGAGTGCAGCCGCTGGAGCAGCGTCTCGTGGAACTCGGCGACGCGCTCGACCTTGATCCGGTCGAGGAAGCCGCCAGTGCCCGAGTAGATCGCCGCGACCTGGTCGGCCGGCTTCCATGGGCGCAGCTCGTTCTGGTTGAGCGTCTCGACGAGCCGCTCGCCGCGGGCGAGCGTCGCCTGCGTCGAGGCGTCGAGCTCCGATCCGAACTGGGCGAACGCCTCGAGCTCGCGGTACTGCGAGAGCTCGATGCGCAGCTTGCCGGCGACCTTCTTCATCGCCTTCGGCTGGGCGTTGCCGCCGACGCGCGAGACCGAGATGCCGACGTTGATCGCCGGACGGACGCCGGAGCGGAACAGATCGCCCTCGAGGAAGATCTGGCCGTCGGTGATCGAGATGACGTTGGTCGGGATGTAGGCCGACACGTCGCTTGCCTGCGTCTCGATGATCGGCAGCGCCGTCATCGAGCCACCGCCGAGGTCGTCGTTGAGCTTGACCGACCGCTCGAGCAGGCGGGAGTGCAGGTAGAAGACGTCGCCCGGGTACGCCTCGCGGCCCGGCGGGCGGCGCAGCAGCAGCGACATCTTCCGGTAGGCAAAGGCGTGCTTGGTCAGATCGTCGTAGATGCAGAGGGCGTGGCCGCCCTTGTAGAGGAAGTACTCGCCCATCGCGGCGCCCGCGTACGGCGCCATGTACTTGATCGGCGCGGCCTCGTCGGCCGGAGCGGCGACGATGATCGTGTTGTCCATCGCGTTGTGCTCGCGCAGCGTCTCGGCGACCTGGACGACCGTCGACAGCCGCTGGCCGATCGCGACGTAGATCGAAATCACGCCGTTGTCGCGGTTGTTGATGATCGTGTCGATCGCGATCTGGGTCTTGCCGGTCTGGCGGTCGCCGATGATCAGCTCGCGCTGGCCGCGGCCGATCGCGATCATCGAGTCGATCGCCTTGATGCCGGTCTGCATCGGCTCCTCGACGGGCTGGCGCTGGACGACGCCGGGGGCCTTGAACTCGGCCGGGCGCGTCTCGGTGGTGTTGAGGTCGCCCTTGCCGTCGAGCGGGTTGCCGAGCGGGTCGACGATTCGCCCGAGCAGC
>DATABO010000062.1:0-6290 GCA_036259535.1 Thermoleophilaceae bacterium
GCGCCCGCGCGACACGCCGCCGCAGCTGCGCCGCCAGCGCCGCCCGCGCCGCGTTGGCGCCCGCGGCGCCGTGGACGCCGCCGCCGGGATGCGCTGAGGCGCCCGCGAGGAAGAGCCCGCGGACCGGCGTCTCGGACCGGCCGAGCCCCGGGACCGGCCGGAAGACGAGCTGCTGATGGATCTGCGCCGTGCCCGAGTTGACCGCGCCGCCGACGAGGTTCGAGTTGGCTCCCTCGAGCCGCTGCGGCGTGAAGACGTGGCGCGCGCGGACCAGGTCGGCGAACCCCGGGGCCCGCCGCTCGATCTCGCTCTCGATCCGTGCGACGAACAGCTCGACCTCGCGCTCGTCCCAGCTCCCGGTGAGCTCGCCCCGGGCGTCGCCCTTGACCCGCTGGGGGACGTGGGTGTAGGCCCAGGCGGTCTCGCGCCCCGGCGGCTGGCGCGTGTCGTCGACCATCGAGTACTGCCCGATGACGAGGAACGGGCGATCGGCGATCAACCCGCGCGAGAGCTGGGCCGTCGTCTCGGTCAGGTGGTCCATTCCGTCGGCTACGTGGATCGTGCCGGCCCGGCGGGCGTCCTCCGCCACCCAGGGGATCGGCCCGTCGAGCGACCAGTCGACCTTGACCGTCGAGTTGTCGTACTGGAACGAGCGCAGGTCGTCGACGAAGTCGCGCGGCAGGTGCTGCTCGCCGACGAGCTCGCGGAACAAGGCCGGCGCTCCCGTCCCGGCGAGCACCGCCCGCCCGGCGCCGACCTCCTGGCCGTCGGCGGTCCGCACTCCGACCGCGCGCCCTCCCCGCACGAGCACGCGCTCGACCCGCCGCCCGCACTCGAGCTGGCCGCCGTGGGCGCGCAGGCGATCGACCAGCGCCGCCGTCAGCCGTCCGGCGCCGCCCTCGGGCGCCGGGAACCCGTACTGCTGGCCGAGCCCGCAGAGCACCCAGCCGAACAGCGCGCCGCCGGCGGACTCGGGCGTGAGGTCGGCGTGCAGCGCGTTGCCGGCCAGCAGCCAGGCGCCGCCGTCGCCGCGGAAGCGCTCCTCCGCCAGGCGGCGCACCGGCATCACCGCGAAGCGGCCGAAGCGCAGCAGTCCGCGCGGTCCGAGCGCCGCGGCCAGCCGGGCGCCGCCGCGCAACGGCGGGAACGGGCTCAGCAGCGCGTCGATGAACGGGCCGCCGGCGCGCTCCCAGTAGGCGTAGAGCGAGCGCCAGGCGTCGCCGTCGCCAGGCGCGAAGCGCTCGAGCAGCGCGGCGGTCTCGTCCACGGTCGCCGCGATCCCGGCGCAGGAGCCGTCGGCTTGCGGATGCGCCACGGCCAGCGGCGAGCGCCGCCAGCGCAGGCCCTGCCGCTCGAGCGCCAGCGCGCGGATCGCCGGTGAGGCCGCCGCGAGCGGATAGAAGGCGCTGAAGAGATCGCTCGTGAACCCCGGCTCGGTGATCTCGCCGCTGCGGACCGCGCCTCCCGGGCTGTCCTCGGCCTCGACGACGAGAACGCTCCAGCCGCGCTCGGCAAGCATGTTGGCCGCGACCAGCCCGTTGTGGCCGGCCCCGATCACGACCGCGTCGAAGTCCGAGGGCACGACCTCCCTATACCCGCGCGCGTCGGGGCAAAGCCGGTTTCCCCCGCGACGCGCCGGGGTAGCGATTCGCCGTGGCCACGAACGAGCGCTTCATGCCGGTCCCTCCAGAGGCGGTCTGGGAGGCGCTTGCCGATGCCGGCGGCTACGGCTACTGGGTCGTCGGCTCGAAGGAGATCCGCGACGCCGATCCCAAGTGGCCGGCGCCGGGATCGAAGTTCCACCACACGATCGGCTTCGGGCCGTTCGAGATCAAGGACCACACCGTGTCGCTCGAGGCCGAGCGGCCGAACCTGCTCACACTGCGCGCCAAGGGCCGTCCCCTCGGCACCGCGCGGGTGACGCTCACGATGACCGAGCTCGACGGCGGCACGCTGGTCCGGATGATCGAGAATCCGGACGGCCTGTCGTCGCTGCTCGCGATCAACCCGCTCGTCCAGCTGCTGACCTTCGGGCGCAACGCCGAGTCGCTGATGCGGCTCGAGGAGCTGGCACAACGACGCAACGGACCGGTCGGCAAATCCGCGGCATGACTTCTCCGGCAAGCGCCAACGAGTCGGTCTGGATCGACACCGGTCCGCCGCAGCCGCAGCTGCCGAGCCTCGACGGTCCTGCGCAGGCCGACGTCGTGGTGATCGGCGGCGGCATCGTCGGGGTGACGACCGCGCTGCTGCTCCAGGAGGCGGGCTCCCGGGTCGTGCTGATCGAGGCCGGCGGGATCGCCCGCGGCGTGACGGCCTATACGACCGCCAAGGTCTCCTCCCAGCACGGCATGAAGTACGCCCAGCTCGCCTCGAAGCACGGCGCCGACGCCGCACGCGCCTACGGCCAGGCGAACGAGGCGGCTCTGGCTTGGATCGCCGACCGCGTCGAGCGCGACGGCATCGACTGCGACTTCCGCCGCCAGCCGTCCTACGCCTACGTCACCGACGGCTCGCAGCGCCGGCAGGTCGAGGACGAGGCGCGCGCCGCCGTAGCGGCCGGCCTGCCGGCGAGCCTCACCGACGCGACTCCGCTCCCCTACCCGGTCGCGGCCGCTGTGCGCTTCGACGACCAGGCCGAGTTCCACCCGCGCAAGTACCTGCTCGCGCTGGCCGAGCGGCTCACCGCCGCCGGCGGCCAGATCTATGAGCGCTCGCACGCCGTCGAGGTAGACGCCGAGCGCGACGAGGTCGCCGTCAAGACCCCCGGCGGCCGGGTCACCGCCGGCCACGCGGTGGTCGCCACCCACTACCCGTTCCTCGATCGCTCCTTCTCGTTCGCTCGGGTCAGCCCGCAGCGCTCATATGCGGTCGCCTGCCGGATCGCCGGCGCCCCGCCGGAGGGCATGCACATCAGCGGCGACTCGCCGACGCGATCGATCCGCGCGATCCCCGTCGGCGGCGAGGAGCTGCTGATGGTCGGCGGCGAGGGCCACAAGACCGGCACGGGCGGCGACACCCAGCAGCGCTACGCGGCGCTCGAGCAGTTCGCGCGCGAGCACTGGGACGTCGAGTCGGTCGCCTACCGCTGGTCGACCCAGGACGGCTCGACGCTCGACGGAATGCCCTACGTCGGCCGGCTGACACCACGCTCGAACCGCGTCCTGATGGCGACCGGCTTCGCCAAGTGGGGCATGACCGGGGGGACGGCGGCCGCCCGAGCCCTCGCCGACACGATCGCCGGCCGCGAGAACGCCGCCGCGAAGCTGTGGGACCCGTGGCGCAAGACGCTGCGCGCCTCGACGCCCAAGCTGCTCAAGGAGAACGCCCAGGTCGCCGCCCGCTTCGTCGGCGACCGCCTGGCCAAGCGTGGCGGTCGCTCGATCGAGACGCTCGCGCCAGGCGAGGGCGACATCGTCGAGCACGACGGCGAGAAGGTCGCCGCCTACCGCGACGACGACGGAGCTCTGCTCGCCGTCTCGTCACGCTGCAACCACCTCGGCTGCCAGGTCAACTGGAACCGGGCCGAGCGCTCCTGGGACTGCCCCTGCCACGGCTCGCGCTTCGCGCCGGACGGCAGGGTCCTCCAGGGCCCCGCCGTCCACGCGCTCGAGCGCAAGCCACTCGGCTAGCCAGTAGCGGTCCTTCCGCTCGCTACGGCGTCGAGATCGCCTCGACCAGCTCGCCCACGTCCTCCTCGTCGACCGACCGGGCGAGGTCCGCCTGGCTCACGACGCCGATCAGGTCGTGCCCGTCGATCACCGGCAGCCGTCGCACCTTGTGGTCCTTCATCGTGCGGATCGCCAGGTCGACGCCGTCGTCGGCCCCGATCGTCACCGGCTTGCCCTCGCCGAGCTCGCCAGCGGTCGTCGACGCGGGATCCTTGCCCTGGGCGAGCACCTTCACGACGATGTCGCGGTCGGTCAGCATCCCCTTGAGCCGGTTGTCCTCGCCGCAGATCGGCATCGCCCCGACGTCGAGCTCGGCGAGCCGCTTCGCCGCGTCGAGGACCGAGTCGTTCTCGCCGACGCACTCGACGCCGCCTGTCATTACCTCTCGCGCTGTCTTGCCCACTGTCTCCTCCTTGACTCGCTTGGTCAAGCACCCGTACCCGCTGCACGGGAGCGAAAACGCCCGTTTCGAGCGACCGGGCGGGGGTAGAGGGACGACATGAAGGCAGTCACCTGGCAGGGCAAGCGCGACGTCCGCGTCGAGACCGTTCCCGACCCGGCGATCGAGCAGCCGACCGACGCGGTCGTCCGCATCACCTCGTCGGGGATCTGCGGCTCCGACCTCCATCTCTACGAGGTGCTCGGCGCCTTCATCGACCCCGGCGACGTGCTTGGCCACGAGCCGATGGGAATCGTCGAGGAGGTCGGCTCCGAGGTCACCCGGATCGCGCCGGGCGACCGCGTGGTGATCCCGTTCAACATCGCCTGCGGGCACTGCTTCATGTGCGACCGCGGCCTGCAGTCGCAGTGCGAGACGACCCAGGTCCGCGACCGGGACATGGGCGCAGCGCTGTTCGGCTACACCAAGCTCTACGGCCAGGTTCCCGGCGGACAGGCCGAGTACCTGCGCGTGCCGCAGGCCCACTACGGGCCGATCAAGGTCCCCGAGGGGCCGCCGGACGACCGCTTCGTCTACCTCTCCGACGTGCTTCCGACCGCCTGGCAGGCCGTCGAGTACGCAGATGTGCCCGACGGCGGCAGCGTCGCGGTCTTCGGCCTCGGCCCGATCGGCGAGATGTGCTGCCGGATCGCCCAGCAGCGCGGCGCCGGCCAGGTGATCGGGCTCGACCTGGTGCCGGAGCGACTCGAGCGGGCGCGCACGCATGGCGTCGTGACCGTCGACGTCGGCGATGGCCGCGACCTCGGCGAGGCGCTGCGCGAGCTGACCGGCGGCCGCGGGCCCGACAGCGTGATCGACGCCGTCGGGATGGAGGCCCACGGCGCTCCCTGGGGCAAGCTCGCCCAGACGCTTGCGACGCTGCTGCCCGACCCGGCGGCGCGCAAGCTGATGGAGACCGCCGGCGTGGACCGACTGTCGGTGCTGCACGCGGCGATCGAGGTCGTCCGGCGCGGCGGCACCATCTCGCTCTCAGGCGTCTACGGCGGGACCGTGGACCCGCTGCCGATGCTGCAGATGTTCGACAAGCAGATCAACCTGCGCATGGGCCAGGCCAACGTCAGACGCTGGATCGACGACATCCTCCCACTGCTGAGCGGCGACGACGACCCCCTCGGCGTCGACGACTTCGCGACCCACCACGTCCCGCTCGACGAGGCGCCCAACGCCTACGAGGTCTTCCAGAAGAAGCAGGACGGCGCGTTCAAGATCCTGCTCCAGCCCTGAGCCGGCCTGGGCCATCCGGCGACGTTTCGTCGCGGCCATGCACGGGGAGAAGCACTACAGGCTGTTCACGAGAGGGTCGCTGGGGGCACCGGAAGTCGGGCCGTCTCGCGAAACGCCGCATCTGAGGGCCGCGCAGGGACCGTGACCACCCCACCGGGTGACCGATCGGGACCTCCCATGCCAGGTTCAAGAGCAGGGAGAAGCGCACGATGCAAGCAACCTCCAGCCTCGCTGGCCAGACCACGCGCGAGGACATGATCACGAGCCTGCTGCCGCTCGCGCGGCGGCTGGCTAGCCGCTACCGCCACTCCGGAGAGGCGCAGGAGGACCTCGAGCAGGTCGCCTATCTAGGTCTCGTCAAGGCGGTCGACCGCTACGAGCCCGAGCGCGGCCCGCTGGTCCGCTACGCCGTCCCGACGATCCTCGGCGAGCTGCGCCGCCACTTCCGCGACAAGGGCTGGGGCACGCACGTGCCGCGCTCGGTGCAGGAGAACCTGCTCGAGGTGACGGCGGCGACCGACAAGCTGCTGACACAGCTGGGACGGACGCCGACCACCCATGAGATCGCCGGTGCGACCGGGATCTCCTCCGAGGACGTGATCTACGCCCTCGACGCGGCGCGCTCCTACACACCGGCGGCGCTCGATGCGCCGCTGGCCGGTGACGAGACCGAGTCCCGTGCGCTCGGTGAGACGTTGGGCTCGGCAGACGAGCACTACGAGCTCGTCGAGCTCGGCCAGGCGATCGGGCCGGCATTCCGGGTCCTTCCCGAGCGCGAGCAGACGATCGTCCGCCTCCGCTTCTTCGAGGACCTCACGCAATCGGAGATCGCCGAGCGGGTCGGGATCTCGCAGATGCACGTCTCGCGCCTGATCCGCAAGGCGCTCGAGGCGATGAGGGAGACCGCGGCCTAGTTGGGCTGGTCGGCGCTCGGC
>DATABO010000063.1:0-18942 GCA_036259535.1 Thermoleophilaceae bacterium
GAACTGGAACCGCCGCTTCAAGCACAACCGCGAGAAGATCAAGACCGGCGACGTCTACGAGCTGGCCGAGGTCGTCCGCAACCTCGCGATCCGCGAGTCCGAGAAGGGCCTCTCGACCGGCGAGAAGCAGATGTACACGCGGGCCAAGAAGATCCTCGCCTCTGAGCTGATGTACGCGCTCGAGATGGAGGAGGACGAGGCCGAGCAGCACCTCGACTCGCTGATCGAGGACGCGCACTCCGACCGCATGGGGGCCGCCGCATCCGCGTAGCGATCGTCGCCGCCGGCGGCAGCGGCGAGCGTCTCGGGGCCGACGGCCCGAAGGCGTTCGTCGACTGCGCCGGCCGGCCGCTGGTCGAGTGGAGCATCGAGGTGCTGAGCGCCGTCTGCGACCGCGTGGTCGTCGCGGTCCCGGATGGCTACGAGCACGGGGGAGAGGGCCATGAGCGCGTCGTCGGCGGAGCCTCGCGCTCGGAGTCGGTGCGCAATGCGCTCGCCGCGGCGCCGGAGGCCGAGGTCGCGGTCGTGCACGACGCCGCCCGGCCGCTGGTCGGCACCGAGCTGGTCGAGCGTTGCGTGGCTGCGATACACGCGCCCGGACTGGCCGGCGCAGTGGCCGCCGCGCCGGTCACCGACACGATCAAGGAGGCCGACGAGACCGGCCGCGTCCTGCGGACGCTCGACCGGGGCACTCTGTGGTCGGTGCAGACGCCGCAGGTCTTCTGGGCCGAGCCGCTGCGCGCGGCGCTGAAGGCCGACGCGGCCACCCTCGCGGCGGCCACCGACGACGCCGGGCTCGTCGAGGAGGCCGGCGGGACGGTCGCGATCGTCGAGGCGCCGCGCGAGAACCTGAAGGTGACGACGGCGCTCGACCTGAGCGTGGCGGAGCTGCTGCTCGGCCGGCGGACCGCCGACGCGTAGTCTGCCGGGCCGTGCTGACCGACTACCACGTCCACCTGCGGCCCGACGAGGACGGCACGCCGGCTGCCGAGTACTTCACCGCCGCCAACGTCGAGCGCTACCGGGCCGTCGCCGCCGAGCGGGGCGTCGGCGAGCTGGGAGTGGCAGAGCACGTCCACCGCTTCGCCCAGGCGCTCGACGTCTGGGAGCACCCCTTCTGGCGGTCGAGCGCGGTCGACGACCTCGACGCCTACTGCGAGTTCGTCCGCGGGCAGGGCCTGCGCGTTGGCATCGAGGCGGACTTCGTGCTCGGTCGCGAGGACCGGATGGCGAACCTGCTCGAGACGCGCGACTGGGATTACGTCGTGGGCGCGGTCCACTTCCTGCGCGACGCGGCGGTCGACATGCGGGGCGAGTGGGACGTCTGGCGCTCGGCCGACCCCGACAAGGTCTGGGCGCGCTACTTCGAGACGCTCGGGGAGGCGGCGCGCAGCGGCATGTTCGACATCCTCGCCCACCCCGACCTCGTGAAGGTCTGGGGCAAGGGGGCGCCGGTTCCCGACGGTGACCTGCGCCGCTTCTACGAGCGCGCGATCGAGGGGATCGCCGAGTCCGACGTCGCGATCGAGGTCTCGACCGCCGGCCTGCGCAAGCCCGTGGGGGAGCTGTACCCGTCCGCGCCGTTCCTCGAGCTGTGTCTCGAGGTCGGCCGGCCGGTCGCCCTGTCGAGTGACGCGCACTTGCCGGAGCAGGTCGGCTACGAGTACGACCAGGCGGTGGAGTGGCTGGCCGGGATCGGCGTCAGCGAGCTGGCGGTGTTCGACGGCCGCGAACGGCGGCTGGAGCCGATCGGGTGAGCGTCCGCAGCGGCATCGGCTACGACTCGCATCGGTTGGCCGAGGGCCGCAGGCTGGTCCTCGGCGGCGTCGAGATCGAGGACTCGGCGCACGGCCTCGACGGTCACTCCGACGCGGACGCGCTGACCCACGCGGTGATCGACGCGCTGCTCGGCGCCGCCGGCCTCGGCGACATCGGCCTGCATTTCCCCGACAGCGACGAGCGCTGGCGCGACGCCGACTCGATCGCGCTCCTGCGCGAGGTCGTGGGGCTGGTCGGTGGAGCCGGCTGGATGGTCGGCAACGTCGACGCCACTGTGATCTGCGAGGCGCCGAAGCTCGGGCCGTACCGCGACCGCATGCGCGACACGCTGGCGGAGGCGATCGGCGTCGTGTCCGACGCCGTCAACGTGAAGTTCACCACCAGCGAGCGCATGGGCCCGATCGGCCGCGGCGAGGGCATCGCGGCGCTCGCCATTGCGACCTTGTGGCGCGGCGAGGACCGCTCGGACAGTTGAGCACACCAGCGTGTGTCCAACTGTCCGCTCTCGCTCTGCTACGCCGGTAGAGTCCGCGCGATGGGCGACGCCGATCTAGCGTTCGCGGGACTCGCGCGGCAGGCGGCGCTGGTCCGCGCAGGCGAGGTGTCGTCGCGCGAGCTCGTCGAGCTGTACCTGGAGCGGATCGCGCGGATCGAGCCGCAGCTGAACTGCTACAGCGTGGTGCTGGCCGAGCGGGCGCTGATCGAGGCGGACCAGGCCGACTCGCGCCGCGCGGCAGGCGACGAGCGGCCGCTGCTCGGCGTTCCGGTGGCGATCAAGGACAACGTCGACGTGGCGGGGACCGTGACCACCTTCGGCACGGAGGCCCACGGCCCGCCCGCGACGCAGGACGCCGAGCTGGTCCGCCGGCTGCGCACGGCCGGCTGCGTCGTCCTCGGCAAGACCACGCTGCCCGAGCTGGCGATCATGGGGACCACCGAGGGACCGGCCTTTGGGGTCACGCGCAACCCATGGAACGCCGACCGCACTCCTGGCGGGTCGAGCGGCGGCAGCGGCGCCGCGGTCGCGGCCGGCCTCGCCGCGGCGGGGCACGCCAGCGACGGCGCCGGCTCGATTCGCATCCCGGCGGCCTGCTGCGGCCTGTTCGGGCTCAAGCCGCAGCGCGGCCGCGTGCCGCTGGCGCCGGACGACGAGGACGCCTGGCACGGCCTGACCGTCGCCGGGGCGGTCACTCGGACGGTGCTCGACAACGCGCTCTTCCTCGACGCCATCGCGGGCCCAGGCCCCGCGCCCGGGGGTCCGACGCTCGATCGTCCGTTCGCCGACGCCGCCAGAGAGCCTCCGGGCAAGCTGCGGATCGCCGTCTCTCTGCGGCCGCCGTTGCTCGCCCGGCTCTCTCCGGTGGTGAGGCAGGCCATCGACGAGACGGCGGACCTCCTCCGTGGCCTCGGTCACGACGTCGAGTACGTCGAGCCACCGCTGACCGACTGGCCGACCGAGCTCCTGCCGCGGTACCTCAAGGGGATCGAGCGCGACGCCGCGCGCATGGCCCGTCCGGAGCGCCTGCAACGCCGCACCCGCTCCTTCGCGCGGCTCGGATCGCTGATCCCGCAGGCGATGCTCGACCGCGCGCTGCGCATCGAGCAACAGGTCTCCGACCGTTACAACCGCGTGCTCGCGGACCGCGACGTCCTGTTGACGCCAACCACTGCCGCACCGCCGCCGGGCGCTGCCGAGTGGGAGGGGGTCGGCGCCCTGCGGACCCTCGTGGAGATGATCATGGTCTATCCGTACTGCGTGATCTGGAACGGCACCGGCCAGCCGGCGGCCGCCGTGCCGGCTGGCTTCACGGCCGACGGGCTGCCGCTCTCGGCGCAGCTGATCGCCAAGCCGGCGCAGGACCACCTGTTGCTGTCGCTCGCCGCTCAGATCGAGGCAGAGCGACCGTGGGCAGACAAGCGCCCGCCCGTCGACTGAGTCCCCGGTACGCTCCCGCCGGTGAGGGAGATCCGCCTGCACGACACGCTGAGCGGCGAGCTGCGACCGCTCGAGCCGCGCGAGCCGGGAAAGGTCGGCATCTACGCCTGCGGGCCGACGGTCTATGCGCGCGTGCACGTCGGCAACGCCCGTCCGTACGTGGTGTTCGCCCTGCTGAAGCGCTTCCTCGAGCGCGAGGGCTACGAGGTGACGCTGGTCGAGAACGTCACCGACGTCAACGACAAGATCTATGCCGCGGCGCGCGAGGCGGGCGTCTCCAGCCAGGAGCTGGCGGCGCAGATGACGCGTGCCTACGAGGAGGACACCGAGCGGCTCGGCCTTGGCCGTCCCGATCACGAGCCGCGCGCGGTCGACACGATCGGCCCGATCGTGGACCTGATCCAGGCGCTGATCGACGGCGGGCATGCCTACACGGCGGGCGGCGACGTCTACTTCGACGTCTCGAGCTTCGCGGCCTACGGCAAGCTGTCGAACCGCCCGCGCGAGGAGCGCGAGCAGGGCGAGGGCGACGACGCGGCGGCGCTGAAGCGCAACCGCGAGGACTTCGCGCTCTGGAAGGCCCACAAGGAGGGCGAGGACACGTGCTGGCCGGCGCCTTGGGGCGATGGGCGGCCGGGCTGGCACATCGAGTGCTCGGCGATGGCCGAGCAGCTGCTCGGGACCGACTTCGAGATCCACGGCGGCGGCTCGGACCTCGTCTTCCCGCACCACGAGAACGAGATCGCGCAGACCGAGGCCGCGCGGGGCGAGCGGCTTGCGCGGATCTGGATGCACAACGGCATGGTGCGGATGGGCGATGAGAAGATGGCCAAGTCGGTCGGCAACATCCGGCTGCTGCACGGTGCGCTCGACGAGCACGGCCGCGACGCGCTCGTCATGTACTTCGTCGGCGGCCACTACCGCCAGCCGATCGCATTCTCGGCCGAGGCGCTCGGGGAGGCCGGCCGGGCGGTCGAGCGGGTGCGCGAGCTCGGTCGCCGGCTGGATGCCGACGCGCCCGCCCCGGACGATCTCGACGGCTACGCCGAGCGGTTCTTCGACGCCCTCGCCGACGACTTCAACACGCCGGCGGCTCGGGCCGTCCTCTTCGAGTGGGTGGCGGAGGCGAACCGACGACTCGATGCGGGCCAGCGGCTCGGCGCGGGGCGGCTAGGGGAGATGCTGCACGTGCTCGGCCTCGAGGGGCTGCTCGCGGCCGGCGACGAGCGCGTCGACGCCGAGGCCGAGCGGCTGCTGGCCGAGCGTCAGGCGGCGCGGGCGGCACGCGACTTCGAGCGTGCCGACGCGATCCGCGATCGGCTCGCCACGCTGGGATGGAGCGTGCGCGACACCGGCGACGGCGCGCGGCTCGTGCGCGGCACGTGATCGTCTACGGCCGCAATCCGGTCCGCGAGGCGCTGCGCGGGTCGCGGACGGTCAAGCGCATCTGGGCGTCGCGGCGGGCGCTCGAGAGCGAGGACTGGCTACGCGGCAGCGATCCGCGCGTCGTCGACGGCGCCGAGATCGAGCGACTCTGTGGCTCTGCCGAGCATCAGGGTGTCTGCGCCGAGGTCTCGACCTACCGCTACGCCGACCCCGACAAGCTGCTCGTGGCCGAGGACGCGCTCGTCGTCTGCCTCGACGAGGTGCAGGACCCCCACAACCTCGGCGCCGTCTGCAGGGTCGCCGAGAGCGCCGGCGCGAGCGGCGTGGTGATCCCGGAGCGCCGCGCCGCTGAGATCACGCCGGCCGCCGCGAAGGCCTCGGCTGGGGCGGTCGAGCACCTCCGCGTCGCACGCGTTGGCAACCTCGCGAACTGGCTTGCCGAGGCCAAGCTGGCGGGCGCTTGGGTCTACGGCGCGGAGGCTGGCTCTGAGGCGGCTCCGTACGACACCCTCGACTACGCCGGGAGGGTCGTGCTGGTCTTGGGATCGGAGGGTCGCGGCCTGCGACCGCGGGTGGCCGACAGCTGCGATCAGCTCATCGCGCTGCCACAGCGGGGGCGCCTGAGCTCGCTCAACGTCTCCACGGCCGCGGCGGCCCTGCTGTATGGAATCTTGCACTTGCGCGAAGCCGGGCTTGACAAGGCTCCATAACCTCTAGATACTCCCGCCCCAGATAAGGGTGGAGTTGAGCTTAAGGCTTGACTTTCGCTGATGAGCGCGGCGCCAGGGGAGGTAGCGCGCCATGAGCTTCAAGGGCCGGTTCCCGGTCCGGAAGGAGCATGCATGGCTGCAACGATTTCCCAGTCCCCGTTGGCCCGGTCCCAGGCTCAACTCGAGCTAGAGGACAACTACCTGATTGCCCTCGCCAAGCAGGGCCGCCCCGACGCCTACGACAAGATCGTCCGGCGCTATTACGGATTCGTGCGGCTCAAGGCGAGCTCGTACTTCCTGATCGGGGGCGACGCCGACGACCTGATCCAGGAGGGGCTGGTCGGCCTCTACAAGGCCGTTCGCGACTTTCGCACCGACCGTGAGTCGAGCTTCCGCAACTTCGCGGAGCTGTGCATCACACGCCAGATCATCACTGCCGTGAAGACCTCGACCCGCAACAAGCACACGCCGCTCAACGAGTACGTCTCCTTCTCGCAGACGCCGGCGGCCTCCGGTGGCGACGGCGACCCGACGCTCGACGAGATGCTGCCGGGACCGACCGTCCACGACCCGGTCAACCAGGTCATCTCGAGCGAGGAGCTGCACAGCCTCGTCGGCTGCCTGTCGAGCGTGCTCTCCGAGCTCGAGAGCTCGGTGCTGTCGCTCTATCTCGACGGTCACAGCTACGAGGCTGTATCCGAGCGCCTCGAGTGCGACACCAAGACGGTCGACAACGCTCTGCAGCGCGTCAAGCGCAAGGTCGGCACCCACTTGCGCTCGCGCGAGGTGCAGCTCTAGCGGTCCGCCGACGGGCCTGGCGTGCCAGGTCTTGAGCGATAGCGTCGTCGAGCCGATGCAGGCGATGTGCGCCGCTCGACCCGTCTGCTCGCCGTCGCCCTCCCAGTCGCCCTCGCGACGGTCCCCGTAGCGCTCGCGGGGGCCGACTCCGCTTCGGGCGACCGGGACGCCAACGCGACGCCGGTCGCCCAGGATCCGCCCGTCGACGTCGGAGCGGCCACCTCGGTCGCGGCCTCGACCAAGGCCGCGGCGTCGGTCGCGGCGGAGGCTCTCGCGGAGGCGAGAACGCCGGCCCCCGCCGCGATCGTGGGCGTCGCACCGGGTCGCACCATTGCGCTGCGCGTTCGTCCAGGCGGACCCATCGCCCTTCGCGTCGGCGACACCACGGGGCTCGGCTCGAAGCAGCGCCTGGGCGTCGTTCGCCGCGCGGGACGCTGGCTCGGCGTCACGACGCCCGAGTTGCCGAACGGGACGCTGGGATGGGTCGAGCGCCGCTCACCCGCGATCGAGGTGAGACGCACCAGCTGGTCGATCGTCGCGGACCTCTCGCGCCGAACCGTCGTCCTGCGCCGCGCCGGCAAGCGGGTGCGGCGGCTGAGCGTCGCCGTCGGCCGTCCCGACTCGCCGACGCCGACCGGCCGCTTCGCGGTCACCGACAAGCTCTCTGGTGGCGACTACGGCCCCTACTACGGCTGCTGCATTCTCGCGTTGTCCGCGACGCAGCCCAATACGCCGTCCGGCTGGACGGGCGGCGACCGGATGGCGATCCACGGGACCAGCGACCCCGGCTCGATCGGCGCAGCTGCCTCAGCGGGCTGCCTCCGCGCAGCCGACGGCGACCTCAGGTTCCTGATCGGCCGGGTGCCGCTAGGCACCCCAGTGACCATCCGGCGATAGCGCAAGCGGTAGCGACCGTTTAGCCGTTCTCTCCCTCCGGGTACTACATCTGCAACCCCCGAAGATGGAGGAAACCGAAATGGTCGGACTCTTGATCACACTGCTCGTAGCAGCGCTGGCCTACCTGTTGCTGGTCGCCATCACCGGATCCGCGATCGTCGGCATCGTCGCCGCCGTCCTGATCCTGATCGCCGGCATCCCCTCCGGCGGTTTCGGCATCGGCGGCCGCTGGGGCGCACGCGGCGCCCCACGCTAGGTCGCGAGACGCTTGTTCTCTCTCTGGGCGGGCGCCTTCGGGCGGCCCGCCCAGCTTGTCTGTCCGCGACATAGCATAAAGTCCATGCTGTGCACAGCGGAGAGATCATCCGGCGACTTCGCGACCGAGTACCCAGCCGGCACACTGTGGATGTCGGACTTCAGACAGAAGCGGTGATCACATCGGAGCTTCTGCGTCGCGGTATTCGAGTGCTCCTTCCCTGCGGCTTCAACCACCGCTACGACCTCGTCTTGGACTTGGATGGCGAGTTCATCAGGGTCCAATGCAAGACCGGCAGGCTCCGACGAGGCGTCGTGCATTTCAACTCCGAGAGTGTTCGTTCGAACTCGAAGGCGGCCTTGCGGCGAACCTACGACGGTGAGGCGGAGATCTTCATCGTGTACTGCCAGGAGATAGACGAGATCTATGCTGTGCCGGTGGCGGACGCGCCCAAGAGGGGCGTAACGCTTCGAGTCGAGCCGACGGCGAATTCCCAGGCCGAGGGCATTCGCTGGGCGCGCGACTACGTCTTGCCCGCCTAGCTCAATTGGTAGAGCACTCCACTTGTAATGGAGAGGTTCTCGGTTCGAGTCCGAGGGCGGGCTTGATGGACAGGCCGTCGTGAGCGGCTGTCAGCGCTCGAGGCGGCTCTGGATCTCGCCGGCGACCTCGCGCAGGCTCCGCTCGAGCGCGCGGACGCTGGCGCCGTCGCGCCGGCGTGCCTGACGGGCGCGGACGAGCACGAGCCCGCCGGCCGCGACGCCGCCGACGACGAGCGCGGCCGCCGGGCGGCCCCAGTTGCGCGGGTCGCGCATCGCACCCAGCTCCCAGTCGGCGAGCTCGCCGGCGGCGATGTCGGTGATGTCGGAGAGACTGCGCTCGAGCCGGTCGGTCATCCGCTCGGACGGCTCGACCGGGACCAGCGCCGAGCGCAGCAGCGCCTCGACGTCGAAGGACTCAGCGCTCATCGGCCACGACCTCCCCGCCCCGCTCGGCGAGCCCCTTCTCGAGCTGCTTGATCGCACGATGGATCAACACCTTGGTGGCGCCCTCGGAGCGGTCGAGCGCACGGGCTATCTCGCGGTTGTCCATGCCGAGCGCGAAGCGCATGATCAGCGCCTCGCGCCGGTCGTCGGGGAGCGTCGCCACGCCCTCGAGGACGTGTTGCAGCTCCTGTCTGCCCTCGACCAGCTCCTCGGTGTCGTGCGGCGCCGAGAGGACCGCGGCGTCCTCGAGGTGGGTCTGGGGCTTGCGCGAGCGGTCGCGGTAGTAGTTGGCGGCGAGGTTGTGGGCGATGCGGACCAGCCACGGTCGCAGCGGCCTGCCGTCGGACTCGCGCTGCGCCCGGGCGAAGTGGCGATAGGCCTGCAGGAAGGTCTGCTCGGTCAGGTCCTCGGCGTCGTGGTGGTCGCCCACGCGGTAGTAGGCGTAGCTGTAGACGTCGCGCAGATGGGAGCGGTACAGCTCGGTGAAGTCGGCATCGAGCCGGCGCTTGTCGGCGGCTTCGCCCACGTAGCGTGCAGCCTACTCCCGGGCTCGCCGCAGACATCAGGCTGCGCTCCGCTCGGGGCTGTGGGGCTTTTGGCCGGGGCCGCGGGGCTCGTCCGGCCCTCGCGCCGGCAGCGGGCCTCCCAGCCATGCCCACTGCAGCTCGACGCACGGCCAGATTCGCGCCGTCACCTCGCCCGCGAGCTCCGGCGACGGATCGGTCACCTGCGGATAGCGCAACGGCCGGCCACAGCGAATGCTCACCTTGACCGGCCGGATTCGCCAGCCGCGTCGCGCCTTCTCGGTCCCCGTGATCGCGATCGGAACGACCGGAGCGCCGCTCTCCAGCGCCAGCCGCCCGACGCCGCGCCGCGGCTCGTGCAGCGGTCCCTCGCGGTGGCGCGTGCCCTCGGGGAAGATCACGACCGCTTCGCCGCGGGCGAGCAGCGCCAGCGCGGTCTGCATCGACTCCTCGTCGGATTGCCCGCGCTTGATCGGAAAGGCGCCGAGGCAGTTCAGCAGCCAGCCCTGCCAGCGCTTGTCGAACAGCTCCTTCTTGGCCACGAAGTACACCGGCCGGAAGACGCAGGCGCCGACGACGAACGGGTCGAGGAAGCTGCGGTGGTTCGCGGCGAGGATCACCGGGCCCTTCGGGATGTGCTCGCGGCCGGTGCGGCGCAGCCGGAAGTAGACGTGCATCGCCGGTTGTAGGAACGCACGGACCGTCCAGTAGACGAGCCGGTTGACGCCCCGCTCGCGCGTGCGCCGGTGGTGCGGGGAGAGGTGCTCGTCCTCGCCGGAACGCGGGGACGCCGGCGGCGCCGAGACGCGAGCCTCGCCGTCGCGCTTGGCGCGCGTGGAACCGGTCGCCGGCATACCTCAGCTACCCGAGCCCGACGCCGCCGTTACGCTCATGCGCAATGGGCCTACGTCGCAGCATCAACGGCGGACTCGCGGGCGGTGTTGCCGCCGCGCTCTGGGCGGCCCAGCAGCCTTTGGACAAGCGGGCGTTCGGCAGTGGCTACGACGACGTCGAGCTGGTCGGCAAGGCGCTCGCCAAGGGCGACGACTGGCCGGCCGCCGGTCTCGCGGTCCATGTCGCCAACGGCGTCGCGTTCGGGGCGGCCTACGCCCAGCTGCGCCGCTTCCTGCCCGGACCGGCCGTCGCTCAGGGGACGGGCCTCGCAGTCGCCGAGCACTTCGCGCTCTGGCCGCTGGTGGCGGTCGTCGACCGCTACCACCCGCGCCGCGCCGAGCTGGCCGCGTTGAAGGGCAACCGCGCAGCGTTCTGGCAGGGGCTCTACCGCCATGTCCTCTTCGGTCTGGTCATGAGCTCGCTCGAGGCGAGGCTGAACGCCGATCCGGTCGAGGACGAGCCGGCGCCGGTGCCGGTCTCCTCGAACGGCCATGGCGACATCAAGCTCGCCGCCGCGACCGCCTCGTAGCTCACTAGGCTGCCGGCGTGGCCACCTGCTATCGCCATCCGGGGCGTGAGACGGGCGTCTCGTGCTCCAACTGCGGCCGTCCGATCTGCCCCGACTGCATGACGGCGACGCCCGTCGGCATGCGCTGCCCCGAGTGCGCCCGGGACCGCACCAAGGTGCGCCGGGCGACGTCGGTCGGCGTCGGCGAGGAGCCGGTCCTGACCTACGTCCTGATCGGGATCAACGTCGCGGTCGCGCTCGGCGCGTTCCTCAGCGGCGCCAGCGCGACCGGGGGAGGCGGCATCGGCAGCTCGTCGCTGCTCGCCGACGGCGCGGTGTCGCGCTTCGACGTCGACCAGGGCGACTACTGGCGCCTGCTGACCTCCGGCTTCCTGCATACCGGTCTGATCCACCTGCTGTTCAACATGTTCGCGCTGTACATCCTCGGCGGAATGCTCGAGCCGGCGATCGGGCGGCTGCGATTCGCGATCGTCTACTTCGTCTCGCTCTTCGCCGGCTCGTTCGGAGCGCTGCTGCTGACTCCCGACGGTGCGACGGCCGGGGCGTCGGGGGCGATCTTCGGACTGATGGGCGCGGTGGTGATCGTGATGCGCGACCGCGGCATCAACCCGATGGAGAGTGGGATCGGGCTCTGGATCGGGCTCAACCTGCTGATCACCTTCACTATTCCGGGGATCTCGATCGGCGGCCACCTCGGCGGGCTTGCCGGCGGCGCGCTCGCGGCGCTGATCTTCGTAGAGCTCTCGCGCCGGGTCAGGGCGCCGGAGAGCCTCACGTCGCTGCTTGCGGGCGCGATCGGGGTGATCGCGATCGCCGGGGCGATCGCGGTCTCGTCCGGTGCGGCAGCCGGTTTCGCCTAGAGGCACGTGTGCACATCCACGCGCGCCTGGGGATACTGCGCCCATGGCCGATCTCTTGGAGCGCGACGAGGTGGCCCAGCGCGTCGAGGAGCTCGACGGCTGGGACCTCGAGGGCCAGGCGATCGTCAAGCAGTTCAAGCGCGGCGACTTCTCCGGCGCAGTCGCCTTCGTGAACGCGATCGAGCCGGTCGCCAACGAGCTGAACCACCACCCGGAGCTCTCGATCTCCTGGGAGACCGTGACCGTGATGATCACGACGCACTCCGCGGGCGGGCTGACCGCCGCGGACTTCGAGCTCGCCGCGCGCATCGAGGCACTCGCCTAGCGATGCCTCGGCTGCTACGTTGCGGCCTCACCGGATGAACGACGAGCCTCCTCGAAGTAGGTCCGCCCCGACGGGCCTGCCAGCCCGCGAGGGCCCGCCGTGACCGAGCTGCTGCTCCTGGTCGGCGTGGCCGTGCTCGTCGCGGCCAACGGCTTCTTCGTCGCGGCGGAGTTCGCGCTCGTCCGCGCACGTGACAACAAGATCGAGCAGATGGTCGAGGAGGGGCTGCGCGGGGCCGCCCTCGTGCGTACGCAGGTCGATCGAATCGACGAGTACCTGTCGGCCTGCCAGCTCGGGATCACGATGGCGTCGATCGGCATCGGCTTCCTCGGCGAGCCGGCGATCGCCAGCCTGCTCGAGGAGCCGCTCGGCGGCGTGTTGAGCCACGGCGTCGCCGTCGCGATCGCCTTCACCCTCTCCTACCTGATCGTCACCAGCGCGCACATAACGGTCGGCGAGCAGGTGCCGAAGATCTACGCGATTACCCATCCCGAGGGGACCGCCCGCCGCATCGCAGGGCCGCTGGCCGCGTTTCGCAAGCTGTTCAAGCCGCTGATCTGGGCCCTGAACAGCACGTCGAACGCGATGCTGCGCGTGATCGGCGTCGATGCGAAGGCCGACTTCGACGACGACCTCTCCAACGCCGAGGATCTCAAGCTGCTGATCGTCCGCAGCGCGACCGGCGGCAAGATCGATCCCGGCGAGGCCGGCATGCTCTCGGGCGTCTTCCACCTCCACGAGCAGGAGGCGCGTCAGGTGATGACGCCGATTCCGGCGGTCGTCACCGTCGACGTATCGGAGACAGCCGAGGAGGCGCTGCGCCGCTGCGTCGACTCCGGCCACACGCGGCTCGTCGTCACCGAGGACGGCAACACGGACCGCGTGCGCGGGATCGTCCACAACAACTCGCTCGCGCGCCGCGTCCTCAACGAGGGGCCGGACGCCTCGATCGAGTCGAGCGTCAAGGACGCGCTGATCGTCCCCGAGACGAAGTCGCTCGACGACCTGCTCGCCGACCTGCAGCGCGAGCGCACCTCGCTGGCCGTGGTGATCGACGAGTACGGCCGCACGAGCGGGATCGTGTCGATCGAGGACATCGTCGAGGAGGTGGTGGGGGAGATCGCCGACGAGACCGACCCGGCCGTGGCCGGCATACGCCAGCTCGCCAACGGCGACTGGTGGGTCCGCGGCCACGTGCCGATCACCGACCTCGCCGACTACGGCCTCGAGCTGCCGGTCGACTCCGACGCCTACAACTCGGTCGGTGGGTTCGTCTTCGGCGAGCTCGGCCGGCTCCCGAAGCGCGGCGACATGGTGCGCGCCGACGGCTACTCGCTGCGCGTCGAGTCGGTGCGCGAGAACCGCATCGACGCGGTCCGGATCCGCGACCACGGCGAGCAGCCCGCGCCGGTCGAGGCGGAGCCGCGGGAGTCCACCGAGGGCGCCTAGTACTTGTAGAAGCCGGCGCCGGACTTGCGCCCCAGCTGGCCGTCGGCGGCCATCTTGCGGACGCGGTCCGGCACGTCGGCGTCGATCGACTCGCCGATCGCGATCGCGACGTCGAGGCCGACGAAGTCGAGCAGCGCGAGCGGGCCCATCGGATGGCCGGCGCCGAGCCTCATGCAGGCATCGACGGCGTCTGGCTCGAGGCCTTGCTCCTCCATCAGGCGCACAGCCGCGAAGAGGTAGGGGAACAGCAGCCGGTTGACGACGAAGCCCGGCGCGTCGGCGACCTCGACGGCCGTCTTGCCGAGCGCGTCGCAAAGGGCGCGCAGGCGAGCCCGGGTCTCGTCGGTCGCCGCGGGCGCGAACGCCAGCTCGACCAGCTTCATCTTCTCGACCGGGTTGAAGACGTGAAGCGCGCCGAAGCGGTCGGGGCGCCCGCTGGCACCGGCAAGCTCGGCGACCGAGAGGGAGGAGGTCGTCGACGCGAGCAGCGCCTCGGACGGCAGGAGGTCGCCTAGCCCGGCGAGCAGCTCCGCCTTCACCGCGGGATCCTCCGCGACGGCCTCGACGACGATCGTGCAGCGGGCCAGGGCGCCGAGATCGGTGGTCACCTCGCCGTGCCCGCCGAGTCGCTCGGCGGCGCGCGCGGCGGACTCGTCGCTGCGCGCCCAGAGCAGCGTCGGCACCGCCGGGATGCGCTTCTCGGCCGCGCGAGCCAGCCCGCAGCCGATCGCGCCGCTGCCGGCGATCCCCAGCCGCTCGCTGCTCGCATCGCCGCCCATCAGGCGCGCGAGGTTAGTCGAAACCCGCTCTGCCTAAGGCTTCTGCAGCGCCGACACAGCCTGGCTGACTCGCCAGTCAATCGAGTACCCTTGACCTCAGTAGGCGCGCGCAGAGAGGGCGCCGCGCCGCATCCAACCTGCGAAGGGATTCAGCGAGATGCGAAACGGAAGCCGTGAGGTCGTCATCGTCGACGCGGTGCGAACCCCGATCGGGCGCGGGCACAAGGAGAAGGGCTACTACAAGGACACCCATCCCAGCAACCTGCTCTCCAAGACCTACAGCGAGGTCGTCGAGCGGTCCGGGGTCGAGGCGTCCGAGGTCGAGGACGTGATCGCCGGCTGCGTCCAGCAGTTCGGTGAGCAGGCTTACAACATCGGCCGCAACGCGTGGCTCGAGGCCGGCCTGCCGATCGAGACCCCCGCCACCACGATCGATCGCCAGTGCGGCTCGGCGCAGCAGGCGGTCAACTTCGCCGCGGCGCAGATCGGCGCCGGCGTGCTCGACTGTGCGATCGGCTCCGGCGTCGAGCACATGGGACACATCGGCTTCGGCGATGGGATGAAGGTCATCGGCGAGTACGGCTCGCCTTTCACGCCCGAGCTGATGGGCAAGTACAACCTGATTCCGCAGGGCCTCTCGGCCGAGATGATCGCCGACCAGTGGGAGATTCCGCGGTCCGAGCTCGACGAGCTCGCGGTCCGCTCGCACCGGCTCGCTAGCCAGGCGACCGAGGAGGGCCGGTTCGAGCGCGAGATCGTTCCGTTCTCGGTCAACGGAGACACCTTCGTCACCGACCAGGGCATCCGGCCCGGGACCGACATCGAGACGCTCGCGGGGCTGAAGCCGGCATTCAAGGAGGACGGCAAGATCACCGCCGCCAACTCGTCGCAGATCTCCGACGGCGCCGCCGCGGTGTTGCTGATGGAGCGTGGCAAGGCGGAGTCGCTCGGGCTGAAGCCGCGTGCCCGCATCGTCGACCAGATCACCGTCGGCGTCGACCCCGTGATCATGCTGACCGGGCCGATCCCGGCCACCCAGAAGCTGCTCGAGCGCAATGGGATGCAGATCGGCGACATCGACCTGTTCGAGGTCAACGAGGCGTTCGCCCCGGTCGTCGCGGCCTGGCAGCGCGAGCTCGAGCCGGACATGGACCGCGTGAACGTCAACGGCGGCGCGATGGCGCTCGGCCATCCGCTCGGCTCGACCGGCGCTCGTCTGATCACCACGCTGCTGCACGAGCTGGAGCGCTCCGACAAGAACGTCGGGCTGGTGACGATGTGCTGCGGCGGCGGCCTGGGGACGGGCACGCTGATCGAGCGGATCTAAGGGTCTGAAGTTGATGAGGCCGGTGGCGCTTAGCGCCACCGGCCTTTTCGTTGCTGCTCGGAAGCGTGCGGTCGTGCAAGCCGCTGCGCTGCCGTCATCGCGCAGGATCGGCGTCGGTGGCCGCGGGTCCTGTCTCCGATCTTGATTTGCGTGCTCGCAAGCTGCGCGCGCAAACGCAAGATCGTCGCCACCCGCGGAAAAAGTGAGGTGTACGGCTGCGGTCTGGCTCGTCGAGCTGGAGCTCGTTCAGGCGGGTGAGTCGGGGCGGCCGCTGGACTCGAGGCGGGCGATGAGGTCGTCGAGGCGGAGCTCGTCGAGGCCCTTGCCGACGGCCTCGAGCTCGGTGGCGCAGTAGTCGACGAGCGCGCGGCCCTCCTTGACGAGGTCGAGGGTCTCGCGAAGGCCGGCGGTGCCGGAGTCGAGGCGCTTGATGATCTCCTCGAGGCGCTCGGCGGCGGCCTCGTAGGACTGGGGGGTAGGGGGCTGGGCGCTGGGCTCGTCGGTCATCTGGCTCGATTCTGGCGGTCTCGGCGGTCGGCCGGAGGTGGGGTCTCGGTTAACGCGCTCCCTTGTAGGGAAAGGGCGGAGGGTATGGCCGATGGGTCGCAACCGAGGTTGCTAGCCGGGCGGTATCGCTGCCTGAGCACGATCGGCGTCGGTGGGATGGCGCGCGTGTACCTGGCTGAGGATGAGCGGCTGGGCCGTCAGGTGGCCGTCAAGCAACTGCACGCGGCGGGGCCGGAGGACGCGGCGCTGCGCTTCGAGCGCGAGGCGAAGCTGGGGGCGTCGCTGAACCATCCGAACCTGGTGTCGATCTACGACATCGCGACCGACGAGGAGTCGGTGCTGATCGTCATGGAGTACGTGGACGGGGAGACGCTGCAGGACGCGCTCCGACGTGGGCGGCCGTCGACACAGCGGGTGATGGAGATTCTCCGAGACGTCGCCGGCGGCCTCGATCACGCGCATACCCACGGCGTCGTCCATCGCGACGTCAAGCCGGCGAACATCCTGCTGCGGCGCGACGGGGTGGCGAAGCTGGCGGACCTGGGGATCGCGACGGCGGCGGAGCGGACGTCGATCACGCAGAGCAATGTCGTGCTCGGGACCGCGTCGTACATGGCGCCGGAGCAGCTCGCGGGCGAGCGGGCGGGACCGCCGGCCGATGTCTACGCCCTGGCGGCGGTCGCCTTCGAGGCGCTCTCAGGGCGCAAGGCGCGTGAGGGGAAGAGTCCGCTCGAGGTCGCCCACGACGTGGTCAGCGGGCCGCTGCCGGACCTGCGCGACGCGTGGGGCGACGCTCCGCCGGCTGCGGCGAAGATCCTGGCGCGGGGGATGGAGCGCGAGCCGGAGCGCCGGCCGCCATCGGCTGGCCGCCTCGTGGCGGACCTGGAGCGGGCGCTGGAGTCCAGGCGCGAGGGCCGGGATGCCACGGAGGCGACTGCGGCGCTGGCGCCGAGCGGCAGCCGCTCGGCAGCCGCGGTTGCGGCAGTCGGCTCGGAGCAGCCGCCGAGTACGGCACCCGCGGCGCCGCCTGCTCGCGCGCGACCACGCGACGAGCGCGCGGTGAGCGCGCCGATCGCCAGGGCGCGGCCGGCGCGTCGACGGGTCTGGGCGCCGCTGGCGGCGCTCGCGCTGGTCCTGGTGGCCGTGATCGTCGGCGTGGCCGCGTTGAGCGGCGGCGGCGAAGGCGGAGATGGAGGCGACGCAGGCTCGCGCGAGCGAGCGGCGAATGCGGGGACTGCGAGCGGGGAGCGATCCGACCGGAATGGAGCGACCGCGAGCGACCGCGCGGCTACCGAGGAGCGGGAGACGTCGCCGCCGGTCGAGCCCGATCCGGAGCCTGCTCCCGAGCCGGACCCGGCGACGGTGACCGGCGATCCCGTCGCACTCAACGAGCGCGGCTTCGAGTTGATGCAGGCCGGCGACTACGAGGGGGCGATCCCTTTGCTGGAGCAGGCGGTCGCGGCCTATCCGGAGGGCTCGCAGGAGCTCACCTATGCCTACGCGCTCTACAACCTGGGCCGCTCGCTGCGGCTGGCGGGGCGTGCCGAGGAGGCGGTGCCGATCCTCGAGCGGCGTCTGCAGATCCCGAACCAGACAGAGACGGTCCAGCGGGAGCTGGACGCCGCTCGCGCCGCGAGCTGAGGTCGAGCGCGCATGCCGCGGTCGAGGGCCAGGCGGGCGGTCAGTCGTCCTCGACCTCGGCGCGCAGGCGGGCGTCGTGGAAGCGGATCGTCAGCTCGCGGAGCTTGCGCGCCGTGTCCGCGCTGGTGACGAGTTCGCCGGCGGAATCCTCGATCAACGCGTAGCCGCGCTTCAGCATCTGCTCGGGCTCGTGCTTGGCGGCCTCGGCCTTGCGGTCGATCACGAGCCGGTGGCGGTCGGTGCGCTCGGCACGGATGGCGAGCTGACGACTGCTGGCGGCGCGGAGCTCGCGTGCCTTCTGGTGAAGCCAGCCGCGCTGGCGTGCGATGTGCTGGTTCGGGGCGCGGGAGAGGGCCGCTAGGTGACGAGCGCGGCTGACGAGCGCGCGGCGGCCGCAGGCGTCGAGGCGGCGGGCGGTCGCGAGCGCGCTGGTGCGGGCTTGGCCGACGTCGACCTGGACGGCCGACTCCGCCGCGTGCGTGGGCGTCGAGCAGGAGACAGCGGCGACGTCGTCGATCAGCGTGCGGTCGGTGTGGTGGCCGACCGATGCGATCACCGGGACCGGCAGCAGCGCGACGGTGCGGCAGAGCGTCTCGTCCGAGAAGGCCATCAGGTCCATCACCGAGCCGCCGCCGCGTGCGACGACGATCAGGTCGACCTGGGCGACGGCGGCCAGGTCCTGGATTGCGCGCGCGATCTTCGGCGCGGCGTGGCGGTCCTGGACGGGCGCGAAGCCCCAGACCAGGCGGCCGGCCCAGCCGCGGCGGTGAAGCCCGGCGAGGACGTCGTCGCGCGCCTTGCCGCCCTCGCCGGTGACGACGCCGATCGATCGCGGCAGCGTGGGCCGGGCTAGCCGCTGCTGCGGCTCGAACAGGCCCTCGCCGTGCAGGCGGCGGCGCAGCCGCTCGATCTGGGCGAGCAGCTCGCCCTCGCCGGCGAGCTTGAGGCCGGTGGCGCGGAAGGAGAACGACGGCGACGACGTGGCGCTGCCGGGGTAGTAGTCGCAGCCGCCGGCGAGCACGACCTGGGTGCCGTTCTCCAGCTCCACCGCCGCCTTGTCGTAGTCGTCGCGCCACATCGAGCACGGCAGCGCGCCGCGCTCGTCGCGCAGCTCGAAGTAGACGGCCTTCGCCCGGATGCCGAGGTTCGAGACCTCGCCGAAGACCTGGACCCGGGCGAAGCTGCGCAGCTGACCGCGCAGCGCCTCGGCGTACTCCCCGACCGCGAACGGGCCCTTGAGCCCGCTGCCCTCGATCCCGACTGGCGGGATTCGCTCTTGCTCCGGCGTCGCCATGTGGTCGATGTTGGCAGCAGCTGCGGCGCGCTGGGCGGATTCCGGCGACGATCTCGCCGGAATCC
>DATABO010000064.1:0-33615 GCA_036259535.1 Thermoleophilaceae bacterium
GCCGCGGCCGCCGGCGGCCGCCGAGGACGAGGGGCACTAGCCCCGCAGCCGACCTACACTGGCTCGATGGCCGCGAGAAGGCGCAGCTGGCCCCGAGCCGTCCTCCGCTTCCTGGCGGCGGTGATGATGGTCAGCGGAGCGCTGCTGGTCGCCGACGCCGTGCTCACGCTCACCTGGCAGGAGCCGATCTCGGCGATCGTCGCGCAACGCAACCAGGCCGACCTCGAGCAGGCGCTCGCCGACCCACCGCGCCGCGTGATCGAGCGCCGGCCGCTGCCCGGGGACGCGGTCGCGAAGCTGGAGATACCGGCGATCGGGCTCTCCGAATACATCGTCGAGGGCACCGAGACCGGCGACCTGCGCAAGGGGCCGGGCCACTACCCCGAGACGCCACTCCCCGGCGAGCGCGGCACCTCAGCGATCGCGGGGCACAGGACGACCTACGGGGCGCCGTTCCGCGAGCTGGACGACCTCGACCCCGGCGACCGGATCGCCGTCGAGCTGCCGGGCGAGCGCATCGCCTACCGAGTCGAGCGGGTCGGGATCGTCGACGACTCCGACCGCTCGGTGTTGCGAGCGGTCGGTCACGACCGACTCGTGCTGACCGCCTGCCACCCGCTCTACAGCGCGGAGCAGCGGATCGTCGTCTTCGCCCGCGAGCTGCGCTAGCCGCCGTCGAGCACCGCGGCGAGCTGGCGTCCGAGCTCGCCGCGGCCCTGCTCCATCCGCTGACTGCGGCGGCGCAGGACGCGCTGGAAGTCCATCGTCCCGATCTCCTCGAAGCCAGCCTTGAGGCAGGCCTTGCGCGAGGGGGCGTTGTCGTCGCGAACGCGCGTGACCATCGCCTCCAGCCCTTCCTGGGCGAGCAGCAGCGCGAGCTGCGACCAGGCGGCCGGTGCGACGCCCCTGCCGCGGAAGTCGGGATTCGTGACGGAGTCCTCGAGGCACACGACTCCGGGCGGCAGGTCGAACCAGCCGCCGTGCGCGTTGATCTGCGGCGCGCTGCCGCGATAGATCCAGCACGAGAAGGCGGCGCGGTCGCCCTCGCGAACCAGCCACAGGTCGTGTCCCGAGCGCAGCGCCTCGACGACGTGGTCGGGCTGCTTGCCGGTCTGGCCGGCCAGCTCGAGGTCCTGCTCGGTCGCTCGAACGAGCTCCAGCCCGTCCGGCAGCTTGCGGTCTCCGACCCCGGGCGCGTCGAGCCGCAGCTCGTACCAGATGAAGGTCTCCTGCCAGTAGAGGCGGTCGCGCACCCGCCTGCCGGCATGCCTGAGGGCGCCGAGCGCTCCCCGCTCCCGCAACGACGCCCTTCCGCGCTCGATCAGCTGCCTGGCCGCGGGCACGCGCCGAAGGTAGCAGCACGCAGATCGCCGCCGCAGTCCGGGACGGTCAGGTCGATGTCGCCGCCGACACGGGCCGGTCAGCGCCCTCGACCGAGGACTGGTCGCGTGACTCGAGGTACAGGACCAGGCCGACGACCAGGGCGAGCGACACCACGACCACGACCACCCAGTAGGCGATCCGGAGCAGCACGGCGCGGATTCTACGGCGCGTCCCGCTCCAGCAAGTCGCGCAGCTTGCGCAGCCCGCGATAGACGCGACCCTCGATCGTCGTCAGCCGCTCTCCGCGCAGGCGCGCGATCTCCGGCACGGTCAGGTCGCCGCCATAGCGCAGGGCGATCGCCTCGCGCTCCTCGGCGCTGAGCTGGGCCAGCGCCGCCATCAGCTCGTCGCGCTCGCCAAGCGCCTCGAGATCGCCCGACGTCGAAGGCACCTCGGGCGCGAACCGCGTCAGCGCCCGCTGCTCTGACTGGCTGCTGCGCTGCAGATCGCGCAGCCGGTTGAGCGCGATCGAGTAGACCCAGGTCTTGCGGCTGCCCCGGCGCGGGTCGAAGCGCCGACGGGCGCGCAGCACCCGCTCGAAGGTGTCCGCGACGACGTCCTCGGCGAGCGCGCGGTCGCCGGTGCGATAGGCGAGGAACCCGAGCAGGCCGGCCGCGTGCTCCTCGTAGAGGCGCTCGAACTCCTCGTCTCGCATTCCGGCATCTTGTCCGATCGGGAATCGCCGCCGAGCTCCGTATAAGGGGTCGTATGGACGAAAATCGCAACCTTGCCCCTGACGAGCTCTCCGAGGTGGCCGATCGGCTGCGCGAGAGCCGGTCTGTCCCCACGCCGCTCGAGCTCGACGAGCTCAAGCTGCGCGCACGACGTCAGGCGGCACGACGCAGCACTTCCCCAGGAGGAACCATGTTGAAGTCGCGACTCGCACTCACCGCGCTGATCGCCGTCGGCGCGATGATGAGCGGCACGGGCGCCACGTTGGCGGTCACCGGCAGCTCGGGCTCCGGCAGCGCCGCGCAGCACCAGTACACGACTCCCACGACGACGACGGAGACGACTCCGACGACGACCACGGAGACCACCCCCACCACCCCGACGGAGACGACCCAGACCACGTCTACGACGGTCGAGCGGCAGCCGACGCTCGCTCCGCAGCAGGTCGCCGGCGATCAGGACGAGGGTGGCGACGACGAGGACAGCCCGAGCGACGACTCCGAGCCGACCGAGCAGGTGGAGGTCGCCGGAGACAGCGACGAGTCGCTGCCGTTCACCGGCTTCCTCGCGATCCCGCTCCTGTTGGGCGGTGTCGCGATGATCGCCACGGGCGGCATCCTCCGCCACCGGTCGCGCGACTCCGAGTAATCGCGAGCAGCACCGCTAGAGAATGGGGAGGCGGGCGTCTATCGCCCGCCTCCTCCACTCTTGCGGGTCGTCGGTCCGAAAGCGTCGGACCGCGTCGCGTGCAAGCTCCTCGCGCGGATTGAGCTCGAGCGCTCGGCGCGCCGCCGGACGCGGATCCTGGCCGGCCGCGCCCCGTACGAGCGCCAGGCCGTAGTGGAACATCCAGTTCTCGGGCTCGCGGGCGACGGCCGCCTCGAGCATCTCGACGCCCAAGTCGGCTCTGCCGATTCGCACGTCGCAGTAGCCGAGCACCTCGAACGGCTCCGGGCGGACCGGCAGCGCCTTGCCCGCCGCCAGTGCGGCGTCGATCGCCCCCGCGCAGTCGTCGCTCTTCAGCCGCTCGACGCTGCGGTTGAGGTTCCACTGAGACAGCGCCATCGCCCCGGGCGGCACCAGCAGCACGAGGCAGGCGGCGCCTAGCGCGACACGCGCGAAGCGGGGCGGGTCCCAGGCCCCCACGCCGGCTCGCCGGGCCGCCAGCGCCACGCCACCGACGCCGAACAGCCACAGCGTCGCGGCCGGCATCTCCCAGTCCCAGTCGATCCCCGCATGGATCGCCCAAGCCAGCCCGGCCGCGAGCAGAGCGGCATAGAGGTGGCGCTGCTCGCCACGGGCTCGGACGGCGAATCCGACCAACAGCGCGCCCAGCGCGACAGCGATCAGCAGGCCCCCGACCAGTCCCAGCTCGGCGAGCGTCTCGATATAGAGCGAGTGGCCGTCCTCGACCTTGAGGTCGGAGCGCCGCTCGCGCGCCCACAGCAGGGCGAACGTGCCCGGCCCGCCGCCGGCGAGCGGCTGCTCGCGGAAGCCGTCCCAGCCCACCTCCCACTGCTTGATCCGCCCGTTGTTGCCCGGCTCGGTCAGCCGCCCGCGGAAGTCATCCTCCTCAGAGGGGTTGCCCTGCTCGGCGAAGCCCTCGACTCGGTCGGCGACCTTCGCCGGCGCGTCCAGCACGACCGCTCCCACCAGCGCGACCGCGGCCATGGCGGCGATCGCGACGACATGCGCCTGCCGGCGCGCGGCCGCCGAGATCCGCACTGCGCTCAAGCGCGCGTCGGCCGGCGCGGCGAGCGCTCGCACGGCAGCCGCGCCGGCGATGCAGAACGCGAGCACCGCGGCGAGGTCTCCCCCCTGCGCCGCCGCGGCCGCCGAGGTCGGCTCGTCGCTGGCCAGGAGGTCGGCGCCGTAGGCCGAGACCAGCGCGAGCGCGGTCGCGGGACCGGCGGCCGCGAGCCCGAGGATCAGCGAGCGCGGCCGCGCGACGACCGCGTAGGCGACGACGCCGATGATCGCCACCCCGGCCGCACCGCGCGAGAACGTGAAGTAGAGCGTCGTGGCCAGCAGCGGCAGGGCTGCTGCCCCGAGCACGCGCACGCCGATCGGCTCGCGCTCGCTCGCCGTGAAGTGCAGGCACAGCACGATCCCGACCGCCGCCATCAAGCCGAGCGCGTTCCAGTAGGTGAGCGGATAGCTCAGGCGCTCCTCGGCGACCGCCGTCGCGACGTCGATCGCGTCGGGAAAGAGCCGGGTCAGCAACGCGACGGCGCAGACGCCGACCAGCGCCAGGGCGACGCCCCGGACCGCCCAGGCGAGCCGCGCCCCGTCCCAGCGCAGCGATCCCAGCAGGACCAGGAGGAGCCAGTAGAAGAGCGCCCGGTCGAAGTCGATCAGGCCGCGAGCCGGCGCGTCCGACCAGGTGGCGGAGAGCAGGATCCAGGCGCAGTAGAGCCCGAGCGCCCCCGCCGCCACCGCCAGCCCACCGCCCAGCCCCTCGAATGGGCGCTCGGCGAGCGTGATCCGCGCCACCAACGCCAGGCCGACGACCACGGCGAGCAGCGCCGGCGTCCCCGCGAAGTAGCCGCCCGCCTGAAACGCCGTATAGGCCGTCAGCAGTCCCGGCAAGGCGAGCAGCGCGCCGGTCGCGAGCCGGCTGGCCCTGCTCGGGCCGCCGGATCCCGAAGGGATGTCGGATCGGGCATCGGAACCTGCGCGACTGGAAGAGATCTTGGCGAATTCTGGCAACGCGTCCTATGTTCTATTCGAGAGCATGGCTTGGCCTCCTGACGAGGTTTTAGGACGCCGCAGGGCATGGAGCTTGCTCCGCTCGGCGTCCGAGAGCCGGAAAACGATAGGAACAACGATCAGCGCAGCATTCCCAATAGTCGTCGTGACGGCGGATAGAGCCGCAATTGCCCTTTTCTCAAGGACATCCGCCGCGCTGCCGACGTAGTCACTAGCCCGACCCCGACCAACCTCTCGAGTCAGGACCCGCAGAGCGTGGAGAGCTCAACCGCAACTCAGGCAGAGACCAGCGCGCGCTTCAGTCGCCAGTCGCCGGCGCCTGCTCCGCTGCGGGCGTCCCAGGGCGCACGCCAACGCTCGGGGGTCCTCAGCAGGCGGCTGCTCGGCGCCGACGCGGTGAGTGGGCTCGCGGGCGGCCTCGTGGCGGGTGCCCTGATGGCCGCGACCCTGCCGGGAGTCGAGCTGTTTCACATCGCGGCGTTCGCGCTCGTCGCGGCAATCTGCTGGCCCGCGCTCTCGTTCGTGGTCGGGCTCTACGCCGACGACGACCTCCGCTTCTGGGTCAGCGGCGTGAGCCAGGCGCCGCGCACGCTCGTGACCACGATCCTCTTCGCCTGGCCGCTGTTCGCCGTCGCGCACGAGATCGCGATGCCGCACCCGGGCCTCACGACGATCTTCGGCACGGTCCTCACGGCCGTTTGCAGCGGACTCGCGCGCGCCACCGTCCGTGGCGTGCTGCACCGGTCTCCGGAGCTGCGCCAGCGCGTCCTGATCGTCGGCTCGGGCGTCGTGGCCGGACAGCTGGCGATGAAGCTGCGCACGCACGAGCAGTTCGGGCTGCTGCCGGTGGGCGTGCTCGACGACGACCTGCATCCGGTCGGCATCGCCGGGCTGCCGTGGCTCGGCTCGCTCGGCGACCTTCGGCACGTGATCGACGAGCAGGAGATCGACCGCGTGATCATCGCCTTCACGCGCGCCAGCCACCACGACCTGCTCGAATGCATCCGCGCCTCGCAGGAGAAGGGCATCGCCGTCGACGTCGTGCCGCGCCTCTTCGAGCTGCTCGACGGCGGGCGGGCGCTCGACCGCGTCGGCGGGCTGCCGCTGCTGTCGATCGGGCCGGCGCGCCTCGGCCGCGCGTCGAAGATCGCCAAGCGGGCGCTCGACGTCGCCGTCTCGTCGATCGCGCTGCTGGTCCTGCTGCCGCTGCTGGTCGTGCTCGCGATCGCCATCCGAGTCGAGTCCAAGGGACCGGTCGTGTTCCGCCAGCGCCGCGTCGGCCGCAACGGGCGCGAGTTCTGGCTGCTCAAGCTGCGCTCGATGTACCAGGACGCCGACGCCCGCAAGGCCGAGTTCGCCGAGCAGAACGACCTCGACGACGGAGTGATGTTCAAGATTCACAGCGACCCCCGCGTGACGCGCGTCGGCCGCTTCCTGCGCCGCTTCTCGCTCGACGAGCTCCCCCAGCTCGCCAATGTCCTCAAGGGCGACATGAGCCTGGTCGGCCCGCGCCCGCTGATCGTCCCGGAGAACGACGCTCTGACCGAAGCGTGGCACCACCGGCGACTCGAGCTGCGGCCCGGCCTGACCGGCGCCTGGCAGATCTACGGCCGCTCCGAGAACCCCTTCGACGAGATGATCCGCTTCGACTACCAGTACGTCGCCGGGTGGTCGCTCGCGCGCGACATCGAGATCCTGCTGGCGACGATGCCGGCGGTCCTGTCCGGCCGGGGGGCGTACTGAGCCCGCTGGCGGCCACCTCCGAGCGCCCGGCGGAGACGACGGGCGGCGAGGTCGTGCACGTCGTCGGCGCGCGGCCCAACTTCGTCAAGATGGCACCCGTCATCGAGGCGCTCGCGCGCCGCGGCGAGTCGCAGCTGGTGGTCCATACGGGCCAGCACTACGACGAGCGGATGTCGGACGAGATGTTCAGCGACCTGCAGCTGCCGGCCCCCGACCTCTTCCTCGGCATCGGGTCGGGCACCCACGGCGCCCAGACCGCGCGTGCGATGACGGCCTTCGAGGACGTGCTGCTCGAGCGCCGCCCGCGCCTCGTCGTGGTCGGCGGCGACGTCAACTCGACGCTCGCCTGCGCGCTCGCCGCCGCCAAGCTCGGGATCGAGGTCGCCCACGTCGAGTCGGGGCTGCGCTCCGGCGACTGGACGATGCCCGAGGAGGTCAACCGCGTGCTGACCGACCGGCTCTCCGACGTCCTGCTGACGCACAGCCCCGAGGCGGAGGGCAACCTGCTGGCCGAGGGGATCGAGGCCGACCGCATCCATGCCGTCGGCAACACGATGATCGACTCGCTGCGCAAGTTCGAGGGCGAGGCGCGCCGGCGCGAGCGCTGGCGCTCGCTCGACCTCGACGAGCACGAGTACGTCCTGATCACCCTGCACCGGCCCAGCAACGTCGACGACCCGGCACGGCTCGACGTGCTCGTCGACGAGCTCTGCCGGCTCGGTCGGCGCGCGCCGGCCGTCTTCCCCGTTCACCCACGCACGCGCGCCAAGCTCGAGCAGACCGGACGCCTCGGCGATCTCGAGGCAAGCGGGCTGCGCTGCGTCGAGCCGCTCGGCTACCTGGACTTCCTGTCGCTCGAGATCGGCGCCGGAGCCGTGCTGACCGACTCCGGCGGGGTACAGGAGGAGACCTCCGCGCTCGGCGTCCGCTGCTACACGCTGCGGCCCAACACCGAGCGCCCGGTGACGATCGAGCAGGGCACCAACGTGCTGCTCGGCGACGACCCGGCGACGATCGCCGAGGTCACCCCCTCCTCGCTGCCGCCCGCGCCGTGCCTGATCCCGCTGTGGGACGGACACGCCGGCGAGCGGATCGCCGACCTGCTGGGCTCCGCCACACGACCGCTCGCCGCCTCGGCGAGCGGCGCCTGACCGGCACTCCGCCAGCGGCCGACGATAGCTTTCGCGGGCCGATGAGCGAGCACGCCGCGAGCGCCGACGCCGAGCGGCCCAGGATCGCCCACGTCGGGCCCGATCCCGAGCGTCCCGGCGGCATGGCGGCGGTGATGCGCGGCCTGCTCGACTCGCCGCTGGCGGACCGGTACTCGCTCGACTTGATCGTCACCTACACGACTCGGGACCGCCTGCGGCGAACCGCGGTCTTCGCGCGTGCGCTCTGGAGGCTGGCGCGCTGGTGTCGCGGCGCAGGCGACCGACTCGTCCACGTCCACACGGCCGTGCGCGGCAGCATCTACCGCAAGGCGCTCTGCGTGGTGGTCGCCAGGCTCGCCGGCAGGCCGGTCCTGCTCCAGCTGCACGCCGGCGCGGGCGACATCGACGTCTTCGCCGCCCGGCTCGGCCCGGTCCGCCGCTGGCTGCTCGGCGCGGCGATGCGCGCCGCGGGGGCGGTCGTGAGCGTCTCGGATCCCGGCGCGCGCCGGATCGAGCACTGCTTCGGGGTGCGCGACGTGGTGGTCGTCCCGAACGCCGCGCCGCCCGTCGGTGAGCCGGCGCCGCCTGACCCCGGAGCCGACGCCTCCGGCTGCCGCGTCCTCTACATGGGCGGCTTCGTCAACGACGCCAAGGGCGGGGCCGTCCTGGTCGAGGCGCTGCCGGCGCTGCTCGAGGCGTGCCCCGGGCTGGAGGTCGTGCTGGCCGGGACGGGCGCGCCGCCAGAGGCGTTCAACGCGCTCGCGCGCGAGCGCCCGAACGTCAGCTGGGCCGGCTGGCTCGACGCCGAGGCGAAGGCCGCGCAGCTCGCGCGCTGCGACGTCTTCGTCATGCCGTCGCTGTCGGAGGGGATGCCGGTCGCGCTGCTCGAGGCGATGGCATACGGCCGCGCGATCGTCGCCAGCGAAGTCGGCGGGATCCCCGACGTAGTCGCAGACGGCACGCAAGCCGTCCTCGTCCCGCGCGCCGATCCGGTTGCGCTGACGGCGGCGGTCGCGCGCGTCGTAGCCGACCCAAGCCTGCGCGAGCGGCTCGGCGCCGCCGCCCGCGAGCGCGCCGCGGACTTCGCCGCCGACGCCGTCTACGACAGCCTCGCCGCCGTCTACGACCGGCTCCTGACAGAGTCGCGAGCGAGCCTGCGCCGATGAGCCGCTCCGCTCTGCGCAATCGCAGCCGCGACGCCGTCGTCCTCTGCTACCACTCGATCGCCGACGGTGGCCCGCCGTTCCTCTCGATCGCTCCCGACGCGTTCGAGCGCCAGCTCGCGACGCTGCGCCGGCTCGGCTTCCGCTCGGGCACGCTGGACGACCTCGCGGAACTCGCCGCCGGTCGCCGTCCGGACGGCCGGCTCGCCTTCCTGACCTTCGACGACGGCTTTCGCGACAACTACTCGACCGCCCGTCCGCTGCTCGAGGCCTACGGCTTCCGCGCGCTGATCTTCCTGGTCCCGCCGCTGGTCGACGACGGCGCGCCGCTGGCCTGGCCGCGCGTCGAGGGGCACCTGCGCGCCCACCCAGAAATCATGCGCTCGATGACCTGGGAGATGGTCGGAGAGATGGCGGCCGCAGGCCATCGCTTCGGGAGCCATACCCTCACCCATCCCCGCCTCCCCGACCTCGACGACGAGGCGCTCCACGCCGAGCTGTCGGAGTCGCGCGCCGCAATCGAGCGGCGCCTCGGCGACTGCGCCGCCGTCGCCTACCCCTTCGGCGTCTGGACGCTGCGCGTGGCCGCGGCGGCAGCCGCGGCCGGCTACTCGCACGGGTTCACGCTGCCCTACGGCGCCCAGCTCGAGGCGGGCCCGCTGACGATCCCGCGCGTCAGCGTCGACCACCGCGACGACGAGCGACGCTTCCGGCTGAAGCTGACCGCGCCCTACAGGGCGCTCCTGCTCTCACGCCTCAAGCCGGCCGCGCGACGCGTCCTCAGACGCTCACCGGCGCACGAGGCGCCCGGCTAGCTCGCGCGGCGCAGGCGCTCGCGAGCGACCCGCACGAGGAAGCGCGAGTTGGTCACCAGATACCGCTTCCAGAGCCGGCGCGGCTCCTGCACCACACGCCAGAGCCACTCCAGGCCGGCCCGCTGCCAGATCTGCGGCGCGCGACGGACCGCGCCGGCGATCACGTCGAAGCTCCCGCCGGAGGCGACCGCCAGCGACACGCCGGTGGCCGGCCCATGCTCGACGATCCAGAGCTCCTTGCGCGGCGACGGCATCCCCACGAAGACGACGTCGGCGCCGCTGTCGCGCACCAGCGCCGCGATCTCCGCGTCGCGCTCGGGCGGGAAGTAGCCGTTGCGGCTGCCGGCGATCGTCAGCCCGGGGTGCTCGCGGCCGCAGAAGGACTCGACCTTCTCGAGCACCTCGTCGCGCCCCCCGAGGAAGAACACGCGCCAGCCATTGGCCTCGGCCACCCCGAGCAGGTCGATCATGTAGTCGATCCCGGCGACTCGCTCCGGCAGTGGCGTCCCGAGCACGCGCGAAGCCCAGACCAGCGACTGGCCGTCGGCGGCCAGCAGGTCGGCCGCATGGAGCGCGTCGCGCAGCGGCCCGTCGCTCTCCGCCATCACCACCTTGGCGGCGTTGGCGAACAGAACGGAGTGGAACCGACCGCTCGCGACGGCGTCGACCGCGAAGTCGCGCGCCTGCGCGACCGAGACCGCGGCACAGGGCAGCCCGAGCAGCGGCGTTGCCGCTCCCTGGGTGGAGGACATGGCGGGCATCGCCCAGGACATCGGCAGCCGGCGCCGGTCGGTTAAGCGTGGGCGGCGACGTTCACGCCAGCCCACGCCTCGATCAGCCAGCCGAGCTCGTACGGGCGGCAGCTGCGGTTGAGCTCGAGCATGCGGCCGGCCCGACCGCGCGCGGGCGACCGCGCGACGGCCGTGTTGGCGTAGAGCCAGACCCGGTCGAGCGGCCGGACGCGCCTGATCGAGCGGTAGGTCATGCCGCGCTCGAGCGGCGCCATGTCGGCGCCGAGCTCGTTCGCGCCGAAGAGCCATGGGACGCCGCGGTCCGCCGCGGCGGCATAGCGCTCGTCGCCGCAGGCCTCGCTCAGCTCGTGCAGCGTCATCGGCGCCATGCCGTGTTGGTGCACCGAGTACACCTCGTAGCGCTCGACGACGGTGCCGAGCTCGGCGTCGTACATCCACGGCCATCCGCCGTCGGCCAGCTGCAGCGTGAGCAGGCGGTCGGCGGCGCGCCGGGCGGCGGGCAGGGCACGAGGGTCCAAGCCGCGCCGTCCCACCACGGAAAGCGCCAGCACCGAGTAGATCTCGGTGGCGAAGTTCGGGAAGCGCCGCCGCGGGCCGCGGTCGCCGAAATGGCGGAACAGGCCGCTCGCCGCCTGGTTGGCGCCGATCAGCTGGTCGACCGCCGCGGCGAGCAGCCGGCGTGCACGGGAGTCCGGGTCGGGCATGGCGGCGAGCCCGGTGACGACCCACGCGAGCTCGAGGCCCTCGCGCCCAGCGAGGCCGCCGTTGGCCTCGAGGGCATCCTCGAGCCGGACGACGAGCCCGCCGCCGGCCCCGGTGTCGGCGCGCGACTCCGCCCAGAGACGCAGCGCGACGTCGCCGGGGTTCGGGCCGGGGCGCTCGAGGGCGGCGTCGGCGGCGTCGCGCAGCGCAGCCGCCGCGATCGGCGTCGGCACGCCCGCGTGCTCGGCGCGCAGCAGCCCGAGCAGGGCGATCAGCGTGTAGCGGACCGACTCGCCGCGCGGCGTAGCGTCCCCCTCGACGATCTCGTGGCAGAGCAGGCCCGACGGCAGCACCATCTGCGGCAACGCCGCGAGCGCGGGCGCCACGAGCTCGCCGGCGCGCTGCCGGGAAGCCGTCCGATCGGCGGTCATCGCGATCCCTCCACGTCGATGTCGTAGATCGTAAGGCCGCGCTCCAGGAGGCGGTCGAGCAGCTCGAACATCGGAGGTATTCTGCACACAAGCAGCTCCGAGGCGCCAAGCGGGACCACACGCAGGATGCCGTGCTCGACCAGCTCGCGGCGGACCTCCTGGCGGGCTTGCGAGCGGATCCGCCGGCTCGCGACCTCCGGGTCGTGGACGAGGGTGCCGACCGTCAGCTCGACGCCGTCGGCGTCCTCGCACCTCACGTCGTAACGCTCGGGGAGGAAGACGTCGATCGGGAAGCGGTCGCCGAGCAGGCACTCGAACGTGTGGTACAGCGTGAAGGCATGGACGCCGGTGCCGAACCAGACCTGGATCATCTCGCGGTCGAGCATCCCGGCGAACGGCGTGCCGGCGCCGAAGGGCGTCGCCGCGCGCTCGTGTCCCGCGACGAGCGCCTCCGCGCCCGGTCCGCGGGCGGTCACCGAATGCGTCGGGTGGAGGCTCCGAGCGGTGCCGGGCAGCCGCCTGAACCGCTCGGAGATCGCGCCCATCGCCGACGGCGTGGAGCGAACCCGGAAGCAGGGGTCGTCGCGCAGGTACTCGAGGACGCTGCCCTGGAACGGGAAGGCCGGCATCGCGACGAGCGCCTCGTCGCCGACAACCTCGTAGAGCGCGTCCAACACCGCAGCCGGACCACCGGCGATCTGCCCGAAGGGGCTCATCGCAGACTGGAAGAAGATCCCGTCACTCCGCTTCAGCCCCGCCTCGCGAAGCCCCGCCGCGACGTCGGCGCCGCTGACCTCGATCGGGTTCAAGCGGGCCCTGAGGCGGTGTCGCAGGCGGGCCCGAGACCGCTGTAGGCGGCGCAGGCGCCGCAGCAACGGCGTCGGCGCTCGGCGCAGCAGGGTGCCCCTCGCCCGCTGCGACAGGCTCCCTGGCGAGCGGGCGCTCAACCCGAGCCCCGCCGAGGCAGGTCGCAGGACTGGACGCCGCATGCCATGGCGCGGCCAGCATAGTGGCGCTCGCCGCTCACTAACCTCGGACGGGTCGCTCCGGCAGGGATGAAGCCAGCCGCCCCATGCGACCTCACCATGAGTCCCGTAGCGAGCAACCGCCACGCCGTCGTCGCCGTCGCCCTCACGGCGCTGGCGCTCTCGACCGCCGTCTCGGCCGAGCCGTCGAGCGCGGCGCGGGTCGACCTGCTCGGCGACCTGCGGCCGTCGGAGGGCGCCTACCTGGTGGACGTCGAGGACCCCGCGCCGGGCGTAGCGGCATACGCGCAGATCGCAACCCCCGCCCGAGGCGCCGACACCTTCGCCATCGGCGACGTCGACTGCCAGCGGGGCTCTTCGCCGCTGAGAGCGCGGCTCGATCCCGTCCGCGTTCGGGACGACCGGCCGTTCGCGATTCGCGATCGCCGCGCCACAGCGCGTTCCCGACCGCCGTCGTCGGCGCTGGCGTGGGCGTCGCCCGTCGCCGACAGCGCGGTCTACGGGCCGTCGGTGCGGCTGGCCGTCGCCGCGTCGCGGCCCGCCAGGGTCGAGGGCATCGACTTCTACGTCGGGATGTCGATGGTCGCCAGCCAGCGCCCGGGGCGTCGGCTCGCGCACTTCGACAGCACGGCGTTCGCCGACGGCGAATATCAGCTGACCGCGCGGGCCGTGCTCGCGGGCGGAGGCGCGACGACGACGTCGATCCCGATCGCGATCGACAACGCGATGGCGTCCGGCGCGCCGGGACAGACGCTCTTCAGCAGCGACTTCGAGGACGAGACGTTCGCGGGGTGGTACGTCCAGTCGCTCGAGGAGCGGGTGAGGATCGCCTCCGGTGGCGCCGCGGGCAGCCGTTGGGCGGCCCGCTTCGAGGTCCACGACGAGGACGAGGAGCCCGACACCGGCGACGAGCGCTCGGAGATCTCCCTGCCCCGGCCGCGCTTCGAGGAGGGCCGACAGCTGTACTTCCGCGACGCGATCCGGGTCCCCCCCGGAGCGGCGATCGACCGCACCTACCAGATCGTCCACCAGCTCCACGAGGAGGACTGGGACGGCTCGCCCGGCGTCGCCGTGTTCCTCGAGCGGTGCCCGGCGCTGACGATCGGCGCCGGCGACGGCTCGGTGACCTTCCTGGACGACGCCCCGATCGAGATCGGTCGCTGGCACGAGCTGGTGTACCGCGTCAAGCTGTCGCGCAACCCGGCGGTCGGGTTCATGGAGGTCTGGCTCGACGGGGCCAGGCAGCGGCTGGCGAACGGCCGCATGCGGATGTACGGGCAGACGATCCAAGCCGCCCGCACCTATCTCAAGGCGGGCATCTACCGCGGCGGCTCGCACTCGGGGACCTCGGTGGTCGAGCACGACGAGATCGCCGTCGGGACGAGCCTGCGTGCCGTGACGGGCCGCTGACCCGGGCTCTGCCCGCCTCCGCGGCCATCGAACGAACGTCCAGATCGGCGCCGGGCGGTCGACCGGCGGACGCCGGCCTCCGAAGACGGCAGCATGCCGATCTCCGCCCGCCACCTGCTCGCCTCGCTGCTGGCCGTCGCGGCGATCGCCTCGATACTGCCGCAGACCGCCTCGGCCGAGGTCCTGCGCCATCGCGCGACCGGGTTCGTCGCCAAGGCCCCGGCCGACTTCAGCGCGCGCTTCCAGCGGGCCAGCATCAGCTACGTCATCGTCAGCTCGCGTCGCCGGGCGGCGATCGCCTACCAGCGCGTGCGCAGCGCCGGCTCGCCACAGGCGGTCGGGCGCGTCCTGGTTGCGAGAGCGGGCTCCGCAGCGGTGCGCGAGCGCGCCGGCCGCCGTGCCTACCGCGCGCTGCTGCGCGACGGCCGCGTCCTGCGGGTGCGGCGCACGCGCGGGCGGATCCTGAACGTGACGCGCTTCGTGCGCCGTGACTGGCGCGGGCCGCGCCTGAAGGTGCTCAACCAGATCCGCCGCAGCATCCGCGGCGGGCGCGTCGTGCCGCTGCCGGTCGACCCGCACGAGCCCACGGGCCCCCGTGAGGACCGGCCCCGGCCACGGGCCGACAGGTCGGACGACCGGCCGGCCGACCCGACGACCGGCGTCCCGTCGGCGCCTGGCGAGATCCTCTTCCGCAGCGACTTCGAGCTCGGCGACTTCACCGGCTGGTACGTCCAGTCGCTCGAGGAGCGCGCGACGGTCTTCGCCGGCGGCGCATTCGGCAGCGGCCACGCCGCCCGCTTCGAGGTCCGCGACGGCGACGTCGAGCCCGACACCGGCGACGAGCGCTCCGAGGTCTCGCTCTCGCGCCCCCGCTTCGACGAGGGCCAGGAGCTCTTCTTCCGCGACACGATCCGTGTTCCGCGCGGCAGCTCGATCGGCAGCTCGTACCAGATCATCCAGCAGCTCCACGAGGAGGACTGGGACGGCTCCCCGGGCGTCGCGGTGTTCCTCAAGCCCGGGCCGAGCATCGAGATCGGCTCCGGCGACGGCGACCGCACGTTCCTCGACACGACGCCGATCCAGTACGACCGCTGGCACGACCTCGTCTACCGGGTGAAGCTGTCGCGCGACCCGGCGGTCGGCTTCATGGAGGTCTGGCTCGACGGGGTGCCGCAGCAACTCGACAACGGCCAGACGCGCATCTACGGGATGACGATCCAGGCGGCCCGCACATACCTCAAGGCGGGGATCTACCGCGGCCGCTCGCACACCGGCACCTCGGTCGTCGAGCACGACAACCTCACGGTCGGGACGACCTTCGCCGCCGTCACCGGCGGCTGAGCCTCCGCAACGCCGCCACCGCCCTCCTGGAGACGTCCGTGCAGACGCTACTATGACCGCTCTTCCGCCAGGCAGCCCGAACGGGGACGGTAGCCACCACCGCTCCGTGGACGAGCCTCGACAGCGCCGCGGAGCCCGCCCGAACCCACAGCCCTTGTCAAACGCCCCTTTCACTCTCCTAGATCCCGCGAGCGAGCGCGGACAGGCGACAGTCGATCGCCTCCTGACGATCGCTCGGCGCAACCTCAGGCTGCTGCTCGTCTGCCTGCTCGTGGTGCCGGCCGTCGCGCTGATCTACTCGCTCGCCCAGGACAAGGAGTACACGGCCTCGGCCTCGCTCCTGTTCAGGGACCCCGGGCTCGACGACGCGCTGCTCGGCGACGCCGTCTTCGACCAGGACGACGATCCGGAGCGGACCGCCGCCACGAACCTCAGGCTGGTGTCCCTGCGCCAGATCTCGGGGCGGACCGCAGAGGCGCTGCCGGGCTCGGGGCTGACGGCGGACGAGATCGCCGACAAGGTGACCGTCTCTCCGCAGGGGGAGTCGGACCTGATCGCGGTCGAGGCGGTCGACGGAAGCCCTCAGGTAGCGGCCAGGCTCGCCAACACCTTCGCCAACGAGTACATCGAGTTCCGTCGCGACGCGGACCGCGCGAAGATCGCCGAGGCGGAGGCGCTCGTGAACGAGCAGCTGCAGCGCCTCGGGCCCGAGGGCGCGGCGACCGCCGACGGCGCGCAGCTCGAGCAGCGTGCGCGCGAGCTGGAGATCATGGCCTCGCTGCAGACCGGCAACGCCGAGCTGGTCCAGCCCGCCGAGCCGCCCTCCAGCGCCTCGTCGCCCAAGCCGGCGCGCAACCTCGCGCTCGGGTTGCTGCTCGGGATCTTCCTCGGCGGCAGCCTGACCTTCCTGCGCGAGCAGCTCGACCGACGGCTCAAGGACCCGGCCGAGGCGGCGGACGTCTTCGGCCTGCCGGTCCTCGCGGTGATCCCCGAGAGCCGCGCCATATCGACCTTCGGCCTGGAGGAGGACGCGCCGCCCGGCCCCGAGGCCGAGGCGTTCCGGATGCTGCGCGCGAACCTGCGCTACTTCAACGTCGACCGCGACGTGAAGTCGATCCTGGTCACCTCGGCCGCGCCGCAGGACGGCAAGACGACCGTCTCCTGGAACCTGGCCCTCGCCGAGGCTCAGGCCGGCAAGCGCGTCCTCTACGTCGAGGCCGACCTGCGCCGTCCGACCCTGGCCACCCAGCTCCAGATTCCGGCCCGTGAGGGCTTGAGCCTCGTGCTCGCGGGCATGGTCGAGGTCGGCAAGGCGACACGCAGCGTGCAGGGCGTCGACGTCCTGCTGGCGGGCCCGCTGCCGCCCAACCCCACCGAGCTGCTGGAGTCGCAGCGGATGCGCGAGCTGATCCAGTGGGGCGAGCGCAGCTACGACCGCGTGATCATCGACACCCCGCCCGCCGCGGTCGTGGCCGACGCCGTTCCGGTCATGAGCCAGGTCAACGGCGTGCTGATCGTCGTCCGCGTCCAGCGCAGCCAGCGCGATGCCGCCGAGCACCTGCGCGAGCAGCTCGCGAACATCGGCGCTCCGGTGCTCGGGCTGGCGGTCAACGGGGTGACGATGCGTCCCCGCAACTACTCCTACGGATCGCCGGGAACGGACCGGCTGTTCAGGGACCAGCCCCCCGGCCAGCCGCGGCAGCGCCAGGCAAGCTCGTCGCAGCGGCCGTCGAGCGCGCAGCCTGCTCGTGCGAGCTCGAAGCAGCGTGCGGCCGCCCCGAAGCAGCCGGAGGCTGGTTCGAAGCAGCGCCAACCCGGTCGAGAGCAGGGCGCGAAGGATCCGCAGCAGGCCCGGTCCGACCAGCAGCGCCGGCCCAATCGGGAGGAGCGCCAGGCGGAGCCCAGCCGAACGACGCGCGCCGACGGCGACAAGCAGCCCTCCCAGGCGGCCAAGGACGACGAGCAGCCGCGTAAGCCAGACCCCAAGAAGCGGCCGCCGGCGCAGCAGTCGCAACGCCCGTCCTAGGCGAGCCGCCCGACGCTCCGATGGAGAACGCCGGCATCCCGGGCACGTTTCAGCGCGCGGCGCGCGAGCTGTCCAACGGCTACGCGGCGGTGGCCGGCCGAACCGTCAACTTCACGCATCAGCCGCTCGGCCGCCACATCGACCCGGAGGGGCTCGGCGGCTACTACTGCGACCTGCGCCACAAGGGTCGGTATGCGCTCGGCGTCATGGACACCGTCGGCCGCGACGAGCGCGAGTGGTGGATCATCACGGTCGCGCAGGCGGCGCTCGGGTTCTGGGACCTCCGCATCGAGGGCCACGACGTCGACGGGCCCTTCCTGCGCCTCGCCGACTGGCTGCTCGAGCGCGCGCGGCCGTTTCCGGGCGGCGGCGTCGTCTGGACCGTGCCGCGCCCCCAGGCCAAGTACGGCCTCGCGCCCGACTGGGCGTCGGCGATGGGCCAGGGACAGGCGGCATCCGCGCTGCTGCGGGCACATGCCCTGACGGGCAACGAGGCCTACCTCGAAGCGGCGCGCGGCGCCCTGCCCCCGCTCGCCACGCCGGTCGCCGCGGGCGGCCTGCAGAACGAGCTCGATGGCGCGACGGTCCTCGAGGAGTACCCGACGGCCCGTCCGTCGGCGGTCCTCAACGGCTGGATCTTCGCCCTCTTCGGCGTCCACGAGCTGGCGACGGCGGCCCGGGTCCCCGAGGCTCGCGATCTCTTCGAGCGCAGCAGCCGGGGACTGCTGGAGCTGCTTCCGCGCTACGACGTCGGCTGGTGGACGCTCTACAGCCTCCACGATCACGGCCGCCACGACCTGGCCAAGCCGTTCTACCAGCGGCTTCACCCGGTGTTGCTCGACGCCTTGGCGCTGATCCGGCCCGACCCGCTGCTCGCCGACTACGCGGACCGCTGGCGCTCGCAGCTGACGCGCCCCGCCCTCGTCAGGGCGTCGCTCGACAAGCTCGCGTTCCGGCTCTACCGCGCCGCGACAGAACGCCGTTCCTAGGGCGGCGAGCGGCGGCGATCGGCGACCGCGGCGGCCAGGAACAGCCCGACCGCCAGCGGCGGCACGTACTCGAGCGTCCCGTTGACCACCCCGAAGGCGAGCATCGGCAGCAGCACGAGCGCCGACAGGCCGGCGCGCAGCAGGCCGCCCCAGAGCGCGACCCACGCGACGAGGCCCGCGACGCCGAGCTGGACGATGACCTCGATGAAGTCGCTGTGGCCGACGAAGCCGCTGCCGAGCGCGGCGACCTCGAAGCCGAAGACCGAGCGCAGGCCGGCGCCGTAGAGCCACGCTCCCGGCCCCGCGGCCTCCCAGCCCTGGAGCGCGACGGTCCAGATGATGCCGCGGCCCGAGCCGAGGCTCGCGAAGCTCGCGAGCTCCGCCGACTCGCTGTCGAAGCGCGCGATCACGACCTCGACCGCCCCGCTGACGACGGCGATCGCGGCGATGCCCGCGAGCACGCCGAGCGCGCGCGGCTTGCCGCGCGACTGGACGAGGTAGACGACGAGGATGACCGCGATCGCGAGCATCGCGGAGCGCACGCCGGTCAGCAGCGCGGGCACCGCGCCGAGCGCGAAGAAGGCGATCTGAAGGTCGGCCCGCCGCAGCGTCAGTCCGGCCGCGGCGACGATCGTCGCGAGCAGCGCGAGCGAGTGCGGGCCGCCCTCGGCCGAGAGGCCGAGCTTCTCGCCGGCGTCGTAGTAGGTCGAGGAGTTGCCCACCCCCGCCGCCACGATCCCCAGGTGGAAGACCATCGCCCCGAGGCTGCTGCCCAGCACCAGCCACTTCAGGCGCACCAGCAGATCGCTCGTCGACAGGCTCGCGACCGCGAGCGCGACGGCCGGGAAGATCATGTACTTCGAGGCCTGGATCAGCTGCTCCTCGTCGGTGGCGAAGGTCGCGTGCGCAAGCACGATCAGGACGAACCCGAGCGCCCCGAACGGGACCAGCGGGCCGTCGAAGCGCAGCGGCATCGCGACGAGCAGCAGGCCGGCGGTCGCCGCCGCCGTGGTGAACGTGCCGAGCAGCGGGGGCGCGATCCCCTCGAGGACGACGAGCCAGGGCAGTGCCGCGATCGCCGGCGCGACGACCGCCAGCGCGCCGAAGCGCGCCGCGCCGGCGGCGACGGCGAGCGCGAGCACGGCAAGCCCGGCGAGCAGCGGCGAGCGCGCCAGCAGCAGGCCCAGGAGGACCGCGGCCGCCGCCGCAGCCGCGAGCACCGCCGCGTCGCGGTGCTCGCCGAGCAGCGTCCGGATCGCCGGCACGGGGTCACCCACGCCGAGAAAGCGCCCAGGCGCTGCGTCATCATGCGCGGGTTGTGAGCTCGAGGCGGCCATACGTCCGAAACTGCGGGGCACCGCCACGATACGCGAGGTCCCCGCGGTGAGAAGGCTGCGCCTCTCGACCTTTCGGCGCGGGTTCGCGTCGACCTTAGGCCTGGACGTGATCTCACGCGGGCTGAGCGCGGTCGCCACCGTGCTGTTCATCAGGTCGCTCGACGTCGAGGACTTCGCGCTCGTGGTGCTCTTCCTCAACGTCGGCCAGTTCGCGGGCGGGGCGCTGACCGGCGGCGTGCGGATGCGCTACATGCGCACCGAGGCCGAGCGGGTCTCGCGCGGCGACCCCAAGCCGACCAGCTTCGCGCTCGCCTGGGCGGCGAGCCTGGCACTCGTCCTCGGCGCGACGACGCTGTTCATGGCCCTGCTCGGGCTGCTCGGGCCGGATGGCCCGGGGCCGGGCTGGCCGGCCTTCGTCGGGCTGACGGCCGTCTTCACCGCCGGCCACGCGTCGATCGAGCTCGCGATGTACCACCACCAGGCGAACCTCGGCTTCGTGCGGGCCGGCCTCGTCGGGATCTCGCGCAGCGCGGCGATCCTCGCGGTCGCGACCGCGGCGGCGCTCGGGGCGATCGACTCCGGCACGGCGATCATCGCCTGCGCGGCGCTGGCGGTGCTCGGCGCCGCGGCGGTCGCGTGCGTCCCGCTCGCGTGGCGCACGCTCAGGTCGCACAGCGTCGCGACGATCCGCGGCGACCTCGGCCGCGAGTCGGGCTGGCTGACCGTCTACTACCTGCTCTCGGCCGGCTTCTCCTACGCGAGCATCTTCACCGTCGCCGCGCTGCTCGACGACGAGGCCGTGGCGAGCTTCGGAGCGGCGCTGCGCTACATCGCGATCGTCCTCGGCCCGACGCCCGCCCTGCTCGCGATCCTGCGCGTGCGGACCTCGCAGCAGGACATCGTCGACTCGGCCGAGGCGCAGACCCGGATGCTGCTCAGCTGGATCCGGCGCGCGATCGTCCCGGTCGTCGGCGTGCTCGGGCTCGCGATCGCCGCCGGCCCGCTGCTGATCCCGATCGTCGACGACGGGCGCTACCCCGACTCGGTCCCGATCTTCCAGCTGCTGCTGGTCGGCGCGATGTTCGCCTACATCACGATGCCGGGCTCGAACTTGCTGATGAGCCAGCGCCGCTTCCGGCTGCTCGCCGGGTTCTACGCCATCGCCCTGGTCATCCAGCTGGCGGCGCTCGGCCTCGCTGCCGAGCTCGCGGGCGTCGTCGCGGTGGCGGGCGCGACGGCCGCGATCAGGGCGTCGGAGACCTCGGCGCTCGCCTACCTGGCGACGCGCGTGCGGCCGGCGTCGAAGCCGCCGCCGGTCCCGATCGAGTGAGCCGACCCGGGCTCAGCGCCGCAGCAGCCTGCGCAGCCGTCGCTTCGCCGCGGGCGTCAGCCGGCGGCTCACGGCCCAGCGCGCCTGGTAGGGGACGAGCCGCAGGCGGCTGAGCGGGTAGGCCGCTCCGCGCGGGACGACCGTAACAGTGTCGACGACGTCCTCCCCGTCGGCCAGGCGACGCTTGTAGTCCTGCGCTCCCGGGCCGAGGTCGAGCCGCCGGTCGCCGCGCTCCAGGGCGTCGGCGATCGCGAACAGCAGCGTCTGGAACGAGGGCCTGTGGCGCTCCCAGCGCTCGTCGAAGCCACCGTTCCAGTAGCTCAGCTCGCCACCGGCGGCGACGAAGAGGTGGATGCTGATCGGCTTGCCGTCGACCTCGATCCCAAAGGCGCGGAAGCGGCCGAGCGCGGCCAGCTCGCGCGCGACCTCGACCAGCATCGGCGCGATCCCGTCGACGAGCGCGTTCGAGCCCCCGCGGCCGCTCCAGCGCGCGCCGTGCAGGCGAACGAAGGCATCGATCGTCGCCTCGGCGTCCGCGGGCCGGGCCACGAAGAAGCGCGCGCCCTCCTGCTCGATCCGGCGGCGGAAGCGGCGCGCCTGCTGACGGAAGTTCGACGTCTTGGCTGCCAGCCAATCGGCGTAGTCGAGGCCCTCCAGCGCGACGGTAGGCGACGCGATCGGCATCGCCGAGTGGGTCCAGGCCCGCCGGCCGGGCCAGGCCTCAGCCAGCGCCGCCGGCCAGTCGGGGCCGGGACGCTGGCCCTCGAGCCGCAGGGCCCGCGGTGTGGGGTCCGCACTCGCGAGCGCAGTCGCCACGGCATCTGCCGCCTCCCGCTCGCGCCCCGCCGCGGCGAGCGGGCCGACCGGAGCGGCGAGGCCACCGCCGAGCAGGCGGTACGACGATCCCCGCCCTGCCTCGGCCGGCGTCCATAGCGGCGCTATGCCGACCAGGCGCCCCCGGTCGAGGGCGACCGCGACGCGCAGGCGCGCGCCGGGCGGGCGGGCGTGTCGCCACCACGCAAGCATCCAGTGCGGGCTGCAGTACGGCCGGGCGGCCACTACCGCCAGAGCGTCCCACTCCTCACGCAACGACTCGAGGCCCGCCGGGTCGTCGACGATCTGCGCTTGCAGCGTCACCGCGCCAGGATATGAGCCGTGGGGACGGACGCGTCGATCGGTTCGTTAGGGTGCCGCAGGATCGACCCGCAGCCGATCGATCCGCAGGAGGACCCGCGCTGGGAGCGGTTCGTGGACGAGCACCCGGAGGCGCTCGTCTACCACCGCGCAGCCTGGTCGCGGATCCTGGCGCGCGCCTACCGCTTCCAGCCGCACCACCTCGCGCTGGAGGCGCCCGACGGATCGCTACGCGGCGTCCTGCCGCTGATGGGCAAGCGCGGACCGCTGACCGGCGGCCGGATGCGCTCGCTGCCGGCGATCGAGGTCGGCGGTCCGCTCGCGATCGACGCCGAGGCCGAGCGCGCGCTCGTCGCCGCCGCCTGCGACAGCGCGCGCGAGCTGGGCCGCCCGCTGACGATCGACTCGACGAGGCCGGCGCTCGACCGCCACGCCGACGGCCTCCATCCCGTGCCGCGCCCGCCGACCTGGGTGGCGGAGCTGCCGACCGGCGACGACACCTTCGAAAGCTGGCTTCGCGAGCGCTCGAGCAACCTCCGCCGGGGCGTCAAGCGCGCGCGGTCGCGCGGCGTCGCGGTCCGGCTCGCCGACGGCGAGGACGACCTGAGCGCGTTCTACGCGCTCTACCTGCGCACGATGCGCAAGCACCGCTCGCTGCCGCGCTCGCTGCGCCAGCTCCGCCTCTCGCGCGAGCTGCTCGGGCCCGAGTGCTTCCGCCTCTTCCTCGCCGAGCAGGACGGCCAGGCGGTCGCGGGCGGCGTCTTCCTGCAGTTCCACGACACGCTGGAGCTGCTCTACAACGCCAGCGACGACGGCGCGCTCGACCTGCGCCCCAACCATGCGCTCTATGCGCACGTGACCGGCTGGGCGGCACACGAGGGCCTGACGCGACTCGACTACGGCTACGCCTGGCCGGGCACGCCACTGGCCGCCTTCAAGGCCCAGTGGGGAGCTGCCGAGGAGCCCCGCTACCGCTACGCGAGCCCCGCGCGGAGCGCACCCCCGGAGGCGGTTCCCGCCGATGGCGCGTCGGCCGAAGCGAACGACGCCTCACTCCGCGAGCGGGCGGTCGCCCTGCTCTGGGACAGGGCCCCGTTGCCCCTGACCCGCCTCGCCGGGACCGCCGCCTACCGCTACCTCTGACGGCGCCAGCGCCTCGTAGAGGTGGATCGCCGTTCCACGCGGTCGCCCGCGCCACTGCCCGCGCTGCCAGCGGCGAACGAGCTCGAAGCGCCCGGTGGCCATCAGCGCGTCGTGCTCGAGCGGGTGCCTGTAGGCGATCCGCAGCCGGCGCGGACGGCGGTCCAGCGAGTCGACGACCCTTGCGATAGCGCGCTCGAAGACCTCGTCGATGAACGGGTTGTTGAGGAAGACGATCGTGACGTCGTCGGGCACGGCGTACTCGCAGGCGTCCGCCGTGACGACCTCGAAGTCGTCGCACTTGAGTCGCGCGCGATTGCGGTCCAGGTTCTCTCGCGCGATCCGGTTGAGCTCTTCGGAGACCTCGACGCCGATCACCCGCCGTGGCCGGTAGTCGGCCGCCTGCAGCAGCACCCGGCCCATGCCGGAGCCCATGTCGAGGAAGACGTCGTCGGGGCCGACCTCGCGCTTGGGCAGGACGCGCCGCAGCACGTGCCACGGAGACGGCTCGTAGCGCCAGCGGCCTGCCTCGGCGACCCCGAGCGACTCGAGGTCGACCGGCCCCTCCGTGTGGCTCCCGAAGCGTCGCTCGAACCACAGGCGCGTCCACCATGCCCGCACCGACGCCCCCAGCTCGTGGACGGTCATCGCGCCCGGCGGGCCTTGGCGGCTCGGTAGACGGAGCGCAGCTTCGGGCGCAGGCGCTTGCGATAGCCGTAGCCCACGACGCCCCGCGGCGTGCGCGGCAGCACGCGAACCGTGACGTGCCGGCGCTCGCCGGTGGCGAAGCGACGCTTCCACTCGCTGTCGTCGCCGAGCAGCTCGTGGGTCTCGAGGCCGAGCTCGAAGCAGCGGCGAATCGTCTCCTGGCGCAGCACGAGCCCCGGCGACAGCGAGCCGAACTGCTCGTCGAAGCCGGTCTTGAGCAGGTACAGGCGACGGCCGTGCAGCAGGCAGAAGTCGAACGCCACGCAGCGCCCCTCGAAGAGGATCTCCGAGAGCGCGAGCTCGCCGGCGGCGGCGTAGGTAGCGGCGATCTCCCGGTAGAACCGCTCGCTGTCGGGCTGCGAGAGGATCGCCGTGCCGGCCTGGCCCTTCCAACCGCTCGCCTCGACCGCCAGGCCACGCTCGAGCTGCGCCTCGAGGTCGCTCGGCCGCTCGACCATCGTGAAGGTCGCGCCGTGGTCGCGGGCCATCTTGCGGCCCTTGCGGTCGGCGGAGCTCCAGCGTCGCTTCATTCGCGAGCGGTAGTCCTCCCAGCTGCCGTCGAGCGCGACGAACGGCGAGACCTGGTCCGGCTCGTCGAGCGTCAACCGGCCGCCTTCGTGGATTCCTTCCACGAGCGTTCGCGTCGAGGCCTCCCCAGCCGGCAGGCGCACCAGGCAGGCCCGGTCGGCGTTGGCGGCGACCTCGGCGACCAGCGCCTCGAGCGCCGCGGCGTCCCGGAAGAGGATTCGCGCGACCGGCGTCTGGGTGTTCGCGAGCAGGCGCAGCTCGCCGCCGGACTGATGACCGGGGAAGGCGGCGGCCAGCTCGTCGCCGTCCCAGAGCACGACGGTCCTGAGCGTCGCTCCCGTGCCGAACGCGTGCCACCAGGCCGTGTACCAGCGGTGGAGCGAGAACGGGGTACCGTCCCGCGCCGCGAGGCGGTCCCACGGCGCGGCCAGCGCCGCGAAGCGATCGTCGTCGGTGATCCATTCGGCGCGCAGTCCCATCCGCGCGGCGACCATACCCCGAACTTCGCATTACCGCCAGAAAGCGAAAGTCCGCAGTTAGCGGGGATTCGCGCCGTTCGGAGGTTCGATGTTTGAAATCCGTCGGACCCGGTGGCTATGCTCGCGCCGCAACCAAATGCCGAGTCGTCGCCGTACTTCGACGGTGGCGAGCGGGGGAACCACTCCGTTTGGGGCTAATCGCGGCCTGGCCAAGGACTACCGCGACGCGCTGCTCTTCTGCGCGAGCCCGACAGCTAACCCCGTAGGCCTACGAAGGGAGCTCGCGATCGACTCGCTGCGCAAATTCGCCCTGGCTGCCGTGCTCGCGACCGTTGCCGCCACGGCCGCCCCAGCCGCCGTCCACGCCAAGCCCGACCCCGTCGAGGCAATGGTCGAGCGCATCAACGCGGCACGTGCCGACCACCACCTGCCACCCCTGCGCCCCGCGCCGCGCCTGATGCGGTCGGCGCGCCAGCACGCCGCCCACCTCATGAGCGCCGACGCGTTCGGTCACGCGCCGATGCGGATCGCCGGCTTCCGCGCCACCGGAGAGATGCTCGCCTTCACCCCCGGCTGGCGGCTCGCGACCGGGCGCGTCGTGCGGATGTGGCTCAACTCGTCGGGGCACCGCGCGGTGATGCTCAGCCGCAGCTTCCGCAACATCGGCGTCGGGCCGGTCCGCGGGCGCTTCGGCGGAGCGCTGACGACGATGTGGGTGGTCCAGGTCGGCAGGCGCTGACCCGGACCACCGCAGCCGCTAGCCCGGCTGCTTGCGGGGAACGAGCACCGACCGCTTGAACTCGGCGACCAGGGTGCCGTCCTGGTTGAACACCCGCGTGTGCACCCTGACGATGCCGCGGTCCGGCTTCGAGCTCGATGGACGCACCTCGAGCACCTCGGACTCGCAGAACAGCGTGTCGCCGTGGAAGACCGGCGCCGGGTGGGACAGCTCGTCGGTCGCGAGGTTGGCGATCGCCTTGCCGGACACGTCGCCGACCGACATGCCGAGCGCGAGCGAGTAGACGAGCGGCCCGACGACGACGTTGCGGCCCTGCTGCGACTGCTTCGCGTAGACGTCGTTGATGTGCAGCGGGTGGTGGTTCATCGTGAGCAGGCAGAACATGTGGTCGTCCGCCTCGGTCACCGTCTTCGCGGGCCAGTGCTTGTAGACGGCGCCCTGCTCGAACTCCTCCAGGTAGCGGCCGTACTGGCGCGCCCCCGAGGCCTCTCGCGTCGCCTGGTCTGTGTCGGTCATGGCTCCTCTTCGGGGTGAGTTGATTCGTCAGTCAATCGGAAGGCGCGGAATCGTAACCGGCGTTAGATTTTGGTGCTCATGCGTAATCCACGAGACTTCTTCAAGCCCCTAGCCGTCGGCGCGCCGGACCCGGTGACGGAGGTCCCCTTCAAGCCGTCGCGGATGATCCACTTCCTCGACTTCTCGAACGAGAAGATGGTCGCCAAGGCGCCCGACATCGCCTCGAAGGTCGACATCCTGCTCGGCAACCTCGAGGACGCGATCCCGATCGATCGCAAGGAGGCCGCGCGCGAGGGCCTGATCACCGTCGGCCGCGAGATGGAGCTCGGCGACACGGCGCTCTGGGTGCGCGTCAACTCCCTGGAGAGCCCATGGGTGCTCGACGACCTCACCCAGCTCGTCGACGCGATCGGCGACAAGCTCGAGACGATCATGGTCCCGAAGGTCGAGGGCGCCTGGGACATCCACTACGTCGACCGCCTGCTCGCCCAGCTCGAGGCAAAGGCCGGCGTGCAGAAGCCGATCATGGTCCACGCGATCCTCGAGACCGGCATGGGCGTCGTCAACCTCGAGGAGATCGCGACCGCCTCGCCGCGCATGCAGGGCATGAGCTTCGGGCCGGCCGATCTCGCCGCGTCGCGCCGCATGAAGACCACGCGCGTCGGCGGCGGCCATCCCGGCTACCGGGTGATCGAGGACCCCGACCCCGACCAGCCCGACGCCCCGCGGATCACCGCGCAGCAGGACCCCTGGCACTACTCGATCGCGCGCATGGTCGACGCCTGCACGTCGGCCGGCATCCTGCCCTTCTACGGCCCCTACGGCGACATCAAGGACGTGGAGGGCTGCGAGGCGCAGTTCCGCGCCGCCTTCCTGCTCGGCTGCGTCGGCGCCTGGTCGCTGCACCCGGTCCAGATCGACATCGCCAAGAAGGTCTTCTCGCCCGACCCTGACGAGGTCGCCTTCGCCAAGAAGGTGATCGAGGCGATCCCCGACGGCGCCGGCGTCCACATGATCGACGGCAAGATGCAGGACGACGCCACCTGGAAGCAGTGCAAGGTGATGGCCGACCTCGCCGAGATGCTGGCCAGGAAGGACCCCGAGCTGGCCGAGGCCTACGGCTTCGAGTCCGCCCAGGCGCCCGCCTACACTGCTTGACGATGAGCAGCCGGAACGGCAAGCCGGTCACGCGCGTCGGCGTGGTCGGCCTCGGCTACGTCGGGCTGCCGCTCGCCGTAGCTTTCGCCGAGGAGGGCGTCGACGTCGTCGGCGTCGACTACGAGCCGCGCCTGGTCGCGGCGATCGAGGCCGGCGAGAGCCACATCGAGGACATCCCCTCGGAGCGGCTGCAGGCGGTCGCGGAGCGGATCGCCGTCACGACCGAGTACGGGCGGCTGAGCGAGTGCGACGCAGTGCTGATCGCGGTGCCGACGCCGCTGACGCGCAACCGCGAGCCCGACCTCGGGCCGCTGCTCTCCTCGGCGCAGGCGCTGTCGGGCGTCGTGCGCGCAGGTCAGCTCGTGGTGCTCGAGTCGACGACCTACCCCGGCACCACGCGCGAGCAGCTGGTCCCGCTGCTCGAGGAGTCCGGCCTCGCCGCCGGACGGGACTTCAACGTCGCCTTCTCGCCCGAGCGCGTCGACCCCGGCCGCACCGACCACACCCTGCGCTCGACGCCGAAGATCGTCGGTGGCCTGACCCCCGCCTGCCTCGACCGCGCCGTCGCGCTCTACGAGATCGTCTGCGACCAGATCGTCGAGGTCTCCTCGCCCGAGCCCGCGGAGCTCGCCAAGCTGCTCGAGAACGTCTTCCGCTCGGTCAACATCGCGCTCGTCAACGAGCTCGCGATGCTCTGCGACCGGATGGGCATCGACGTCTGGGAGGTGATCGACGCCGCATCGACCAAGCCGTACGGCTTCATGCGCTTCGAGCCGGGCCCGGGGATGGGCGGCCACTGCCTGCCGGTCGATCCGTTCTACCTGTCGTGGAAGGCACGCGAGTACGGCCAGCCGACCGAGTTCATCGAGCTCGCCGGCGAGGTCAACCAGCGCATGCCGGAGTTCTGCGTCGACCGGATCGCGCGGGCGCTCAACGACCACTCCAAGCCGGTCCGCGGGTCGAAGGTCGCGATCCTCGGCGTCTCCTACAAGGCGGGCGTCGGCGACCTGCGCGAGTCGCCGGCGCTGCGGATCATGGCGATGCTGGGCGAGCAGGGAGCGGTGCTCTCCTACCACGACGACTACATCCCCGAGGTGGCGGAGCTGGGCTGCTCCTCGGAGCCGCTCGACGCGGCGCTCGACGGCGCCGACGTCGCCGTGATCGTGACCGCCCATCCCGGCCTCGACCTCGAGCGCATCGTCGCGACAGCGCCGCTGGTGGTCGACTTCCGCGGCGTCACGCGTCACATCGAGGCGCCCAACCTGATCCGCCTCTGAGCCTCGATCCGAGGTCTCGAGGCCTCAGGTAGGGTTCACGCGCCCCGCAGTCCCCCGATCCCCCCGGAGCCACCTTGAAGTTCTACGAGTACGAGGCACGCCAGATCGTCGAGCAGGCCGGGATCCCGGTCACCAAGTACGGCTTCGCCAAGACGGCCGACGAGGCGCGCGCGATCGCCGCCGACATCGACGGCCCGACGGTGATCAAGTCGCAGGTCCTGACCGGCGGACGGATGAAGGCCGGCGGGGTCAAGTTCGCCGACACGCCCGACGAGGCGGCCGCCCACGCCGAGGACATCCTGGCGCTGGAGATCAACGGCCACATGCCGCGCGGCGTGCTCGTCGACCCCAAGGCCCAGGTCAAGCAGGAGTACTACGCCGGCGTCGTCTGGGACGGCACGCGCAAGCAGCCGCTGCTGCTGTTCAGCGACATGGGCGGCATCGACATCGAGCAGGTCGCCGAGGAGCACCCCGACCACGTCGGGCGCGGCCACTTCTCGAACCTGCTCCCCTACTCGGACTTCCAGGCCAAGCAGGTGATCGCGGCCGCCGGCGTCAGCGGCAAGGAGCTGACGCGGCTGACGCCGATCCTCACGCGGCTCGCGCGGCTGTTCCAGGAGCGCGACATGACGCTCGCCGAGATCAACCCGCTCGCGCAGCTCGAGGACGGCAGCTTCGTCGCGCTCGACGCGCACATGGAGATGGAGAACGAGGCGATGGGCCGCCAGCGCAAGGTGCTCGAGGGGCTCGGCATCGGCGCCGAGGAGGGCACCCGCGAGGGCCACGAGCCGACCCCGTTCGAGGCGATCGTCAAGCAGATCGACTCCGCCGACCACCGCGGCGTGATCCAGGGCAAGGACATCGGCTTCCACGGCAACGTCGGCCTCGTGATCGGCGCCGGCGGCGGCTCGCTGACGCTGACCGACGCGGTCCGCTCGCAGGGCGGCAAGCCGGCCAACTACTCGGAGATCGGCGGCAACCCGTCGGTCGCGAAGGCCTGCGGCCTCGCCAAGGCCGTGCTGGAGAAGGAGGGCGTCGAGAAGATCGCGGTGATGATGTCGATCGTCTCGAACACGCGCGTCGACATCGTCGCGCGCGGTGTGATCAAGGCCTGCCTCGAGCTCGGCAAGGATCCCGGCGAGACGATCGCGATCTTCCGCATCCCCGGCGCCTGGGAGGAGGAGGGCTTCAAGATCCTCGACAAGTACGGGATCGAGTACTGCGACCGCTCCGTCTCGATGCACGAGGCGGCCGGGCGCGCGGTGGCGAAGATCCAGGGAGAGGCCGCCTGATGTCGATTCTCATCAACGAGGACACCACCTTCATCGTCCAGGGCATCACCGGCCGCGAGGCGGTCAACCTGACGCGCGAGTGCCTCGACTACGGCTCGAAGATCGTCGGCGGCGTGACGCCCGGGCGCAAGGGGCGCGACGTCCACGGCGTGCCGGTCTTCGACACCGTCGAGCAGGTGATCGCCCACAACGACGGCCGTGTCCCCGACGGCTCGGTCGTCACCGTCCCGCCCGCCTTCACCAAGGACGCCGTCTTCGAGGCGATCGAGAACGGGATCAAGCTGATCGTGATCGTCACCGAGCGCATCCCGCGCCGTGACGTCGCCCAGATGGTCGAGCTCGCCAACCTGCGCGGCGCGCGGATCATCGGCCCTAACTGCCTCGGCCTGATCGTTCCGGGCGTCGCCAAGATGGGTGGCATCGGCGGGCCCGCGAAGAACGCCGCGCAGGCCTACCAACCCGGCTCGATCGGGGTGATGTCGCGCTCCGGCGGCATGACGACCGAGATCTCCTCGACGCTGACCGCGGCCGGCCTCGGGGTGTCGACGGCGATCTCGATCGGCGGCGACGCGATCATCGGCTCCGCCTACGCGGAGCTGATGCCGCTCTTCGAGGCCGACGAGCAGACCGAGGCGATCGTGATCTACACCGAGCCCGGCGGCCGGATGGAGGCCCAGCTCGCCGAGTGGGTCGCCGAGCACGACTCCCGGCTGCCGATCGTCGCGTTCATGGCCGGCCGCTTCATGGACGACGAGGAGATGCAGGGCATGTCCTTCGGCCACGCCGGCACGATCGTCGAGGGCAAGGAGGACACCGCGACCGAGAAGATCGCCCGCCTCGAGGCGGCCGGGATCCCGGTGGTGGAGCGAATCGACGAGATCCCGGCAGCGGTCAAGCGCAAGCTCGCGGAGCGCAAGCCCCAGAAGGGAGCCGTTGCCTGATGTCGCGCATCTTCATCGACGTCGAGGTCGCGGACGAGGTCCGCGACGACACCGAGCTGGCCCGCAAGCTGGCGGAGGTCTGCCCGGTCGACATCTACGCCGAGCGCGGCGGCAAGGTCGCCGTCGTGGACGAGAACGTCGACGAGTGCGTGCTCTGCGGCCTCTGCCTCGACGCCTCTCCCCCCGGTGCCGTCACCATCCGCAAGCTCTACGACGGCACGACGCTCGAGCGGTAGAGGCAGCGACGGGGCTCGGATGAAGATCGAGGTCCCGCGACGGGTCCTGATCGCGGCCGTCGTCGCAATCGCCGGTCTCGGCGCCCTGCTGGTCGCCCTCCAGACCTTCTCCGAGTCGGTCGACGCGGGGCATCACCTGCGTCCCTACGAGTCGGGCGTGGTCCACAAGGTGGTGGTCGCCGACACCTTCAACGTGTACGTCGACCACGAGTCGAAGCGGATCGGCGCCGATCTCGTCAGCGGGCTGGTCCTGACCGCCCTCGCGACGGCCGCGGCGATGACGCTGCTGCTGCTCTCCGCGGCCGGCGGCCCCCGGCGGCTGCTGACCTTCTACGCGTTGTCGGCGATCGGTCTCGGCTTCCTGGCGATCGACGAGCTCGGCGCGGTCCACGAGACCGTCGGCCACAACCTGCCCTTCCTGGTCGACCTGCCAGGCGTCGAGCGGCCCGACGACGTCATCTACGCCCTCTACATCCTTCCGGCGCTGGCCTTCATCTTCTTCTTCAGGGACACGCTGACGGACTCGCGGATCGCCCGGCGCCTGTTCGTCGCCGCCTTCGTGCTGTTCGTGCTGGCCGGCCTGCTCGACGTCGCGGGGCTCGCGCTCGACGAGCCGTTCGAGATCCTCGTCGCCGTCGCGATCGCGTCGGGATTCGTCGCGCTGATGGTCACCCACCTCGCGCGCGTGCTGAACCTGTCGCCCGCACCGGGCGCCCGCCCGGGCGGCTAGCCGACCGCCGGCGCCACGTCGGCGGCCCACGCGAGCAGCTCGGCGACGTGGTCGTCGGTGATCCCGACGGCGGCCTGCGTCTCGATCAGCAGCGTCGGCTCCGAGCGGCCGCGCGCCCAGTCGAGGCACTCCTGGTCGACGTTGTCGTCGATCCAGGCCGCGGGCCGACCGCGTGCGTACTCGTCGATCGCCTCGACCTTCCAGTGCGAGCTGCCGAAGCGCGCGCGACCGTCGAAGGTCAGGCAGGGCAGCTCGCGAAACGGCAGGGCGAGGATCTGCGGCAGGTACTCGTTCGCCTTCTCCTCCCAGCCGGTGGCCCATACGAGCTCGAAGCGCTCCGCGAGCCGTACGAGCAGCGGCCCCGACCGCGGTGGGATGCAGTGCGCCACCCCGTCGATCCAGTGGAACGGCCCCGGCAGGTCGTTGGCCGTGTCGAACCCGAACAGGCTGAGCACCCCGTCGACGTCTACGAACAGGATCGGCTTGTCGGTCTCCGCCCCCGTGCGCGGGACCGCTTGCGCTGACGCCGCCCCCTCCTCGCGCCGGCCTCTCCCGTGTCGCCGAGCGAGCCTCCGCAGCATCAGCGCGTTCGAACGAGCTGCCGCTCGACCACGCTGCCGAGCAGCTTGACCACCGAGGAGTCGCCGGTCACCTTGACGTGGCCCTGCTCGTAGGCGCGTGCCCACTGCGGCAGCGTGCCCTCCTGCGCGAGCGCGTTGAACTGCTGGCGCTGGATGGTGACGTCGAGCCGCGCGTCGCCCGCGGGGTCGCGGTCGATCTTCGGCCCCGGCACCTCCACCCGCCAGATCGGCGCGTCGGAGCCGCGTGTCGGCAACTCGAGGCGGATGACCAGCTTGAGCTGCTTGAGCGCCGGGACCTCCTCCAGCAGTCGCTCGATGGCCTGGGCTATGAGGACTTTGGTCTCGGTGGCTGACATCCCGCCGAGTCTAGTCCTAGCCGCCTCCGCAGGCGCCTACGGCGAAGCGATCGCGGAAGTGGCATCGCGGCACGACCTGCTCTAGGGTGGCCGCGATGCATGGAGTGAAGATCCCGTGAAGGGCCGTCGCCGTCCCCTGTTGATCGCCGCCGGCGTCCTGCTCGTCGTCGCCGGCTTGCTGTTCGCGATCGCCCCGTCGCTCTACGAGGTGGTCGACGAGGGCCGCGATCTGCGTCCCTACGAGGCGGGCGAGGTCTACAAGATCAGGATCGCCGACACGGTGACGGTCTACGCCGCCGAGGAGTCGCGCCCGGAGACGGACAGGATCAGCGGAGCCGCGCTGGTCGCCCTCGCGACGGCTGCCTTCATGGCCTATCTCCTGCTCGGCGCGGCCGGGGCGGCGCGCCGCCTACGTCTCTTCTACGGCCTAGCGGCCGCCGGGCTCGCCTTCCTCGCGCTCGACGAGAGCTTCGGGCTCCACGAGACGATCGGCCACAACCTGATCTTCCTGGCCGACGTCCCGGGAGTGGAGCGGCCCGACGACCTGATCATCGTGCTCTACCTGATCCCGGCGCTGGCCTTCCTCGCCTACTTCCGCGACGTCTTCATGGACTCGCGCTGGGCGGTCAGGCTGTTCGCCGCGGGGGTCGTCACGTTCGTGCTGGCGGGACTCTCCGACGTCGGCGACCTGCCGACCGACGAGCCGCTCGAGATGCTGTCCGCGACCTGCATCCTCGGTGGCTTCGCCGTGCTGATCGCCGCCCACCTGTCGCGGGCGCTCGGCCTGCCCCGCGGCGCGCCGGCGGCGGAGCAGGCACAGGCACGTGAGACGGTCCTGTCCTAGCCCTGCGGGCTAGACG
>DATABO010000065.1:0-101677 GCA_036259535.1 Thermoleophilaceae bacterium
CGACGATCTCGCCGGAATCCGCCCACTGGCGCTTCGCCGCGACGAGTGGCCGCTGGCGCGGGTACCGTCCGCGCATGAGGCGCTCCGCAGCGATTCTCGCGGCCCTCGTCGTTCTCGCCGCCGCCGGCCCCGCCGCCGCAAAGCCAGGCTTGGAGCGCTGGCGTCCCGGCCTGGAGGCGGCTCGCACCTACGCAGCGCAGCGGATCGGGACGATCTCGTTCGCGGTGCGGACCCCACGCAGGCTCTACCGCTCCGACGCCTACCGCGTCTATCGCTCGGCGAGCGTCGTCAAGGCGATGCTGATGGTCGCCTACCTCAACCACGACGACGTGCGTGGGCGGTCGCTGACCGGCGCCGATCGCGCCCTGCTCGACCCGATGGTACGGCGGTCGGACAACGTTGCGGCATCCCGCGTGCGCGACATCGTCGGCAACGGGGCGCTCGAACGGCTCGCCGACCGGGTCGGGATGAGGCGCTTCGCGAGCATGCCGAGCTGGGGCGACACCCAGATCACGGCGGCCGGCCAGAGCAAGCTGTTCCTGCGGATCGACCGCTACGTGGCCCGCCGCCATCGCGCGACGGCGCTGCGTCTGCTGCGCACGGTCGTGCCCCACCAGCGCTGGGGGATCGGCCGTGTCCCGCATCCGGGGTGGAGCCTGCACTTCAAGGGCGGCTGGGGGGACTACGGCGAGGTCGACCACCAGATCGCGCTGCTGAGGCGGGGCGAGCGGCGGATCGCCGTGGCGATCCTGAGCACCGACTTCCCGAGCCACGACTACGGCAAGCAGACGCTCGAGGGCATCGCCCGCCGCCTGCTGCGCAGCCTCGGCCCGCGCTCGCTGCCGCGCTGAGGCGGTAGGGTCGCGTCCGTGGACCTGACCCTCTCGCCGAGCGAGCAGGCATTCCGTGACGAGCTGCGCGGCTGGCTCGCCGACAACCATCCCGGCGAGGAGCCCTCGGGCGACGAGGCGGCCTGGCAGTTCCGGCTCGCCTGGCAGCGCAAGCTGCACGAGCAGGGCTACGCCGGCCTGTCCTGGCCGAAGGAGTTCGGCGGCCGTGGCGCCACGCTGATCGAGCAGGCGATCTTCGGCGAGGAGATGGCGCGTGCCAAGGCGCCGTCGGCCGCCAACGTGCTCGGCCTCGTGATGGGCGGCCCGGTGGTGATCGCCCACGGATCGCAGGAGCAGAAGCAGCGCTACCTCGAGCCGATTCTCTCCGGCGACGAGATCTGGTGCCAGGGCTTCTCCGAGCCCGAGTCGGGCTCCGACCTCGCCTCGCTGAAGACGCGAGCGGTCAAGGACGGCGACGAGTGGGTCGTCACCGGCCAGAAGGTCTGGACGACGTTCGCCCACCACGCGAAGTGGTGCATGCTCGTCGCGCGCAGCGATCCCGACGCTCCGAAGCACCAGGGCCTCACCTACTTCCTGATGGACATGGAGCAGGAAGCCGTGCAGGTGCGGCCGCTGCGCCAGATCACCGGCGAGGAGGAGTTCAACGAGCTCTTCATCGAGGAGGCGCGGATCCCCGACGAGAACGTCGTCGGCGGGGTCGGCAACGGCTGGGCGGTCGCGATCACGACACTGATGCACGAGCGCGCCGGCCTCGGCGCAGCCTCCGCGGCGTCGGTGAAGATCGCCCTCGGCCAGCTGATCGAGCTGGCCAAGGAGCGCGGCGTCGCCGATGACCCGGTCGTCCGCCAGAAGGTCGCTTCCCTGCTGATCGAGGCCGAGGCGCTGCGGCTGAACGCCTGGCGCGGGCTGACCCAGATCATGAAGACCGGCATCCCGGGGCCGGAGGGCTCGCTGCCGAAGCTGCAGTGGTCCGCGGTCAACCAGGGCCTGACCGAGCTGGCCGTCGCGATCCAGGGCGAGGACGGCGTGCTGCGCGACTCCGACTGGACCTACCGCTTCCTGCGCGCCCGGGCGAACTCGATCGAGGGCGGCACGACCGAGATCCTCAAGAACATCATCGCCGAGCGTGTGCTCAACCTGCCGAGGCTGCGATGAACTTCGACTTCACCGACGACCAGCAGGCGATCAAGCGGACCGCCCGCGACCTGCTCGCCGACCGCTTCAAGCCCGACATCGTGCGCGAGCTCGCGGAGGGCGAGCGCTACGACGACGCCCACTGGGTCGAGGTGGCGGAGCTCGGCTGGGCCGGTATCGCGATCGACGAGGCGCACGGCGGCCAGGGGCTCGGGATGGTCGAGCTGGCGATCCTCGCCGAGGAGCTCGGCTACGCCGTCGCGCCGGTCCCGTTCCTGTCGAACGCGGCGGGCGGCATCGCGATCCAGCACGCCGGCAGCGACGCCCAGCGCGAGCGGCTGCTGCCCGGCGTCGCCTCGGGCGAGGGACGGATCGTTGCGGGGCTGCTGCGCGACGGGGTCGCGCCGCTGGTCCCGGACGCCGACAGCGCGGCCGCGATCGTCCTGCTCACGGCGCCGGGCTCGGACGGCTCAGCGCCCGGAGCGGGCATCGTCCTCGACCCGTCCGACTGCGAGATCGAGCCGCTGGCGACGATCGACCAGACCCGTCGCTACGCGCGGGTCACGCCACGCGAGGGCGCGGGCGAGCAGCTGGCCGGCGACGTCGTGCCGGCGCTCGACCGGATCGCCACCGTCGTCGCGGCAGAGATCGTCGGGGTCGCCCAGCGGACGCTCGAGATGGCCGTCGAGTACGCGCGCGACCGTCAGCAGTTCGGCCGGCCGATCGGCGCCTACCAGGGCGTCTCGCACCGCTGCGCCGACATGCTGCGCGAGGTCGAGAGCGCCCGCTCGACCGCCTACTGGGCCGCCTGGGCCGCCGACGCCGAGCCCGAGACGCTGCCGCTCGCCGCGTCGATGGCCAAGGCGCTGGCCTCCGACGCGGGCTGGAGCGTCCCGGCCTCGGCGCTTCAGGTCCACGGCGGCATCGGCTTCACGTGGGAGCACGACCTCCACTTCCTGCTCAAGCGAGCGAAGGTCGACGGGGCGCTGTTCGGCTCCGCCGGCGAGCACCGCGAGCGCGTCGCCGCGCTCTCTGGCTTGAGTTAAGGGAGCTTCTCGCGGCCGGCGAGGCTCGGCAGCTCGGGCTCGCCGGGCCCCGGCTCGCCGCGCCGCTCCGACCCGTGGGCGAGCTGCTCGAGGCGCGCGATCTCACGCTCTCCCAGCTCGCGAGCCGGATGTCCCTCCGGCAGGCCCGAGATCAGCGTCCGAATGCGGTTGCGGATCTGGAGCGCGAAGTGCGGGGTCGAGGCGCCCATCAGCTGGTGGACGTCCTCGACGGTCGGCTCGCGCGTCAGCCGCCCCGGCTGCTCGTACTCGCTCACGGGGACGAGTCTATGGAGCCTGGGCTTGCACGGGGATCAGCTCGGTGACCGCGTCGAGCTGGGCCTGCTGCTCGACCGAGACCTGCTCGTCGTCGCCGAGGATCCAGACGCGGTTGTAGACCGCCTGGCCTGGATCGTCCTCGTAGCCGGGCTGGACGCTGAGGAAGTAGGCCTCGAGCGGCGGGGGCAGCTTGTCGGCGTCGTTGGTCAGCAGCAGGGGGGCGAAGACGCCGCGCGTGGCGAGCGTCGCCGCGGCGGCGGCGTCGAGCGGCCGCGAGACGCCGGCGACGGTGAAGTTGTAGCCCGGGACGGTGGCGCCCCAGCCGAAGTCGCCCTCCTCGTAGCGGGCGAACTCGATCGCGTTCTCGACCGGCGTCGGACCCGCGATCCGGGTGGTCCGGCCGAGCTTGCGCAGCTGTCTCAGCACGCGGTCGGAGATGACCGAGCGCGGGCCGAGGACGAAGATGCTGGCGTCCTGGTGCGCGGCGATCGCCTTGCGGGTGGCGGCCGGGACGCGGTCGCGCTCGGTCAGCAGCACGCTGTCTCCAGAGCGGGCGGACCAGGCGGCGGCCGGCAGCGCGAACTCGGCGCGCTCGCCCGAGGCGACGACCAGGTTCTGCGACGGAGCACCGCGCGCAGCCGAGAAGAAGCGGTCGATCGCGGCGGCGCGCTCGTAGACGTCGGCGCCCTCGATCCGCGCCGTACGGAAGCCGTCGGGCTTCGCCGGCTCGTCGCCGATCCGGATCACCTGGGCGTCCTCGGAGAGGTCGGAGCCGCGCGGGTCGAGGCGCTCGAGCGTGTCGGCGGAGACGCTCGGAAGCTCGTCGCCGTCGGAGATCAGCAGCGGCGCGCCGATCGGCTTGGCGGCGAGCACTGCCCCGGTGACGGCGCCCTGCCAGTCGTCGGCGTCGACGAGCACCACGGCGTTCGGGCGGTTCGAGTCCGTCGTGGCCGGGAAGGCCGCGTTCGCGACACCGGCCGCATCTCCGGCGGCGTCGTCGCCGCCGACGCGGATCGTGTTGCGCGTCGCGGTCGAGGGGAAGCCGAGCTGGGCGGCGGCCTCGTCGCTGTCCGACGCCGGCCCAAGCTGCGGCGGCCGACTGTCGTCGTCGTCGCCGGCGCTGCAGCCGCCGGCCGCCGCGGCGATGGCCACCAGCGTGGCCACGGTCCATCGTTTCGCCCGCACGCGCCGCAGACTAGCCGGAGGTCGTGGCATTCGTCCCGGGCAGTTGGTTGACTGGTCAGTCAATCCTTGGTTGACTGGACAGTCAAAGCTTCGGGAAAGGCCCTCAAAGTGGATTTCAGGCTCAACGACGAGCAGCAGGAGTTCCAGCAGTACTGCCGCAGGTTCGCGCGCGAGGTGATCCGGCCGGTTGCCGATCAGCACGACCGCGAGCAGTCCGTGCCCTGGGACGCGATCAAGCAGGCGCGCGAGTGGGGCCTGCACGGCGTGCCCCAGCTCGAGCGGCTCGGCAGCGATCCCGAGGGCATGCTTGGCGTGATCTACGCCGAGGAGATGCACTGGGGCTGCGCCGGGATCGCGCTCGCGATCGCGGGCTCCGGGCTCGCCGCCGCTGGCATCGCCGCCTCCGGCACCCCCGAGCAGGTCGGCCGCTGGGCGATCGAGTGCTACGGCGAGGGCGACGAGATCAAGCTCGGCGCCTACGCGGTCACCGAGGCCGGCGCCGGCTCCGACGTCAAGTCGCTGCGCACGACCGCGAAGCTCGACGGCGACGAGTGGGTGCTCAACGGCACCAAGGTCTTCATCACCAACGGCGGCATCGCCGACGTCACCGTGGTCGTCGCCAACGTCGCGCCCGAGCTCGGGCACCGCGGCCAGGCCTCCTTCGTCGTCCCCAAGGGCACCCCCGGGATGACCCAGGGCAAGAAGGAGGACAAGATCGGCATCCGCGCGTCGCACACCGCGGAGGTCGTGCTCGAGGACTGCCGGATCCCGGTCGACTACCTGCTCGGCGGGATGGACAAGCTCAACCGCAAGCTCGAGCGGGCTCGCTCCGGACAGCACGCCGGCTCCTCGAACGCGCTCGCCACCTTCGAGATCACGCGGCCGATGGTCGGCGCCTCGGCGCTCGGGATCGCCCAGGCCGCCTACGAGTGGACGTTGGAGTACCTGGAGGACCGCTCCGACGAGAACGGCCCGCTGATGGAGCAGCAGCGGATTCAGCAGACGCTCGCCGACGTCGCTACCGAGATCGAGGCGTCGCGGCTGCTGGTCTGGCGCGCGGCCTGGATGGGCCGCAACGGCGTCCCGATGACCGGCGGCCAGGGCTCGATGTCGAAGCTGAAGGCCGGCGACGTGACGATGTGGGCGACCACGACGCTGATGGACCTCGTCGGCGACGTTGCGCAGTCGACCGACTGCCCGCTCGAGAAGTACTTCCGCGACGCGAAGATCTACCAGCTGTTCGAGGGCACCGCCCAGGTCCAGCGGCTCGTCATCTCGCGGATGCAGCGGCGCGAGTACCAGGAGCGCCTCGCGGCCGCGGCTGAGTCTCTGTCTGCTACGGCCGCATAGGATTCACCAGACTTCCAGCCGCCGTGTGGGCGGGTGGTCCGGCTTCTCGCCTCGGGGCGGGCGCCCTTTGATCGGGGTCGAGGGGCTGGATCACCCGCCGGCCGGGAGAACGCGACAATCAGGCTGTGGAGCTCTCGCTGGCCCCCGGGCCGATCCTCTATCTCCTGCTCGCGGAGGTCCTCTACCTGCGCGCCGTGCGAGTCCTCGGGCGCCGCGGCTACGAGGTGCCCTTCTGGCAACAGGTCGCCTGGCACTTCGCCGTCGCCTGCATGGCGATCGGCCTGATGGGTCCGCTCGACCCGCTCGCCGACGAGCTGCTCGTCGCGCACATGGCCCAACACCTGTTGATCGCCGACATCGCGGCGCCGCTGCTGCTCGTCGGGTTGCGCTCGCCCGTCCACGCGTTCCTGATCCCCCGGCCGGTCCTGGTGCCGCTTGCCCGCTGCACGCCGCTGCGCACGGCCTTCCGCGTGCTGCGCCGGCCGCTCGTCGCGATCCCGGTGTGGATCCTCACGCTCTACGGCTGGCACTTCGGCTTCATGTTCGAGGCCGCCCTCGCCAACGACCTCGTCCACGCCCTCCAGCACCAGTCGTTCGTCGCCGCCTCGCTGCTCGTCTGGTGGTCGGTGATCGAGCCGAAGCGGCGACGGCTGCCCGGCGAGCTCTGGAAGGTGCCCTACCTGCTCGGCGCGCGCCTCGCCGGGATGTTCCTCGGGATGGCCTTCATCATCATGCGCGCTCCCGCCTACGAGCAGTACGCGCGCACGGCCGCCGAGCACGGCTGGTCGCCGCTCACCGACCAGCAGGTCGCCGGCGGCATGATGCTCGGCCTCGACCTCGCGGTGATGCTGTTCGCGACGGGCTTCTTCTTCCTCCGTTCGGGCCAGGACCACGACCGCGCGGAGCAGCGGCGGCGGGCGGCGGTCCTCCGCTGAGGCGACCTCCGGCGACAGAGCCACTAGGCTAGGTCTCTCGCTCGGTCACGACGCCTCAGAGGGCTAAAGGAGAAACGCGATGGCAGGCCTCGGTGGACGCATGTCAACGGTCATGAAGGCCAAGATCTCGAAGTTGCTCGATCGGGCGGAGGACCCGTCCGAGACGCTCGACTACGGCTACCAGAAGCAGGTCGAGCTGCTCCAGAACGTCAAGAAGGGGATCGCCGACGTCACGACGTCGAAGAAGCGCCTGCAGATGCAGTCGCAGAAGATCGAGCAGTCGGTCGTCAAGCTCGACACCCAGGCCCGTCAGGCGCTCGCCCAGGGCCGCGAGGACCTCGCCCGCGCCGCGCTCGAGCGCAAGACCGTCGCTCAGACCGAGCTGCAGTCGCTCGACAGCCAGGTCCAGCAGCTCGAGCAGCAACAGCAGCAGCTGACCGACAACGAGAAGAAGCTGCGCGTCAAGATCGAGGCCTTCCGCACCAAGAAGGAGGTCATCAAGGCGCAGTACTCCGCCGCGGAGGCTCAGGTCAAGATCTCCGAGGCCGCCAACGGCGTCGGCGAGGAGATGGCCGACCTCGGCCTCGCCATCCAGCGTGCCGAGGACAAGACCGAGGAGATGCGCGCGCGTGCGGGAGCCGTCGAGGAGCTCGAGGCAGCCGGCACCTTCGACGACCTCACCCAGCTCGGCAGCGGTCAGGACGACATCGACCGCGAGCTGGCGCAGCTCGGCGCCGGAGCGCAGGTCGACGACGAGCTGGCCGCGATGAAGGCCGAGCTCGGGAGCGGCGGCGGGGAGTCGCCGCAGATCGGCGACGGAGGGGAGAGCCGGTGATCGTCCGGATCTCCGGCGAGGGTCAGTACCGCCTCCCGGACGCCGACGCCGAGCGGCTCAACGAGCTCGACAACCAGGCCGTGGCAGCGGTCGAGGCTGGTGACGAGACCGGCTTCGGGGAGCTGTGGGCGCAGATGCTGGCGCTGGTCGAGGCCGACGGCGAGGAGATCGCGGACGACGAGCTGGTGCCGTCGGACGTGATCTTGCCGCCGCGGGACTCGAGCTTCGAGGAGGCGGCGGGGGAGTTCACGGGCGAGGGCTTGATTCCGGACTGACGTTTGCTGGTCGTCCGTCGGCGCGCGGGATCGGCGTCGGTGGCCGCGGGTCCTGTCTCCGATCTTGGTTTGGGTGCTCGCAAGCTGCGCGCGCAAACGCAAAATCGTCGCCACCCGCGGAAGCGGCGTCGTTGGCCCTAGATTTCGACGTAGGTGTCGGAGATTCCGGGCTCGGGGATCGACTGGCCGTCGGCTCGCAGAGCCTCGAAATGCAGCTTGAGGGCCTCAGTCATTCGCTTGGTCACGTCGTCGCGTGTCGCGCCCGCAGCTACGCATCCCGGCGCGTCTGGCGCATACGCCGAGTAGCTGTTGGGTCCGTGCTCGATGACGATCGGATAGCGAGGCATCACCGCTCCAGTCTGGCCTGTTTCAACACGCTCTTCAAGGTCTTGGGGTGGAGGTCGTCGTTGGGATGGCCGGCGATGGTCACGACTCCTGGTTTTCGCAGGTGCTTGAACTGGCGGTGGCTGCCTCTGATTCGATCGAGATACCAGCCGTCGGCCTGGATCATCTTGATCGTCTCCTTGACCTTCATGGGGGTAAGGGGCGTCGCGTCGGTACTCCGCCCCTTGGGTGAAGCGCCCAGATCGGGGCGGGGACGACACGGGCGGTAACGCTCTGACAGATTCCGCGCGATGGACTTCGAGCACAGCGCGCGGGCGCGGGATCTGTTGGAGCGGGTGGATGCGTTCGTCGAGCGGGAGGTGACGCCGCGGGAGGAGGCGTATCAACGGGAGCTGTTGGCACTGGAGGATCCGTGGGTGGTGCTGCCGGCGATCGAGGAGCTGAAGGAGAAGGCGAAGGGGGAGGGCCTCTGGAATTTGTTCCTGCCGGACGAGACGCATGGGGCGGGGCTGAGCAACGCGGAGTACGCGCCGCTGGCGGAGCGGATGGGGCGGTCGCTGATCGCGAGCGAGGTGTTCAACTGCAATGCGCCGGACACCGGCAACATGGAGGTGCTGCTGCACTTCGGCAGCGACGAGCAGCGGGAGCGGTGGCTGAAGCCGTTGCTGGCGGGTGAGATCCGCTCGGCGTTCTGCATGACGGAGCCCGACGTGGCGTCATCGGACGCGACGAACATGGAGGCGACCGCGGTGCTCGACGGCGACGAGATCGTCCTCAACGGGCGCAAGTGGTGGAGCACAGGGGTCGGCCACCCGAAGTGCGAGGTGCTGATCTTCATGGGGCTGAGCGACCCGGAGGCGGACCGCTATCACCAGCACTCGATGGTGCTGGTGCCGCGCGACACGCCGGGCGTGAAGGTCGAGCGGATGCTCTCGACGATGGGCTTCCTCGATGCTCCCGGGGGTCACGGCGAGGTGTCGTTCGAGGACGTGCGCCTGCCGAAGGACGCGGTGATCGGCGGCGTCGGCCAGGCGTTCTCGGTCGCCCAGGCGCGGCTGGGGCCGGGACGGGTCCACCACTGCATGCGACTGATCGGGCTGGCCGAGTCCGCGCTCGAGCTCGCCTGCCGGCGTGCGTCCGAGCGCGTCGCGTTCGGGAAGCCGCTCGCGAACCTCGGCGGCAACCGCGAGCGGATCGCCGACGCGCGGATCGCTATCGACCAGGCTCGGCTGCTCGTCCTGCACGCTGCATGGCTGCTCGATCAGGGATCGCCAGAGTCGATCGGAGCCGTCTCGAAGATCAAGGTCGCCGTGCCGAACATGGCCCAGGACGTCGTCGACATGGCGATGCAGCTCCACGGTGGCGGCGGCCTCAGCACCGACTTCCCGCTCGCGCCGGCCTGGACGATCGCCCGCGCCCTCCGGCTCGCCGACGGCCCCGACGAGGTCCATCGCGGCGTCGTCGCTCGCCTCGAGCTCGCCAAGTACGGCAAGGGCAAGTGGTCGGGCTGAGCGACGCGCGCGCCGTTCGCGAGGAGGACGCCTTCGACGTCGGCGCCGTCGACGCGTGGCTCTCCGAGCGCATCGCCGACCTGAGGGGTCCGCCCGACGTCCGTCAGTTCTCCGGCGGCGCCTCGAACCTCACCTACCTCCTCCGCTATCCCGAGCGCGACCTCATACTGCGCCGCCCACCGCCCGGAACCAAGGCGGCCTCGGCCCACGACATGGCACGCGAGTACCGCGTCCAGGAGTCGCTGAAGCCCGCTTTCCCCTACGTCCCGGAGATGGTCGCCCTCTGCCAGGACCACTCGGTGCTCGGCAGCGACTTCTACGTCATGGAGCGCCTCTACGGCACGATCCTCCGCAAGGAGATCCCGCCCGACCTCGGCCTCGACCGCGCAGCGACTCGCCAGCTCTGCGAGTCGGTCGTCGACCGCCTCGTCGACCTCCACCAGGTCGATCCGACGGCCGCCGGCCTCGCCGACCTCGGCAAGGGCCCCGGCTACGTCGCCCGTCAGGTCGAGGGCTGGTCGCGCCGCTATCGCGACGCCAAGACCTGGAACGTCCCGTCGTTCGACCGAGTCATGCGCTGGCTGGCCGCCAACCAGCCCGACGACGTCGCCGCCTGCGTCATCCACAACGACTTCCGCCTCGACAACGTCGTCCTCGCCCCCGACGACCCCCAGCGCATCGTCGGCATCCTCGACTGGGAGATGGCCACCATCGGCGACCCCCTGATGGACCTCGGCGGCGCCCTCGCCTACTGGGTCGAGTCAAGCGACGGCCGCCTGATGCAGATGTCGCGCCGCCAGCCCACCAATGCGCCCGGCATGCTCACCCGCGAAGAGGTCGTCGCCCACTACGCCGCCCGCACCGGCCGCCCCATCGACAACTGGCCCTTCTACGAGATCTTCGGCCTCTTCCGCCTAGCCACCATCGCTCAGCAGATCTACCACCGCTACCACCACCGCCAGACCCGCAACCCCGCCTTCCGCCACTTCTGGATCGCCGTCAACTACCTCGACCGTCGCTGCCGCCACATCATCCGAGGTAACTAGCCGTAGACGTCACTTCCGCGGGTGGCGACGGTGGCGGGATTGCGCGCGCAGGCGTAGCAGGCGCGCAGCCCCTGCCAACTGTCCACGTGAGCGCCCTGAGCCGCGAGGAGCGCTCGGCACGGGGCGGAGTCGCCGCGGAGCCGAGCACGGAAACCGCCACCGGAGACGGGCCCCGCGGCCTGAAACGCCCCAGCCCTAGGCCGAAAACGCCTAGTAGCTAGTGGCCGCGCAGATCCGCTCGGCCTCGCGCACGTCGGCCTGCATCTGCTCGATCAAGGCGTCGACCGACTCGAAGCGCTTCTCGCCGCGCATGCGCTCGACGAAGGCGATCCGCAGGGTCTTGCCGTAGAGGTCGCCCTCGAAGCCGATCAGGTAGGCCTCGATCAGCAGGCCGCGCCCGGTGTCGAAGGTGGGCCGCACGCCGACGTTGACGGCGGCCGGATGGCCGTGTGCCCAGGCGGCGTAGACGCCGTTGCTCGGACAGACGAGCGCGTCGTCGGGAACGAGGTTGGCAGTCGGCATCCCCAGCTCGCGGCCGCGCTGGTCGCCTGACACGACCTCGCCCTCGAAGAGGAACGGTCCGCCGAGGAACTCGGAGGCCGTGCGCACGTCGCCGGCGGCGACGAGTCCGCGGATGTGGCTCGAGGAGGCGGTCTCCCCGGCAGCCTCGACGAGCGGCACGACGCGCGTCTCGAAGCGGTCGTCGGCGGCGAGGAACTCGGGCGTGCCCTTCGCCCCGCGGCCGAAGCGGAAGTTCTCGCCGACCGACACGCTGCGCGCGCCGAGCTGGCCGACCAGCACGTCGTCGACGAACTGCTCCGCGCTGCGCGAGGCGAACTCCTTGTCGAACGGGATCACGACGAGCTCCTGGACGCCGAGCCCGGCGATCAGGTCGCGCTTGATCGAGAACGGGGCGAGCAGCTTCGGAGCTGCCTCCGGGTGGATCACCGACACCGGGTGGGGGTCGAAGGTCAGGACCGTGTCGGCGCCGCGGATCACCTCGCGGTGGCCGACGTGGACGCCGTCGAAGGTCCCGATCGCGACCTTGCGACGGCCCCCCCGCCCCGGCGCGAGTCGCGGCATGTCCGCCAGCGAGATGACCTTCATCGGCCGAACACTACGACGGGTTGCAGCTGCTGGCCGCGCCGCTCGGCTATCGCGACGACCTCGCCGCCATCGGTCAGGCGCACGTGGCCGCCCTCCTCGCCATCGACGGCCGAGACCGAAACCCCGTTCGCGACGACGTGCGCCTCGCGCTCGTCGAGCGGCCGCTCTGGCAAAAAGGCGAGCGCTTCCCCGGCGGACAGCACGCGCTCGGGATCGGCGTCGGCGAGGCGGAACGGACCGATCGCAGTGCGCTCCAGCTCCTCGCAGTAGGCGTCGCCGAGGTCGGCGACGAGCTGGCGGACGTATGTCCCCGACGAGCACTCGATCTCGAAGGCCGCCCGGTCGCCCTCATGCCAGAGCCGCTCGGCGCGGTGCACGGTGACGGGCCGCGGCGCTCCCTCGACCGGCTCGCCGCGACGCGCCTTCTCGTAGAGCCGCTCGCCGCCGACGCGCACGGCGCTGTAGGCCGGGGGGCGCTGCATCAGCTCGCCGGTCGCGATCCGCGGGTCGTCCGGCACCCTCCCCGTCTGCTCGAGCGCACCGTCGCGGTCGCCGGTGTCCGAGCGCCAGCCCAGCCTCGCGACGGCAACGTATGTCTTCGGCAGCGGCAGCAGCCAGCGCTGGGCGCGCGTCATGGGGCCGACGAGGATCAGCAGCAGGCCGGTCGCGAACGGATCGAGCGTGCCTGCGTGACCGACCTTCGTCTTGCGCGGCAGCGTGCGGCGAACCCTCGCGACGCAGTCGTGCGAGGTCACTCCCGCGGGCTTGGGGTAGAGGATCAGCCCGTCTGCTGCCGTGCTCACCGGCGGTCAGGCGGAGAGCTGAGCGCGGACGCGCTCGCGGATCGCCTCGGTGAGTGCGTCGACGTCGAGCTCGGTCGTGGCGCCCGCGGCCTGGCGATGGCCGCCGCCGCCGAAGCTGCGCGCGATCTCCGAGACGTCGACGCGACCGTCGGTCGCGCGCAGTGAGACCTTGCGCTTGCCGGCACGGTCGCCGGTCAGCTCGCGCACCAGCACCGCGACGGCGGTCCCCTCGACAGCGCGCGCGTGGTCGATGATGCCCTCGGAGTCGTTCTCCACCGCGCCCGTCTGCTCGAAGTCCTCCACCGTCAGATGAAGCATCGTGATGGTGCCACCGTCGTAGCGGCGGATCGTCGCGAGCGCACGCTGGAGCAGCGTGATCCGCTCGAAGGGCAGCGACTCGTAGATGCGGCTGTAGATGACGTGCGGCTCGACGCCCGCCTCGATCAGCTCGGCGGCCATCTGGTGCGCCTCGGGCGTCGTGTTCTCGTACATGAACCGGCCCGTATCGGTGATCAGCCCGACGTAGAGCGCGCGGGCGATCTCGGTCGTCAACTCTGCTCCGAGCTCCTTCGACAGTCGCCAGACGATCTCGGCCGTGCAGGACGCGCTCGGGTCTACGAGGTTCGCCGTCCCGAAGCGGGTGTTGTCGTGGTGGTGATCGATGTTGAGGATGTGGATGCCGTCGCGCTGCAGGAAGTCGACGGGCATCCGGTCGATGTTGCCGCAGTCGAGGAAGACGGCCACACGCTCGTCCATGTCGGCAGGCGGCCCGCCGATGATGTCGCTGTTCTCCATGTCCCGATACTCGTGCGGGAGCGGGAACTCGTCGGGCGACAGGTACATCAAGGCGTCCTTGCCGAGCTGGGTCAGGACGCCGTGCATGCCGAGCAGCGATCCGAGCGCGTCGCCGTCGGGATTCTCGTGGGTGGTCAGCAGCAGCTTCTCCGCGGCGCGCAGCTCCTCGACGACCTGGTCGAGCTCGGTGCCGACTCCGCTCACGAGCGCGGTTCCTCTCCGTCGGCCTCGTCGAGCAGCTGCGAGATCCGCATCCCCCGCTCGAGCGCCTCGTCGTGCATGAACCGCAGTGCGGGAGTGTGCTTGATCCGCAGCTCGCGGGCGATGCCGGCTTGCAGGAAGCCGCGCGAGGACTCGAGCCCCGCGAGCGTGTCGGCGCGCTCCTCGTCGTCGCCGAGCACGCTGACATAGACGCGTGCGTGGCGGAGGTCTGGGCTCGTGTCGACGGCTGTCACGGTGACGAATCCAACGCGGGGGTCTTTGAGGCCCCCTGCGATCCGGGCGGAAAGGACCTCCCTCAAGGCCTCGTTCACGCGCCGCATGCGGTCGGCGGGCATCCTACTGCCCCAGGCCCGAATGCCTACTGAAGCGTCTTCTCGACCTGCCGGGTCTCGTAGACCTCGAGCACGTCGCCCTCCTTGACGTCGGCGAAGTTCTCGAGCACGATCCCACACTCCATACCGGTCGTGACCTCACGGACGTCCTCCTTGAAACGGCGCAGAGAGCCGATCCGACCGTCGTAGACGATCGTCCCGTCGCGGACGAGCCTCACGGTAGCGCCCCGGCGCACCGATCCGTCGGTGACCATCGAGCCGGCGATCGTGCCGACGCGCGAGGCCCGGAAGATCGCACGAATCTCGACGGTGCCGACGGTCTCCTCGACGTCCTCGGGCTCGAGCATGCCCTCCATCGCGGCGCGCAGCTCCTCGACGACCTTGTAGATGACCGAGTAGCCGCGGATCTCGACGCCCTCGCGATCGGCGACCGCTCGCGCGTCGCCCACAGGGCGGACGTTGAAGCCGATGATCACGGCGTTCGAGGCCGACGCGAGCATCACGTCGGACTCGCTGATGCCGCCGACGCCGGTATGGATCAGGTTCACCGCGACCTCGTCCTGAGGCAGCTTGGCGATCTCGTCGGCGAGCGCCTCGAGCGAGCCGGCGACGTCGGCCTTGACGATCAGCGCCAGCTCGTTGATCTCACCCTTCTGCGCCCGCGCGAGGACGTCCTCGAGCGACACCTTGACGCCGGCCCGGCGCGCCAGCGCCTCGGTCTTGAGCCGGTTGGCGCGCTCGCCGGCGATCCGGCGCGCCTCACGCTCGTTGCCGACCACGCGAAACTGCTCGCCGGCCTCGGGGACGCCGTCGAAGCCGAGGATCTCCACCGGGGTACCGGGCGTCGCCGCCTTGATCCGCTCTCCGCGGTAGTCGTGCATCGCGCGGGCACGGCCCGGATGCTCGCCGGCGACGATCGCGTCGCCGACCTTCAGGGTGCCGCGCGAGATCAGCACGGAGACGACGGGGCCGCGGCCCGGGTCGAGCCGCGACTCGATCACGACGCCGGAGGCCTCGGTGTTCGGGTTCGCCTTGAGCTCCTGGATGTCGGACAACGTCGTCAGCGTCTCGAGCAGCTCGTCGAGGTTCTGGCGCGTCTTGGCCGAGACGTCGACGAACTCGGTGTCGCCGCCCCAGTCCGCCGGCGTCAACTCGTGCTGGGCGAGCTCGCCGCGGACCCGCTGCGGATCGGCGCCCTCCTTGTCGATCTTGTTGACGGCCACGACGATCGGGACCTCGGCGGCCTTGGAGTGGTCGATCGCCTCGACGGTCTGCGGCATGACGCCGTCGTCGGCGGCGACGACGACGACGGAGATGTCGGTGACGCTCGCGCCGCGGGCCCTCATCGCCGTGAAGGCGGCGTGGCCCGGGGTGTCCAGGAAGGTGATCACGTGGTCGCCGTGGTGGACCTGGTAGGCGCCGATGTGCTGGGTGATCCCGCCAGCCTCCCCCGCGGCGACCTCGGCCTCGCGGATCGCGTCGAGCAGCGAAGTCTTGCCGTGGTCGACGTGTCCCATCACGGTCACGACAGGCGGACGCTCGACGAGGTCGGCGTCCTCGTCCTCGAAGACGACGTCGTCGGTCACCTCGTCGGCCGCGCGAACGATCTGGATCTTCTTCTCGAACCCGTCGGCGAGGATCTCGATCGCCTCGTCGGAGAGCGTCTGGGTCAACGTCGCCATCTCGCCGAGCTCCATCAGCTTCTTGATCACATCGGGAGCGGAGAGGCCTAGCGACTCGGCGACCTCCTTGACCGTGGCGCCCGACTTGATGTCGGTGATCTGCTCCTCCTGCGGCTTCTCCTCCTGCTGGCTGAAGTCCGGCTCGACCCACGGCGTGCGGCGGCGACGGCCGCGGCGACGCGGCGGCGTCTGCTGCTGGGGGGGCGGGCCGGGCGCACGGCGCGATGCCTGGGAGTCGATCACGACGCGCCGCCGCCGCCCGCCGGCGGCGCTACCGCCACCGCCGTCGCGCGTAGGACGTGCCGATCGTTGGGATGACCCCGGGGCGCTCGCGCCCCCCGCGCCCCCCGCTGCGCCCTGGCTGGCTTGGGAACGGCTGGCGCCGCCCGTGCCCTTGCCGGCCTGCTGACCGGCTTGGCGAGGGGTCGACGCGGCGGGCTTGCCGTTGCCCGGGCGCGCGGTACCGGACTGGCGTCCGCCGCGGCCGTCCTCGGCCGGCGCCTTCTTGCCGCCGCTGAACGCGAGCTCGATGTCGGCCTCGTCGACGCTGGAGGCGGCGGCCTTGACGTTGAGGCCGGCGGCTTGGAGCTTGGCGATCACCTCCTTCGAGGGGATCCCCTTCTCCTTGGCTATTTCATGGACGCGCTTCTTAGCCATCCACCGGAGCCTCCTCGACGACGTCGACGGCCGGCGGCTCGCCGGTCACGTAGTCGTTGTCGGTGTCGGTCAGCGCCTGATGCGCCGGCAGGCCGCAGTAGCGCGAGGCCGGGATCGACGCGTTCGGACAGCGCTTGCCGTTCGAGAGGATCGCGGCGCAGCGGCCCGCGGTCTCCTCCTCGTCGAGGCCGAGCGTCTCCTCCTCCTGCGCGAACTCGGTCTCCGAGCGGATGTCGACGCGCCAGCCGGTCAGACGCGCTGCCAGCCGCGCGTTGAGCCCGTCCTTGCCGATCGCCAGCGACAGCTGGTCGTCGGGGACGATCACGGTCGCCTGCTTGGCGTCGTCGTCGACGAGAACCTCGCGGACGCGCGCCGGCGACAGCGCCTTGGCGACGAAGCGGGCCGGCTCGTCGTTGAAGGGGATGATGTCGATCTTCTCGCCGCGCAGCTCGGAGACGACCATCCGCACGCGCGACCCGCGCGGGCCGACGCAGGCGCCGACCGGGTCGACCCCGTTGGTGTGCGAGACGACCGCGATCTTCGAGCGGTAGCCCGGCTCGCGCGCGACGTTCTGGATCTCGACCAGACCGTCGGCGATCTCCGGCACCTCGAGCTCGAATAGCGCGCGGATCAGCTCCGGCGAGCGGCGCGAGACGATGATGCGCGGGCCCTTCGACTCCGACGAGACGTCGGTGATGATCGCCTTCACGCGCGCGCCGTGGTCGTAGCGCTCGCCGGGCACCTGCTCGGAGCGCGGCAGCAGCGCCTCGACGCGCTCGCGCAGCTGGACGAGCGTGTAGCGAGAGTCGGACTGCTGGACGAGGCCGGTGATCAGCTCGCCGACGCGGTCCTGGTACTCGTCGAACATCATGTCGCGCTCGGCCTCGCGGACCCGCTGCAGGATCACCTGCTTGGCCGTCTGGGCGGCGATCCGGCCAAAGTCGCTCGGCGTGACGTCGCGCTCCTCGATCTGGTCGCTGTACTCGGCGAGGACGTCCGGATCGAGCTCCGGCTCCTCGGGCTCGCGCAGCTCACCGGTCTCGGGGTCGATCTCCGGCTCCTCCTGGGCCTCCTCGGCCTCGGCGAGCAGCCGCTCCTCGAGCTCAGGCGGCAGGATCAGCTCGTAGACGGTGAAATCGCCGCTGTCGTGATCGATGTCGACGCGGGCGTACTTCGCGGAGCCGGGGCTCTTCTTGTAGGCCGAGAGCAGCGCATCGGCGAGCGCATCCATCAGCGTGTCGGTGGCGATGCCCTTCTCCTGGCCAAGCGCCCCGATCGCCTCGACGATCTCCTTGCTCATCCCGTTGCCTCCATTCCCGTGTCGTCGTCGGTTCGATCGCCTGCCGCGCCGGCGCCGTCGACCAGATGGCTGCGCGCGATCTCGGTATACGGGATCGTCACCACTCCCGTGCCGGCGGCGACGGTCACCTCGGCGTCCGAAGCGCCGACCAGCTCGCCGGTGAAGTTGCGGTGGCCGTCGCGCGGCTCGCGAGTGCGCACGCGCGCCCGGCGACCGAGGAAGCGACGGAAGTGGTCGGGCTTGACCAGCGGACGCTCCGGCCCGGGCGAGGAGACCTCGAGCCCGTAGTCGACGAGCAGGCCCGCGAGCTCGTGGGTGACCTGCTCGCAGAGTCCGAGGTCGACGCCGTCGGGATGGTCGATCGTCAGACGCAGCCGCTCGGCGCCGATGCGCTCGCAGGACAGCAGCTCGACGAGCGGCAGCGGACCCGCCAGGCGGGCCTCGATGTCGCTGTGGAGCTGGTCGGTGTTGGTCGTCATCAGGTCGAAAAAAAGGTGGGCTGCGAAGCCCACCTCCAGGCGCGACCGGAGGTCGCGGTACGTCTGAAAGTCCTAGCAGCGGACCAGTATAGACGGGCTTCCCGCGCCGATGTGGACGCCCGCGAGCGCCGAGCCCTAGTGTCCTCGGGGTGCCCGCAGCAGTCGAGGTCATAGACGCGTACATAGAGGCGCTTCCGGGCGAACGGCGACGGATAGCGCACGCCGAGTGGGGCCTCACGCTGTCGGCCGAGCAGGCCGGCGGGTGGCCGCTGGACGTCGGACTGCGCCTCGCCGACGGCCTGCTGACCGTAAAGGCGCACGCTCTGACCGATTCTGAGCACGTCGACCCGTGGATGCTGCTGTGGTGGAACCGCTCGACGCGGATGGCGCGCTTCAGCGCCAACCAGGGACAGGAGATCTGGGTTCACGGCGATCTGCCTGCGGCGGCGGTCGACGAGCTGGCGCTCGACCGCCTGCTCGGCCTCGTCGTCGAGGGCGCGATCGCGGTGCGCGACTTCCAACGCGCCAAGCGCGAGCCGCCCGCCGCCCAGGGCGGCTGGCTCAGCGTGGACTGAGCCGGTCGCGCAGGTTACGGTAGTCGGCACGGTCGGGGCGCATCCCGGCGGCGAGCATCGCGTGGCGCCGAGCCTCCCTGACGCGACCGGTCTTGACGAGCGCCTTGCCGAGGCAGAAGTGGGCGAAGTCGTTGACCGGGGCACGCTCCACGACGGCCTCGAACTCCTCTGCCGCCGGGCCGAAGCGGCCCGAGCGGAAGTAGGCCCGCCCGAGCGCCTCGCGAATCGAGGTCTTGTCCGGCTCGAGCTGGCGCGCCCGCTCGAGCGGGATCGCCGCCGCGGCGAAGTCCCCGCGCTCGAGCAGCTCACTGCCGCGCTTGTACAGGTCGTATACGCGCTCGCCCCGCTCCTCTGGCGTCTCGCTCACTGCGTCACCTCGCTTTGCGTCTTCCTGAGCGACTCGACGCAATCGAGTATGGCGGACGCCACGGCCCGCTTCGACGCGCGCGGGACCGGGTGCTCGCCGGCGGCCGTGAGCACTGTCACCTCGTTCTCGAGGCTGTCGAAGCCGATCCCCGGCTGGGAGACGTCGTTGAGGACGACGGCGTCGAGTTGCTTGCGCTCGAGCTTCTCGCGCGCGCTCTCGAGCGCCCCATCGCCGTGCTCGGCCGCGAAGCCGACGAGCGTCTGCCCGGGCCGCCGCTCGAGGGCGACGGCGGCGAGGACGTCGGTCGTGGGCTCGAGGCGGATCGTCAGGTCGTCGCGTCCGCCCTTCTTGATCTTGCCCGGCGCCGTCTCGGCGGGACGGAAGTCCGCGACGGCGGCTGCCATCAGCAGCACGTCGGCGCTTTCGAACTCGGCTTGCGTCGCCCGCTCGAGCTCGGCCGCGGTGGTCACCTCGACCAGCCGCACGCCGGGCGGCGGCTGGACCGCGAGGTTGGCGCCGAGCAGCGTCACGTGCGCTCCCCGCCGTGCCGCCTCGACGGCGAGCGCGACACCCATCCGCCCCGACGATCGGTTGCCGACGTAGCGCACGGCGTCGATCGGCTCGCGCGTCCCGCCGGCGGTGACGAGCACGCGCAGGCCACGCAGCTCGCCGGCGTCCCAGCCGGCCGGCGCGATCGCTCGCTCGACGGCCGCGAGGACGTCGGCCGGGTCGGCTAGACGACCGGTGCCCCACTCGCCCTTGGAAGCGAGCTCTCCCGTTCCCGGCTCGACGATCTCGGCGCCGCGGGCGCGCAGCACGTCGAGGTTGGCGACCGTCGCGGGGTGTGCCCACATGGCGCCGTTCATCGCCGGCGCCAGGACGAGCGGCGCCGTGCAGGCGAGCGCTGCGCTCGTGAGCAGGTTGTCGGCCTGACCGGCGGCAAGCTTGGCGAGGGTGTTCGCCGACGCGGGCGCCACGACGTAGGCGTCGCAGTTGCGCACGAGCTCGAGGTGCGAGATCGGATCGTGGCCCGGCGCCGAGTCGCCGGGGAACGCTCCCCGTGCGGGGTCGCGCTCGAACTCCTCGACGAGGACCGGGGCGCCGGTCACGGCCTCGAACGTGGCCTTGCCGACGAAGCGCAGGCTGGTCGGCGTCTGGACGACGCGCACGGCGTGGCCGGCCTTCGTCGCCAGCCGCACGAGCTCGACGGCCTTGTAGGCCGCGATCCCCCCGGAGAGTCCGATCAGTAGGCGGGCCATCGGCTCGAGCTTCGCCGCCGGCCGGAACGCTAGTCCCGGTAGCGGTACTTGATCTTGCCCTGAGCGATCTCCTCGAGCGCGATGCCGAGGTAGTTCTTCGATCCGGTCTCGACCATCGGCGGCGGGTACTCGTCGAAGGTTCCCTCGCCGAGGTTGTGGTAGTAGCTGTTGATCTGGCGAGCGCGCTTGGCCGCGACGAGAACGCACGCGTAGTGAGAGTCGACGTGCTCGAGCAGCGTGTCCAGGCGAGGGTTGATCAAGGTTCGTTCCTGACTTCGGGGGCACAGATGGTAGCGGCGAGGCCGATCAGCTCCCGCGTTGCCTGTTCGGCGTCGTCGTTGACGATCCTGTGACGGAACTCGTCCTGGGCCGCGAGCTCCTGGCGCGCGACGGCGAGCCGGCGCTCGATCTGCTCGCGGCTCTCGGCCCCGCGCGCGATCAGCCGCCGCTCGAGCTCACCGAGGTCGTCGCCCGGCGGAGCGATGAAGACCTGCTCCGCCTCCGGCATCGCGCCGCGGACCTGCCGCGCCCCTTGGAGATCGATCTCGAGGACGATCAGCCGGGCGGGCCGCTGAAGCTCGCTACGCAGCGTCCCGTAGCGATTGCCCGCGTACTCGGCGTGCTCGACGAACTCACCCCGCGCGACTCGCTCATCGAATTCCTCGGCGCCGAGGAAGTGATAGTCGCGGCCGTTCACCTCTCCGTCTCGGGGATCGCGGGTCGTCGCCGAGACCGACAGCTCGGCGCCCGGGAAGCCGTCCAGCAGGCGGCGGATCAGCGTCCCCTTGCCGACGCCCGACGGGCCGGTGATCACCAGGACCGGTGTGTCCACGACCGCCTTCCGGCTAGCGCCTGAGGTAGGAGACCAGCTCGTTGCGCTGGCGCTCCGAGAGGCCGCCGATCGTCTTGCTCGGCGAGATGCGGCAGTGAGTGAGGATTCGGTTCACCTTGACGCGCCCGTACTTCGGGACCGCGAGCAGCAGGTCGAAGACCTTCGCCGTCGCCAGGTAGTCGGGCGGATCGAGCAGCAAGCCGTGGATCTGGATCCGTCCGGCCTTCAGATCCCGCTTCAAGCGCGCCCGCTCGGTGCGGATCTCGTTGGCGCGCTTGAGGGCGTCCATGCGCTGGGTAAGCGAGCGCTCGGGCGTGATCCCGGCCTGCCCATTGCGGGAGTCGCCGCCGCCCTTGGCCTGGGTCTGGGCGAGCGATTCGGGCGCGACCGGCATGGGCGGCGACTATACAGACGGATCGACGCAGTGGCGGTCCGAGAGGGCCATTTTTGAGGGAATTCACCTCGACCTCGACTCGAGCTTCAGGAAGCTTGCGCTTCCTTGACCCTTTAGGTGGCTTTGCAGGCACTTTGGAAGGCGGCGAGCTCGTCCCCGATCCGTCGACCCGCGGCAGGATCGCGAAAGCTCTCGGTGCCAACCGCGACTGCCGTAGCCCCGGCAGCCAGCAGGTCCGCCGCGTCGCGCCCGCAGGCGACGCCGCCCATTCCGATCACCGGTATGGCGACCCGCGCCGCTACCGAGGCGACCTGCTCGACCGCGACCAGCCTCACTGCCGGGCCCGACAGACCGCCGGTACGCGCCCCCAGCCACGGCTGATGCGTGCCGGGATGCAGCGGCATCCCCTTGAGGGTGTTGATCAGCGAGACCGCGTCCGCGCCCGCGCCCTGGGCGGCCGCCGCGACGCCGGCCGGATCGGCCGCACTCGGCGTCAGCTTCGCGATCAGCGGCTTGTCGGTCGACGCCCGCGCCGCTCGCAGCGCAGCGGCCGTCTCGTCGGGATCGGCGCCGACCAGCGTGCCGGTCTCGACATTCGGGCACGAGAGGTTGAGCTCGACGAGCGACACCTCGTCGAACGCTCCCACCGCTTCGACGAGCGCGGCCAGCTCCTCGTGGCTGAAACCCATCACCGACACGCACAGCGGCACCGGCAGCTCAGCGAGCGACGGCAGGTCGAGCTCGAGAAAGCGAGCCAGGCCCTTGTTCGGCAAGCCGATCGAGTTGACCAGCCCGCTGGCGGTCTCCCACAACCGCGGCGGCGGGTTGCCCTCGCGTGGCTGAAGCGTGATCGTCTTCGAGACGAAGCAGTCGAAGGGGAACCGCTCCAGCAGCGCGTCGCCGAAGACCCGTCGGGCAGCGATCGCGTCGAAGGTGCCGGAGCCGTTGAGAATCGGCCCGCGCAGGGTGACGCCGCAGAGATCGACCTCGCTCATGCGAGCGCCTCGGCGGCGAACACCGGGCCGTCCACGCAGACGCGGGCATAGCCGTCGGCGGTCGCGACCACGCAGCCGAAGCAGGCGCCGTAGCCGCAGGCCATGCCCGCCTCCAGCGCGAGCTGGGCCGGAACGCCCAGTGCGCTGCAGAGCTCGCGCACCGCGTCGAGCATCGGCTCCGGGCCGCATGCGTAGACGATCGCCCGCGGGTCGCGCTCGAGCTCGGCACGCAGCGGCTCGGTGACGAGCGCACGACGGCCCGTGGACCCGTCGTCCGTCGAGACGTCGGGCGAGCCGGCGAACAGCGCGGCCGCCTCTGCATGCCGCGCGGAGCGGAAGCCGAGCAGCACCGGGGCCTCCACAGCGTCGGCGCGAAGCTCGTCGTCCCAGCAGAGGATCGGCGCCACCCCGATCCCGCCGCCGACCAGCAGCGCGCGCTGGTCCTGTCGCGGTCGCGTGAAGCCGACGCCGAGCGGGCCAAGCAGCGCCAGCGGCTCGCCGGCCGCCAGCTCGCCCAGCCGGTGCGTGCCGGGGCCGACGTCCTCGAGCAGGAACGACAGGTCGACGCCCTGTCCGCCGGGCAGCGGCCGGGCGCGGGCGAAGGAGAAGGCGCGCGGTAGGTAGGGGCGCTCGCGATCGCCCCCGCCCCAGCGCTCGCCGGCAGCCAGCATGTAGAACTGGCCGGGCCGCGGGTCGGCCGGGCCGATCGGGTCGCGGGCGACGATCAGGTCATAGGCGCCGACGCGCTCGACGCCCTTGACCTCGGCGATCCGTCGCTCGGGCGGTGCGAGCGTGCGGGGCTCGGTGGCCACGCTCACTCCGCGGCTCCGCCCCCTGTGCCCGTCAGGGTGACTCGCTGGCCGCGCCCCCCAGGCTCGCCCGACGACGCGCCGGCGTGGAGCTCCTGGAGCGAGATCGGCTCGTCCTGACCGCCGAGCCGCGAGCGGATCGCGCGCTGGGCGGCCGAAGCGCCGCTCATCGTCGTGATGCAGGGGATCCCGCGCCCGACGGCCGCGCGGCGGATCTCGTAGCCGTCGGCGCGGGCGCCCGAGCCGGTGGGCGTGTTGATCACGAGATCGACCTCGCCGGCCTCGATGCGCTCGACGACGTTCGGCGAGCCTTCGCTGAGCTTGCGGATCCGCTCGACCGGCACGCCCATCCGGCGGATCGCCTGAGCGGTCCCGCCGGTCGCGAGGACCTCGAAGCCAAGGTCGTGGAGCGAGGCGGCGAGCTGCGTCGCGCTCGACTTGTCGCCGTCGGTGACGCTGATGAAGACGGTCCCGCCGCTCGGCAGCTCGGCGCCGGCGGCGGCCTGCGCCTTGCCGAAGGCCGCCGGGTAGTCGGCGGCGATGCCCATCACCTCGCCGGTCGACTTCATCTCGGGCCCGAGCCTGGCATCGGCGAGCGGGAAGCGGCCGAACGGCAGCACCGCCTCCTTGACCGCTACGTGCCCGGGATGGGCGGGCAGCGCAAGCTCCATGTCGGCCAGCCGCTCGCCCAGCATCAGGCGGCAGGCGATCTTCGCCAGCGGCACGCCGACCGCCTTCGAGACGAACGGCACCGTGCGCGAAGCGCGCGGGTTGGCCTCGATGACATAGAGCTCGTCGTTGCCGAAGACCGCGAACTGGATGTTGATCAGGCCGACGACGCCGAGGCTGAGCGCGATCCGCCGCGTCGCGTCCTCGACCTGGGCGAGCATGTCCGGGCCCAGCGACATCGCGGGGATCACGCAGGCCGAGTCGCCGGAGTGCACGCCGGCCTCCTCGACGTGCTGCATGATCGCGCCGATCTGCGCGGTCTCCCCGTCGCAGAGCGCGTCGACGTCGACCTCGATCGCGTCCTCCAAGAAGCGATCCAGGAAGATGTCGCCCTCCGGCCGCTCCCCGTCGGCGGTGCGCTCGAGGTAGTCGTCGAGCGCGTCGCGGGAGTAGCAGATCTCCATCGCGCGGCCGCCGAGCACGTAGCTCGGCCGGACGAGCAGCGGGTAGCCGACCCGGTCGGCTGCGGTCAATGCCTCCTCGGGCGAGGTGGCTGTGGCGTAGGGCGGGCTCTTGAGCTCCAGCTCCTCGAGCAGGGCCCCGAAGCTCGGGCGGTCCTCGGCGCGGTGGATCGACTCGACCGGAGTGCCGAGCAGCTTCACGCCGGCGTCGGCGAGCCCCTGCGCGAGCTTCAGCGGCGTCTGGCCACCGAACTGGACGATCACGCCCTCCGGCTGCTCGAGCTCGATCACGCCGAGCACGTCATCGAGCGTCAGCGGCTCGAAGTAGAGCCGGTCGGAGGTGTCGTAGTCGGTCGAGACGGTCTCCGGGTTGCAGTTGACCATCACGGCGTCGCGGCCGGACGCGCGCACGGTCATCGCGGCGTGCACGCAGCAGTAGTCGAACTCGATCCCCTGGCCGATCCGGTTAGGGCCGGAGCCGAGGATCACGACCGAGGGGTTGTCCCCGCGGCGCACCTCGTGACGCGGGCCATCGCGCCCGGGGCGCTCCCAGCCCGAGTAGTAGTAGGGCGTCGCGGCCTCGAACTCGGCGGCGCAGGTGTCGACGGCTTTGAAGGTGCGAACGAGGCCCGCCTCGGGGTCCTCGCCGCGGGCGATCGTCGTCATCTCCGCCATGTACCAGGGATCGATGTTGGTCCGAGCGCACAGCTCCTCGTCGGAGACCCCGCGCCGCGCCGCCTCGAACAGCAGCTCGTAGCGGTCGTGGCTCGGCACCTCGAGCGCCGCCAGCAGCTCCGCGGTGTCGTCGGGCGGCGACGGCACGACGTCGATCTCGCGCGAGCGCATCGCCTTGACGAAGGCCTGCTTGAAGGTGCGCCCGATCGCCATCGCCTCGCCGACCGACTGCATGTAGGTCGAGAGCGCGCCGTCGGCGCCGGGAAACTTCTCGAACGCGAAGCGCGGCCACTTCACGACGACGTAGTCGATCGTCGGCTCGAAGCTCGCCGGCGTGACGCGCGTGATGTCGTTGTCGATCTCCTCGAGCGCGTAGCCGACGGCCAGGCGCGCGGCGATCTTGGCGATCGGGAAGCCGGTCGCCTTCGAGGCGAGCGCGGAGGAGCGCGAGACGCGCGGGTTCATCTCGATCACGACGATCTCGTCGGTCTCGCGGTTGACCGCGAACTGGATGTTCGAGCCGCCGGTCTCGACGCCGACCGCTCGGATCACCGCTATCGCCTGGTCACGCAGCAGCTGATACTGGCGGTCCGAGAGCGTCTGCTGCGGCGCCACTGTCACCGAGTCGCCGGTGTGGACGCCCATCGGGTCGATGTTCTCGATCGAGCAGACGATCACGACGTTGTCGTTGTGGTCGCGCATCACCTCGAGCTCGAACTCGCCCCAGCCGATCACCGACTCCTCGACCAGCACCTGACCGATGGGGCTCGCCGCGAGCCCCTCCCCCACGACCTGCTGGTACTCGGCCTCGGTGCGCGCGATCCCCCCGCCCTCGCCGCCCATCGTGAAGCCCGGCCGAACGATCGCCGGCAGTCCGATGTCGGGCAGCGCGTCGACGGCCTCCTGGATCGAGGAGACAGCGGCCGAGCGGGCGGTGCGCAGGCCGGCCTTGGCCATCGTCTCCTTGAACAGGTCGCGGTCCTCGGCGCGCTGGATCGCGTCGTAGTCGGCTCCGATCAGCTCGACGCCGAAGCGCTCGAGCGTGCCGTCGTCGGTCAGGTCGCGGGCCAGGTTGAGCGCCGTCCCGCCGCCGAGCGTCGGCAGCAGCGCGTCCGGACGCTCGCGCTCGATCACGCGCGCCACCGACGCCGGCAGCAGCGGCTCGATGTAGGTCGCGGTGGCGAACTCGGGGTCGGTCATGATCGTCGCCGGGTTCGAGTTGACCAGCACGACCTCGTAGCCCTCCTCGAGCAGCACCTTGCAGGCCTGCGCGCCGGAGTAGTCGAACTCGGCCGCCTGGCCGATCACAATCGGCCCGCTGCCGATCACGAGGATCTTGCGGATGTCGTCGCGCCGTGGCATCAGACCCGCTCGACCATCCGCAGGAAGCGATCGAAGATGTGGAAGCTGTCATGTGGCCCAGGCCCGGCCTCCGGGTGGTACTGGACGGTCGCCCCGGGCACGTCGCGCAGCACCAGCCCCTCGACCGTGCGGTCGTAGAGGTTGATCTGCGAGAGCTCGGCAGCGCCGAAGTCGGTCTCCCAACGGACCGGCTCGTCGGTCTCGATCGTGTTCGCGCCGTCGGGGCCGACGACCGCGAAGCCGTGGTTCTGGCTGGTGATGTCGATGCGGCCGGTCTCGAGGTCCTTGACCGGGTGGTTGGCGCCGCGGTGGCCGAACGGCAGCTTGGTCGTCTCGAGGCCGACGGCGCGGCAGAGCAGCTGGTGGCCGAGGCAGATCCCGAACACCGGCCGCTTGCCGATCAGCTCACGGACGGTGTCCACCACGTAGCCGAGCGCCGCCGGATCGCCGGGCCCGTTGGCGAGGAAGAAGGCGTCGGCATCGCGCGCGAGCAGGTCGTCCGCGCTCGTGGTGCAGGGATGCAGCTCGATCCGCGCCCCGCGCTCGCGCAGGTGACGGACGATCGAGTCCTTGATCCCGGTGTCGATCGCGACGATCGTCGGCCCCGCCGCGTCGGTCAGCGGGTCCAGCAGGACCGGCTCTTCCGGCGTGACCTCGCGGGCGAGGTCCGCCCCGGCCATCGCCGGCTCGCCGCGAACTCGCTCCATCGCCTCGGCCTCCGCGAGATCGCCCGGGAAGACGCCGCCGCGCATCGCGCCGCGGTCGCGGATGTGGCGCACCAGCGCGCGCGTGTCGACGCCTCCGATCGCCGGAATGCCGCAGTCCGCCAGCCAAGTCAGCCAGCCGCCCTCGGCGTGTGGGGCGTCCTCGCGATCGCCGCCCTCGCGCATCACGACCGCGCGCGCGTGGACCGCGTCGGACTCCATGTTCTCGGTTGCGACGCCGTAGTTGCCGATCAGCGGATAGGTGAAGACGATGATCTGCCCGCGGTAGCTCGGATCGCTGACCGACTCCTGGTAGCCGGACATCGCCGTGTTGAAGACGACCTCGCCGGTCGCGGCGATCGGGGCCCCGACGGCCTCACCGTCGAAGCGCGTGCCGTCCTCGAGCAGCAGGTAGGCGCTCACTGGACCGCCTCGATCGCGAACGAACGCTCGCGGAAGGCGACCGCGCCCGCGGCCACGGTCATGCGAACGCGGCCGGTCAGCCGCCGCCCCCCGAACGCGCAGTTCGCCGAGCGGCTCTCGTAGCCGGCCTCACCGACCTCCCAGACCGCGTCGAGGTCGACCAGGCAGACGTTCGCCGGCGCGCCCTTGGCGAGCGTCGGCACGATCAGGCCGAACGGCTCGCAGCCGGCCGTCATCCGCTCGACGACCAGCCCAAGGTCGAGCACGCCGGGCAACACGAGGTCGGTGTGGATCGCCGCGAAGGCGGACTCCAGGCCCGTCACGCCCATCGGCGCCAGCTCGAACGGCTCCTCCTTCTCCTCGCGCGAGTGCGGCGCGTGGTCGGTCGCGACGCAGTCGAGCACGCCCGAGCGCAGCCCGTCGATCAGCGCCTGGCGGTCGTCCTCGGTGCGCAGCGGCGGATTCATCTTGTAGTGGGTGTCGAGCGAGCGGACGGCGTCGTCGGTCAGGAGCAGGTGGTGTGGCGAGGCCTCTGCGGTCACCTCGACGCCGGCCGCCTTCGCGCGGGCGAGCACCTCGACGGTTCGCCGCGCCGAGACGTGCTGGACGTGAATGCGCCCGTCCTCGTAACCGGCGAGCTCGCAGTCGCGCGCGACCATCGTCGACTCCGAGACCGACGGGATCCCGGCGAGGCCGAGCATCGCCGACACCTCGCCCTCGTGCATCACGCCGCCGGCCGACAGCGTCGGGTCCTCCTCGTGCAGGGCCAGGACACAGCCGCTCAATCGCTGGTAGCGCAGGGCGTGGCGCATGATCCCGGCCGAGCGCACCGGGAGGCCGTCGTCGGTGAACGCGGTCGCGCCGGCATCGGCCAGCTCCGCCATCTCGGTGAGGCGCTCGCCCTGCATGCCCACCGTGATCGAGGCGGTGAAGCCGGTCGGGATACGCGCCTCCGCGCGGGCCCGCTCGCGCAGCGAGCGCAGGACCGGAGCCGAGTCGACCACCGGGTCGGTGTTGGGCATCGCCAGGATCGCGCAATAGCCGCCGGCGGCTGCTGCGCGCGTGCCGGTCTCGATGTCCTCCTCGTCCTCGCGGCCCGGCGTTCGCAGGTGGACGTGCGGGTCGACGAAGGCCGGGAACGCATGCAGCCGCTCGGCCTCGACGACCTCGGCGCCATCCGGGGCGACCAGCGAGCCTGGAGCGCCGATCTCGGCGATCTCGCCGTTGCGGATCAGGAGGTCACCGGGCTGGTCGAGGCCCAGCCGCGGGTCGAGCAGCTGGGCGCTGCGAATCAGGACCGTGGCGTCCGGGACAGGCGCTCGATCCAACCGACCGGACTCGGATGCCGTCGGGGGGCTCCCGCCCCCCGGACCCCCCGCGGAGCCGTGGCCGCGCGCGGTGCTCATACGGCTCGTCATGCGGGCTGGCGCTCCGTCGGGTCGTCGGTGGTGAGGCGCTGGCCGGCGGCGGGGCCGCCGCCCTGGCCGGCGGTCAGCAGCTCGTAGAGGACTGCCATCCGGACGACGACGCCCGACTCGACCTGCTCGGCGATCAGCGCCTGCGGCGAGTCGATCACCTCGGCCGACAGCTCGACGCCGCGGTTGACGGGGCCCGGGTGCATCAGCAACTGTCCCGGGCCCAGCCGGCGGCCGTTGATCTGGTAGCGCGCGGCGTACTCGCGCAGCGACGGGACCAGTTCGCCGGTCATGCGCTCCTGCTGCATGCGCAGCGCGTAGACGACGTCGGCCTCGCCGAGCTCGTCGAGCGTGTGACGGACCTCGCAGCCGAGCGCCTCGATCCCGCGCGGGATCAGCGTCGGCGGGCCGCACACGGTGACCCTGCAGCCCATGCGCGCGAACGCCAGCACGCCCGACCGCGCGACGCGGCTGTGCAGCACGTCGCCGACGATCCAGACGCGCAGGCCGTCGAGCGAGCCGGTGCGGCGGCGCAGCGTGTAGAGGTCGAGCAGCGCCTGGGTCGGGTGCTCGTGCTTGCCGTCGCCGGCGTTGATCACCGAGGCGCGCGTCCAGCGGGCGACGAGCGCCGCTGCGCCGACGTTCGGCGAGCGGATAACGATCGCCGCGGGGTCGTAGGCCGACAGCGTCTGCACCGTGTCCTTGAGCGACTCGCCCTTGTCGACCGACGACCCCTGCGCCTTGATCGACACGAGGTCGGCCGAGAGCCGCTTGGCCGCCAGCTCGAACGACGAGCTGGTGCGCGTGGAGGACTCGTAGAAGAGGTTGACGATGGTCCGTCCACGCAGCGTCGGCACCTTCTTGATCTCGCGCCCGGACACCTCGGCGAAGCTCTCGGCCCGGCGCAGGATGCGCTCGATGTCCTCGCGCGAGAGCCCGTCGATCGACAGCAGGTGGCGCTTCACGGATCGGTCCTCCTGATCGTGATGTCGATGGCCGAGACGATCGTCACCTCGTCCTCGCCGTCGAGCTCCTCGACGTGGACGTTGACCCGCTCGCTGCGCGCCGTCGGCAGGTTCTTGCCGACGTAGTCCGGACGGATCGGCAGCTCGCGGTGGCCGCGATCGGCGAGCACGGCGAGCTGCACGCGCCGCGGCCGGCCGTAGTCGAAGAGAGCATCGATCGCCGCGCGCACCGTGCGGCCGGTGAACAGCACGTCGTCGACGAGGACGACCGTCGTCTCCTCGACGGGGAAGTCGACGTGCGACGCGTGGACCACCGGCCCGGTCGGGTCGTCGGAGCCGGAGCCGCGGAGCCCGACGTCGTCGCGGTAGAAGGAGATGTCGACGTCGCCGAGTGGCACCGGCTCGCCGACGAGCTCGGCCACCTGATCGCGCAGGCGGGCGGCGAGCAGCGCGCCACGGCGGTGGATGCCGACGATCGCGAGTGGATCGCCGCCGTTGCGCTCCACGATCTCGTGAGCGATGCGGACCAGGGTTCGCCGTACGTCATCGCGGTCGAGGACGACCTTGTGGCTCACTGCTGTCTTGCCCCTTCCTGGCCTCACGGGACCGGGTTAAAGAGACTGCGCCGCGAATGTAGCAGGACGCTTGGATGACTCGGGCCTACTCGGCCCTGACGTGGACCGGCTCGCCGCGCTCAGGGAACGGGATCTCGATGCGGTCGAAGTCACGCGGGACGATCGTCGCTTCGAACTCCGCACGCGCCTCCTCGCGCAGCAAGCCGACCGGATAGCGAGTCGAGACGTGGGTCAGCGCGAGCAGCGCGACGTCGGCATCGGCCGCGAGCATCGCCGCCTGACGAGCCGTCGAGTGGCCGGTCTCACGCGCCCGGTCGAGATCCTCGTGCATGAACGTCGCCTCGTGGACGAGCACGTCGGCGCCGTGGGCCTCGCCGCGCGTCATGTCGCAGGGCGCGCTATCGCCGGAGAAGACGATCTTGCGCCCGAGGCGGGTCTCGCCGAGCACCTGCTCCGGCCTCACCTCGCCGGCCGATCCCTGAACGGGCTCGCCACGCTGCAGGCGCCCGAAGTCCGGGCCGGGTGTGACGCCGAGCTCGCGCGCCCGCGCCTCGTCGAAGCGTCCGGGCCGGTCGTCCTCGACCAGCGCGTAGCCGTGTGCCGGGACCCGGTGTGCCACCGAGAATGCCGCGATCGAGTAGCCGTCACGCTCGAGGTCCTCCCCGCTCTCGAGCTCGATCGTCCGCACGTCGAAGCCCGGCTTGCCGATCAGCGGCGCGAGCACCCTGAAGAGCTGGCGCAGCCCGGGCGGGCCGTAGACGTTGAGCGGACGCTCGCGGCCCTGGAGCCCGAACGTCTTCAGCATCCCGGGCAAGCCGAGCACGTGGTCGGCGTGGAAGTGCGTGATGAACACGTCGTCGAGGTCGACGAGCCCGACAGAGCGGATCAGCTGGCGCTGCGTGCCCTCGCCGCAGTCGATCAGCAGCCGCTCTCCCCCGCGCCGGATCAGCGTCGCGGGCAGGCCGCGGCGCGCGGTGGGCGTCGAGCCCGCCGTGCCGATGAAGACGACGTCGAGGTCCATGAGGCCGCGTATCTTCGCGGGCCGGCCGCGCAGCCGCTCAGTCGAGCGCGATCAGCTCGAACTCGACGCGGCCGCCGTCGACGTGCGCGAGCCCCATCGTGTGCACCGGCGAGCGCCGCCGCTCGGTCGGGCTGCCCGGGTTGAAGATCTGGAACTCGTCCGTCTGCTCGTGCAAAGGGACGTGCGAGTGGCCGAAGACGACGGCTGCCGCCGTAGGGAACCTGCGCCGCATCCGCGCCAGACGGCCGCGCGCCGGGCCGGCGTCGTGGACCATCGCGACCTCCGTCCCGCCGGCGTCGACCTTCGCTTGGGCTGGAAGCATCCGTCGCAGCTCGGGGCTGTCGACGTTTCCGCAGACCGCCACCACGGGCGGTCCGAGCGCCTCCAGCTCGGCAAGCACCGCCTTCGTGCTCAGGTCGCCGGCATGCAGGATGCGGTCGGCGCCGCGCAGCAGCTCCACGCAGCGCGCCGGCAACCTCCGCGCACTTTTCGGCAGATGCGTGTCCGAGATGATCGCGAGCAGCATCGGTCTAGACTGACGTCTCCCCCGCGCCCGTAGCTCAGTGGATAGAGCGCTTGCCTCCGGACCAGGAGTGCCAAGGCTCCAATCGAGCCGGCCGTTTCAAGCCAGGAGCGGGATTGCCCTGGTTGCGCCTGTTGCCCTGACGGGCTGAAACAGGGCTTCTGGCCAAAACTCTGGCCAAAACCCCCGGCGATCGCCGGGGGTCGCCGGGCATCCGGCGATGCCGGCGCGGCGGTGTGGCGACCGGCGGAGGCCGGTCGCGTCTTCTTGGGCACGGCCGATGCAGCGTGTCGTCGACACCCCCGCCCCACTCTCAGAAGACCGCTTGGCGGAGGCGATCGCCAGCAAGGTCGTCGCGATGGTCCGCGACGAGCTGGGCTGGGCGCGCGACGAGGAGTGGATCGACGCCAAGGAGGTCGCGCGACGCTTCGGGCTGTCGCGCTCCTGGGTCTACGAGCACTCGGGGCTGCTCTGCGCACGACGTGCCGGGACTGGCAAGCGGCCGCGGCTGCGGTTCGAGCCGAGCGTTGTCGCCGCCGCCCTGCGCGACGCGCAGGCGGCTGCGGAGCGCGAGCCGGACCTCGGCGACCTGGAGATCCACGTTCCTCGGGTGCGCTCCAAGGCGTGAGCGGCGCCCGCACTTCTTGAAGTTCGGAGGCAGGCATGGCACGACCCAAGACAGGCAACGTCCGCACGACGGTCCGGACGGACGGCACTAGCTACTACTCGGCGCGGATCACCGTGGACGGCGATCGGGTGCCGTTGGAGCTCGGCGACGAGCGCGACGGTGTGACGAAGCTGATGGCCGAGGCCAAGCTCGACCGCATCCTCGAGCAGGTCCGGCTCGGGACGTGGGACGGCGAGGGCCGCAAGGGCGGCCCTCCCGGCCGCGAGCCGGAGCCGCTGATGGTCGGCGCGGCGGCGCGGTTCCTCGACTACAAGCGTGGCTGTCAGCTGCGCGACTCGACGATCGAGCGGATCACCTGGGCGCTTGACGGCCACCTCGTTCCGTTCTTCGGCAAGAAGCGGCCGAGCCAGATCACGCCGGAGCTGGTGGAGCGCTACGCGGCCCATGAGGTCGCCCAGCGCACACGGATCGCGGAGCTGCGCGAGGACGGGAAGTACCTGACCGGGCCGCGCGGCGGCGCGATGCGCGAGATGTCGAACGTGTCGATCAACCGGACGCTGACACTGCTCGCCGAGCTGCTGGAGTGGACGCGCGGCAAGGGCTGGGTCCGCGGCGCCAACGCGGCCGTGGGCTACCGGCTCAAGGAGGCGCAGCGGATCACCTTCGCCTTGGAGCCCGACGAGCTGGCCGACCTCCTGGCGGCCGTGGCGACGCCACGGCCGGCGCGTCGGCCGAGCGCTCGCACGGCCGCGCTGATGGAGACGTGCGTGCGGCTCCGCGACGAGGACTGCCTGGAGTGGAAGGCGATCGGGCGGCTGCTGGAGATCGCGCCCAGCACCGCCCACTACCACTACACGCGTGCGAAGTCGGCGGCCGAGCGAGTCGACGTCCGCCGCGCGGAGGTCGATCACATCTTCCTCTCGGTGCTGGCCGGCTCGGGCGCGCGAGTGACCGAGCTGTGCAAGCTCGACGTCGAGGACGTCGACCTCCCCCACTCCAAGTTCCTGATCGCTGACTCCAAGACGCCGACGGGCATCCGCGAGGTCAAACTGACCCCGGCGCTGGTCGAGCTGGTGCGGCGCTACTTCGCGTCGCGGCACGACCTCGCTCCGAACCAGCCGGCGTTCCCGACCTCCAGGGGCACGCGACGCACGAAGGACAGCGTGAACAAGCAGGTGCTTGCGCCTGCGATCGGGCTCGCGAACGAGCTGCGCGCCGAGCGCGGCGAGCGCAAGCTGCCGCACGTGACGCCTCACGTCATGCGCCACACCTACATCACCCTCGCCTTCGAGGCCGGCTACTCGGTGCCGTATGTGATGCAGCAGGTCGGTCACCGTGAGCCCGGCACGACGATGAAGATCTACGCCAAGGTCTCCGCGCGGCGGGACCGCGAGGTCCACGACACGGCGTTCGACCAGCTGCTCGTCGACGCGGCGCAGCCGCGCCCGGTCGAGCCGGAGGTCGAGATCGAGTCGATCGAGCCGATCGGGCGAGAGCTGGTAGCGGCGTAGGTTCGTCCGACCGAACGCCTACGGTGCTGGGCCATGCCTGATGCGGAGCTAGTGGCTGCGGTGATCGAGTCGTCGAAGCGGCTGATCGACTTGAGCCCTCACGGAGAGACGTCCGGCGCTGAGGTCGCGGCCGATCTCGGCCGGTCAGTCGAGGACGACGGGCTTGTGCACGCCTTCAACGAGGCCGAGCGCCGGGGCGACCTCAAGATCTTCTACGCGGGCGGCGGCGAGCTGCCGGAGTCCGTGTCCTTGCCGGGCTTCTAAGCAGCCAGCGCCTCGCGCGGCACCGCATAGAACTCGGCACCGGTGTCGACGACCTGGCCGTAGCGGCGTCCGAGGCTGCGCGAGCGGATCGGGTCGGTCTGTCCGAGATAGCCGCCCGGGCTGCGATCCAGCGGGCAGCGGCGTCTGGGTCGACCGCGCTGTCGACACGGGAGCGCAGCAGCGCGACCATGCCCGGCTCGGTCGGGATCATGCTTGACGGGTCGACGGCTCTCAACGCGACTGCGATCTCGTCGTCAGAGGTCACGCAGAGAGCGTAGGCGGCGTGCCGGTCGTTGAGCTGAGCTGCGGACCGGGAGCCATCCTGACGGCGCGCGACACTCCTGGGGATGGATCGGATCCCGACTGACTCGTTCTGCGAGGTCGCCCAGGTCGATCTCAGCACGGGCGAGCGACGATCCCTGCTTGCTGGCGACGAGCCCTTCGACGAGGACGCTGGCGGGATAGCTCGGATCGTCGTTCCTGGTGGCATCACGGTTCACGCCCTTGAGGTCTCCGCGTTCGAGGACTCGATGGCCGTGTTGTTGATCCCGACGGCCGACGTCGACGGCGATGAGCTGTTCAAGGTGCGCCTCGACTTCTACACGGGCAGGCGTCCCGTGGTGACCATTGCGGCACGCGAGCCGTTGCCGCGTGCGGTTGTCGAGTTCGTGGCAGGGCGCATCGCTGTGTTGCTACTCGAGACGCCGCTCGACGAGAGCTCGCGATACCCCGACTTGGCCTTCAAAGCTGAGGGCATCGGAATCAAGATGCTCAGGAGCCGGATTCGCCGTGTCGAGCAGTCGGTGCGCGATGCCTTGGCTGACGAGCAGTTGACGACGGCCGACTACCGAGCGCTTCGGGAGTACCCCGCACGGCTGGCGCGAGTGGAGCACCTAGCCGCTGAGATGGCCGACTCCGAGCCTGAGATGCACTCGTTCGAGCCAGTGTCCCAGTCCGGGTTCCCGACTCCCGTCGGTCCAGTTGGGCACGTGAGCTTCTACGGCAAGTGGGTCAACGACGCAGCCGCCGATGCGCGCGACGCGGTGACCCGGATGTCGGGATTGCTGTCCAGTCAGCAGATCGTGTTGACGCAGAAGCAGGCGGAGGACGCGGCGCGCTTCCAGCGTCTCGTGACGATCGTCGGCGCGGCCGTGCTGGTGCCCGGTCTTGTAGCAGCGATCTTCGGAGCCAACGTGGGATTCCGCGGCCGGGACAGCGCCGAGGCGTTCTGGGCGATGATCGTGCTGATGATCGGGAGCGGCGTCGCGTCCTACGCGGTGATCCGCTCCTTTGAGCTCCCCGTGTGGGGGCGTTTGGCCGAACACGGCCCGCTGGCGAGCCTGTCGCGATGGTCAGGCGAACGGCGGCTGGCTGTGCTGGGAGTCGTGGCGCTGGCACTCATCGCGGTGGGCTTCGGCATGTTGGCCATCAGTGACAACGACTCGCAGGTGCGCCGGCCACAGTCGCAGGCTCCTTCTAGTGAGCGCGACACGAGGAACGCTGATCTACAAGGGGCGGCCGATGGTCCCCGGCCAGCTCTAGTTCCAGGTGAGTCCCAGCTCGATGCGCCGCTGGACGACCTGCTCGGTGGGCACCTTGAAGATGAGGGCGAGCGCTCGCGCGGTCATGCCGGCGTGCCCGACGAACAGGTGGACCGGAAGTAGGACGTCGCGGGCGAACTCGGCTGCGTGGTCGGGGGTGTACGGGCCGGGCTCGTCGCCTGTCTCGATCAGGCAGGCGAACGTGGCGAGCGCCATCGCCCAGCGGCGGTCTGGATGGTCGGGCGCAAGCGCGGCGAGGTCGGGGTCGAGCTTGATCCTCGGCCCCTGGGCGAAAGCGACGAGCTGGCCATTGTGGAGGATCGCCTTCACGGGACTGCCAGGGGCAGGGTCCTCAGCCCTGCCCCTGCTCGGATCGAAGGCACCGTTCTCATGTGGCGTCGCGCAGATGCTCCAGGTCGGAGAGCAGATCGCCGAGGCGGTCGAGGCCGTGCATGACCAGCGCACGCGCCGACTCGGGAGAGTTGAGCGCGGCCATGATCGCGCGGATGCCATCTGCGATCCGGCCGTGGGTGTAGACGCCGCCGAACTCGAAGGCGAGACACTCGATGCACCGCTCGCCGATGAACTCGCGTTTGCTGACGGGGATGCCGCAGCCGTCGCACTTCGTGACCTCCTTCTCCTTCTCGTCGCCCTCGCGGAAATGGGCCTCCTGCTCGAGGCGGCGGGCGATCCACTCCTTGTAGTCGGGTCGATCCTGTAGTGGCACGTGTCTCCCTTCGGGTAGAGACACCCGGGGTCCGTGCTCACGTGGCAGGCGATAACTTCCGTGCCGCGTCCGAGCTTCGGGTCGGGCGCCACGCCCCCGGCCGTTCGCGCGGTGCGGGGGCACTTACTTATTCGGTTGTCGCGGGCGATGCTACGACGCGAATCGCCTGCTGTGGGCGATTTCGGCGAATCGTTACGTTCGTTACCGAGCGGGGTCGACCAGGCGCTCGATGGTGAGCATTGGGACCATCAGCTTGCGACGGTCAACGTCGAGCGCGTCGAAGCCGAAGTGGCTGTAGAAGTCGGCAGCGTTGGCGTCGATCGCGCTGACGGCCAGGCCGCGGATGCCGATGTGCTGGTTGGCGCGCAGGACGCGCTCAAGCGCGTGCGCCAGCAGCTTGGCGCCGATCTTGCGGCCCTGGTGCTGGCGATCGACGGCGAGACGGGTGAGCAGGCACGCCGGGATCGGGAAGTGCGGCGATGTGCCGCTCCTGAGCGCGGCCGTCGCCTCGGCCTGTCTGATCTCGCTGGCGACGAGCGAGTAGTACCCGACGACAACGTCGCGGTCGTCTACCGCGAGGTAGGTGCGTGCGGTGTCACGACGCTCGTTCTGGCCTGCGTATTGGATGAGCCATCGGTCAAGCGCTGGCTGCCCGCTGTCGAAGCCGCGGACGGTGTAGCGCTTGTCGTAGGGCTCAATCCGCTCAGGCGCGCTCAAGGCTCTGCCTGCCGGCGCTCGCCATCAGGCGGCGCAGGCCGTCCTCGTAGCGCTCGGGATGGTCGAGCGCATCGAGAACCCGCTCGGCGTGGTCGTCGTCGACGACGATCTCCTGCGGCTCGCCAGGCTCGTCGCTCGTGTTGGAGACGAGCAGCTCGAGCGCGGTGTCGAGCTCGGCCTCGGGGAGGTCGTCAATGACGCGATGTAGCTTCTCGCGGGTCGTCACGGTGTCCCCCAGTCTATCTGCTGTGGCCGCCATCGGCGACTCTTTCACAATGGGCATGTCGTTCTCCTTTCAGTCGGTCCAGCGGCAGCCGGGGAGCATCGGCACGCAGCCGATCTGCGCGGCCTTGGCGATGTAGTCGGCGACCACGGCGTCCACCTCGGCCTGGGTGTCGAGCTGCGGCTCGATGACCATGCCGCCGGTCCCGTCGCTGGCGATGTCGCTGAGATGGGTGCCGTCGGCGGTGCGCGCGGCGACGATGATGCGGGCGCCGTCCTCGTACTCGGTGATCGCCTGGCACTGGCCGTTGGGCTGCTGGGTGGTGGTCATCGGCTTGTCCTCCGTGTTGGTCGCTTGACGGGTAGGCGCAACACGGCCGCTTGAGGCGCAAGGGCGGAACCCGAAGCCCGTAGGGCGAGGGCGCGTCAGCGAGGCCGGCCCCGGCAGGGGGCGCCCGCAGGGCGACACGAAGTGCCGGCCTTGAAGCCCGGCGCCGCGGCCGTAAAGTGCCGACCGGCAAGCGACCGGCGGCGGAGGTCTCGATCGCGACCCCCGCCCCGGATCGTCAGGTGCGGCTAGGGCGTTTGCCTGGCGGCGATGGCCGACCGGACCTCCCTCAGCGGCTTCGGCTCGAAGTAGAGATCGCGCTCGGGCGGAAGTCCCATCGCGCGCACTCCTGCGAACTCGTCGAGGGATTGGTCGCCGAACTCGTCGCAGTCGGGGCCGAGGGCGGACAGGCAGAAGCCGGTCATGACCGGCATGTCGTCGTACTCGGTGATGGCGACGACGTAGTAGGTCCATCGTCCGGCCGGCACGAACAGCTTGACCTTGCAGACCATCTCGTCGTCGCCGTCGGGCAACTCGCGGTAGGTCGGCAGCTCGTCGGCGGTGAGGATGTAGTCGTAGGCCGGTCCCTGGAACTCGGGGAGCAGGCTGTTGAGGCGCCAGCGGATCGTCGGTACGCGCTCGCGCAGTCCGGGGCCTACACCGCCGGGGAGCTTGGCCAGCTCGTCGCCGGTGATGAGTGTCGGATTGGACATGGGTTCTCCAATGGGTCGTGGCTCGCCGGATGCGGGCCGATCCCCTTCCGCCTGCACGCGCAGCGTGCGACTCTGGAAGGGGTCGGGCCGTCAGCCGGCGGCGTCGGTCTTCTCGCGCGCGACGAGGACGCTCAACGCCCATGAGGCGGTCTTGGCCTTCGAGGGGGCGTCGTCGCCGAGGTAGCTGATGAGCGATTGGCCGACCTCCGGCACGGTGAGCGCGTCGGCCGAGACCTGGCGCGCGAGGACGAGACCGTCGGCGCAGACGGCGACCATGTAGAAGGCGTCTTGTCCCTGGTCGTCCATGCCAGCATCAGTCGTCGGGGAGTTCCACCTCGAAGCCGCAGACGCAAAGCTCGGCGGCGAGTGGCCGCAGCCGGCGGTAGTTCGGCGGGCGGTTGGCAGACCCGGGCTCGTACCAGCGTCCGAGCTGCGGCGACCAGCGAAAGCCGTAGTGCTCCGCCGCGCCGTCCCCGGCAGTCGTTCCGTCGAGCGTGGTGCCGGCCTCGCGGGAGTGGAGAACCGTCAGTAGCGGGCGGGTCTCCGACGACCAGGCGGCGGTCGATCCGTGGCCGTCGAGCTCGTCGGATCGAGGCGTGGCCGCGCCGCCACGCTTGGTCGCCATGTCGGCGGCGATCTCTCGACGCTCCCGCGCGATGTCGGTGTCAGGCGTGCGCTGGCGGTCTAGCAAGCGCCGGATCTGAGCTCCCGCGTCGGCCGCGGTGCGCGGCGTCGGGAAGGACTCGCCGCGCTCCATCGCAAGGTTGCGGAGCAACCGCTCCTGGGCCTGGGAGGGCTTGGTGTGTCGGGAATTGGGCATGGCCCGCCATCAGCAGCGCCGCGCCAGCGGTCTGCTAGGCGTGAAGGCCAGGGCCAATTTCCGGCACCTGCCCGCAGGGGCGCCCCGTCCTGGGGAGGACTGGACGAAGCGGCCCCGCGAGGCAGTCGGTGCGGCTAGTCCTGCGGTGCCGCGTCGTCGGGCGAAACGGCCTTGATGTCGGCCGACAGCAGCTCGACCGCCTCGCGCATCGCGTAGTTGCTCCACTTGACGCGCTTGTACTGCGGCAGCTCCCGCTCGTCGGCGAGATATGCCGCGACCAGGGCCTCGCCGAGCAGCTCCAGCACCTCGTTGGCGGACTTCGCTCGCTCGATAGCGCCCTTGAGATAGTCGAGCGCCCTCTGCGAGTCGGCGTACTCGACGTCCTCACGGGTCTCGTTGCGCGTCTTGAGCTTGCGCACCGTCACCTCCTGCAACTGCGGGAGGACGAGGCGCAGGCCGTCGGCAGGCATGTCCTGGTTGTCGTGGAGCACGATCGCCGCGATCGCCTTGGCGCGGGCGAGCGCCTGGGAGCTGCGAACCTTGCCGCCACGGCGTCCGATCAGCTTGTTGCCAAGCGTGAGGTTCCCCGGTCGAGCGGCCTTGGCGTCCTCGCGGGCCTGCGCGCGGCGCTCGCGCTCGACGTCGTTGCCGGCGCCGGAGGGCGAGTCCGACGGATCCGGCGCGATGCGCTCCGGGCTGGTCGCCTCCGCGCACTCCCGCTCGACGCGCTCGACGATCCGCTCTGCGAGATCGGCGAGGAACTCGCGGTCGGTGACGAACATCCTGGTGTCGTCGCTCCACTGGCTCTCGGTGGTGTGCTCGAGCAGGCAGCCAGCGGCGCGGGTGGCGTCGACGTCGGCCTCGTCGATGTCGACCCACGGGTCGTCGCCCTCCTGGGGCGAGTCTCCGTAGGAGGGGTCGAGCGCCTTCTGCACGCGAACGATCAGCGCATCGCGATTCTCCCCCGGCTCCACGAGCTCGCTGAGGGGCATCGACCAGTCCAGCTCGATCATCGTCGGCGCGGGGTCGAAGGACTCCGACGCGGTGGAGACGAGGATGTCGCCGAAGCGGTTGAGCACGTCGCGGCCGTCGATCTCCTTGCGGACGACGTACTCGCACATGCACTCCGCGATCCGCGGCGAGACCTTGGCGACCTCGCGCAGGTCGCGCTCGGCGGCGACCGGCACGTGGCCAGCGGCGATGTGGCGCTGGACGCCAGCGGGCAGCTTGAGCAGGCGAAGCCGCTCACTGACCCAGTTGGCGGACTTGCCCACGCGGGCGCCGATCGCCTTGTGAGTGGTCAGGTTCTCGGCCTTGGCGAGGCGGGTCAACGCCTCGGCCTCCTCGATGACGTCGAGGTCGCGTCGGATCAGGTTCTCCGCGATCGCGGCGGCGAGCGCGTCGTCGCCGGGCCGGATCAGTACCGGCACGCGCGTCAGGCCGGCGCCCTTGGCCGCGAGCAGCCGTCGCTCGCCCGCTACGACGATGTAGCCGCCGTCGCCGTCCTCGCGGACGGTCAGGGCGGTGACGACACCCTGCTTGCGGATGCTGGCCTCCAGCTCCGCGAGCGAGGCGTCGTCGAAGCTCGAGCGCGGGTTGTGCCTGTCCTCGACGGTGATCTTGTCGATGTCGACCACTGCGGTCGTGTCGTCGCTCATGGACGTTTCCTCCTTGGTGCGGTTCCCCCTGCGGGAGTCCGCTTGGGGCGCTCGCCCGATGCGAGAGCCGGTGCCCCCGCTACCGCGCGCGGAGCGTGCGAAAATGCGGGGTGCCGGTGACGCGAGGGTGAGGGCCGAACGGCGCCGGGATCGCGTGTCGCCCGCCGTCTGCGCTTAGGCCGCTGCATCGGGCTGGGGCGCGTCGTCGAGGCTGTCGATGAGGCGGTAGCCGACCCCGCGCACCGAGACGACCCATCCGGTCGCGCCGGCGGCGGCGAGCTTGCGGCGCAGCCGGCAAGCGTGAGCGTCGACCGTGCGGGTCTGACCGATCGTGCGGTAGCCCCAGACGTCGCGCAGCAGCTCGTTCTTGGTCTTCACGCGTGCCGGCTCGACGGCGAGCGCGGCGAGCAGCGCGAGCTCCATCCGCGTGAGGTTCAGCGGCTTGCCATCGAACGCCGCGGTGAGCGCGGCCTTGTCGATCGTCAGCGCCTCGCAGTCGATGGTCGCCGGGGCCGGGGCCGGGTCGACGGGCGCGGGGTCAGCCCTCGGGGCGTCGGTGTCGGCCGGTGCGAGGCGTGGCCCGCGGCGCAGGATGGCGAGCAGGCGGGCGGTGAGCTCGGCCTGTCCGATCGGCTTCGCGCGGAAGTCGTCAGCGCCTACGAGAAAGCAGCGCGTCAGGGCAAGCGCGTCGTCGTCCTCGGCGAGTACGAGCACTGGCGTCGCGTCGGGCTGCCCGGTGATCTCGCCACGGCGAAGCTGCTCGATCAGGCGTGCGTTGGTGCCGGCGCCGGGGAGGTCGCCGAGCACGATGATGTCGGGGCTGGCGACCCGGATGCCGGAGCGGAGTCGGTTCTCGGTCGAGGCGCCCGCGACGGCGAAGCCGTCGGTGATGAGGAAGCGGGCGAGCTGCTGGCGCAGGTTGCGGTCAGCGTCCGCGATCAGCACGGTTGCGCGGTTCATCGAGTCTTCTCCTTCGGGAGTGGCCCCGCCCGTCGCGGGGCCGTCCCGCCGCCGTCCGCACCCCTTGGGTGCGAAAATCAAGGCGGGCGGACGCGGGCCGGGCGTGCTCGTGCCCGGCCCTTGGTCAGCAGGTCACTCGGCCTCGACCTGGGCGGGCACCTGGACGACCCCGGCGTCCTCGCAAGCGCGCAGGCGCTTGGCGCCGTCGACCAGCAGCTCACCTGGGGCCGGGCCCTGGTGGTGTCGGGATCGCTGCCGCCGGCCGTGGTGCGCTTCCACCCTCACTGGCGCGACCCGCAGCTGCAAGCGGCGTAGTTCCACGGCAACTCTCGGAGCCGTCGATGAAATGCCGTGCGGACTGCAATCCTCACGTCATGGCATCGACGGCTCCGATCCCCGCTTCAAAGCTGTGCTGGTGGTGCAAGGATCCGGCGAACTCGCGCGAGCACAAGTTCAAGCGCAGCGATGTCGTTCGGGAGCACGGCAAGGGGCCGTACACCGGAGACGCGAAGCTCGTCCGCGTGACTGGCGAGGGCCGGTGGGAGATGCGCAGCAGCAAGAGCGGTCCGCTGAAGTTCGAGACCTCTCTGTGCGTTCGGTGTAACGACACGCGAAGCCAGCCCTTTGACGCGGCCTACGACAAGTTCATCGCCTGGCTGCTCGCGAACGAGGAGCTGGTGCTCAAGCAGCGGAAGTTCGATCTTCGCGCGATCTTCGGCGCCGATTGGGAGGCGGACGCGCTCAACGTCTACCGCTTCTTGGTCAAGCACATCGGCTGTCGTCTCGCCGATGCCGACGACGGACTACTTCCGCCGAACGGCGTCATGGACGAACTGATCGCCTGCCTCGATGGCGGTGGTCCGGTCGAGTCGCTGGAGTGCAGCTTCTTCGTCGAGTCGGCGATGTTGCGGTGGTGTCAGATGCGGGACGACGACCCCCTGTGGGTTCGTCCGTTCGCGGTCGACACGATGCCGTTCACAAAGTCCAACGGCCAGCTCGAGGCCGTGTGGTCGACTTGGCGTTACGGCTGGATCACCTTCGCGTGGACGCTCGGCCCTGGAGCCTCGAAGCACTATCCGTTTCGCGACCGGGAAGTGCCGATGCCGATCGTGGCTGCGGCGACTGCATGGGATCCCTGGTTTGAGTTCGCGCTCGCCTGGGATCCCGCTCGGGGCGCCGAGGATGTCGGCGACGATGAGCCCCACCCGAACGACCAGATCGACCCCGAGAGTGCGCTCGATAGATCGCCCGTCGCGCTCGCGTTCGCCGTCGGGGCGCTTGACTTCGAGGCTACGACTCGGCATGTCGGTCCAGACGAGCGCACCAACGGGTACGTTGAGGACGAGTCGTTGGTCGAACCTGAGCTGGAGCTCCAGCGTGCCGCGATGCTCGTCGCGGCCTGCCGCGGATGGGCCGAGGGTGACCTCGATGACGGCCGCGCGCGTCGAGTTGCCGAGAACGCCGAGCTGTCCGAGGCTGCAGCCCTCAAGGCTGAGAGCGATCGAATGCACGCGGCCCAAAGCGATGATCGGGCGGAGTCCCTGCGAACCGCCTTTGCGTGCATGGCGACCCTGAAGCTGTCCGAGGCGATTCTCGCGGACTTGCACTCCCAAGAGGGACAAGATGCGTTGGTTGACGTTGGCCGGTTCGCGGGATGCAGCGTGATGTCGGCGGCCTTCGCCGTGAGTGACATCGCGCGGGGATTCGAGAACGTCGCGGCTGTTGTCGCCGCACTTGCTCGCGCGGAACTTTGATGCGCGGCTAGCTCGGCGGGCGGCCGATGACGCCGGTGACGTAGAGCTGGTCGAAGGTCTCGACCACTTCCTCCATGCGCTTGGCCATCGGCCGGAGCTGCTCGACGTAGAACCCGCTGTTGGGACCGTAGAGGAAGCTGAGCGCGTCACCGACGAGCAGCAGGACCTCTTGGAGGATCGGCCCGACGGCGGCGAGGTAGTCGACGCGGCGATGGATGCGCGGGTCGGGTCCGTAGACCATCGTCCGCGCCTCGAAGTCGACCGCCTCGTCTACGACCTGGCGGTAGTGGTGGGGTCCTTTGGAGAGGCGGCCGTAGATCGTGCGTGACAGCTCGGCGACGTTCTCGATGTTGCCGGGATCTATGCCTGCCTCACGCATTTCGGCGGCGACGCGCTTGGCCTCGCGCTCCTGCGCCTTGCGGAGCTCGGACTGCTTGATCTCCTTGTTCGCCAGCCAGCTGCGGAGGATGGCGTCTTCCTCGGGATTGGCCAGGACGGCTACTAGCCGGCTGCCCTCGTGGATGCTGCGGATGAGAGGGAGCGTCTGTTGGGTGTAGCCATCCTCAAGCTGGTCGACGAGGGCGGTCGCCTGAGCGATCACGTCGCCGGCGACCTTCCAGACGGCCGGCTCGCGGTCCTCGCTGTCGATGCCAGGCGGCGTGTCTATCCCCCAGGTGGCGTGGCGGTCTGCGAGCCAGCCGATCGCATCTCGGTAGAAGTCGAGCGTCGAGGCGATCGCCTTCTGGCTGCGCTCAGGCTCGGGATCGAGGGCCATCGCGCAAGCCTACGGCCGGCGCCTGTCAGCGCGAGAGGCCGGGCGCCTCGGGCTGAGGCGTGAGGTCGGGTGTCGGGTCGACGTCGGGTGTATCGAACAGCAGCTCGGCGAGCTTGTGGGTGTGCTGCCAGTCAGCTGCTTGGCGGCCGGTGAGGCTGGTGGGGTCGTGGTCGTGCGGGTATTCGCCGTATTGGAGGCGGTAGGACTCTTGAGCGGCGACGGCTTGCTCCCAGCGCTCGCGGTCGGTGGGCGCCTCGGGCCGCTGGCCGAGCTGGCGCTCGATGGCGGGGTCGGTGTCGAGCGCGGCGATCCGTGTCGCACGCCAGTGGGCGTGCGCGCGGCGTGCGGCTAGCTCGCGCTCGGCGGCGGTGGCGTCGACGATCTCCATTTCGTGCTGGTCGATGACCGTGGCGGGATCGACGGAGGCGGTGTCTGTGCGGTCAGCGACCTCGGCGCGGGCGGCGGTGAGCGCATGGTCGAGCTGGTGGATGCGCTGGTTGAGGGTGGCGCGGCGGTCGCGGTCGCGGCGGGCGAGCCCGTCGCGCTCCTGGCGGGCGTTCGCGAGCAGTCCGTCAAGGTGGGCGGCGTTGGCGGCGGCGCGCTCGAGCAGCTCGGCGTCGCGGGCGCGGCGAGCATGACGTGGGATCGTGGAGAGGATTCGCTCGCCGCGGTCGCGGATCTCGATGAGCTGGGCGGTGGTGAGCTGGCCGAGGTCGGCGTCGATCTCGCTGACGTCGACCGCGAGCTGCTTGGCGCGCTCGACGCCGAGGGCTCGCTCTAGCTCGTCGTAGAGGGGCTGGTCTTGCAGGCCGGGGAGCTGCGCACGGTCGAGGTCTGCGTCCTGGCCGACGTTGATGTAGAAGCGCGAGCTGTCGGTGTGACGCGACGAAGCGACGTAGCCGAGCTCGCGGGCGAGGTCGGGCGAGCCCAAGACGAAGGTGTCGCCGATCGTCATGCCCTGGGACTTGTGGACGGTCTGGGCGTAGCCGTGGCTGAGATGGCCGTCGGCGAGGTAGTCGGCGGGCAGGATCACCTCGGGGCCGGCGTCGAGTGCGGCGTGCAGCTCGCCGGCCTGGTGGTCGGTGCGGGTGACGGTGGCGCGGTTGCCGTTTCGCAGCCTGTGGCTGCCCTCGTCGGTCGTCGCGACCCACTGGTTGCGCAAGGCGAGCACGCGATCGCCTTCGGCGAACAGCCGGTCGCCGACGACGAGGGCGGTGCTGTCGTCGAGGTCGCCGGCCGCGACACGCGCCTGGCGGGCGAGGTCATTGAGGGCGTGGGCCTCGTCGCGGGTGGCGGTGAGCATCTGCGTCTCGACCTGCCCATGCTCGCGGGCGGCGACGAACCAGTCGGCGACGAGCTGATGGAGCTGGTCGTCGGCGCCCTGGCATGGGACGAGCCGGCCGTGCTGGTCGTAGGCGGCGACCCACTCGGAGATGTCGCCGTGGCGGAGCTGGTCGAGCGCCTCGCGGTCCCAGGCGTGCTGTTGGCGGTAGACCTCCGTCAGCTCGATCGTGCCGAGCCGGTCGGCGAGAGCGGCGAAGCCGCCGCCGGCCTCGACGGCGGCTAGCTGGCGCTCGTCGCCGATCAGCACGACCTTGGCGTTGGCCTGGGCCGCGTGGTCGAGCAGCCGGGCCATGCGGCGGGTGTCGACCATCCCGGCCTCATCGACGACGAGGACGGTGCGCGCACCGAGTGTCCAGTCGCCGCCGCGGTCGAGGTCTTGGAGCAGTCCGTGGACTGTGTAGCTGTCGATCCCGCCACGGGCGCGCAGCTCGTCGGCGGCCCGGCCGGCGAGCGCGGCGCCGACGACGCGGTGCCCGGCCTGCTCCCACAGCTCGCGCGCCGCGTCGATCGCCGTCGTCTTGCCGGTCCCGGCCCTGGCGCGCACGACCTCGACCCCGTGACCGGACGCGACGAGCGATCGGACCATCCGCTGCTGCTCGTCGGAGAGCACTAGCCCGCCGGGCCGCCGCGCGAACAGGTCGTCGCCATCGGCGAGCCGGACGACTCCCGCTCCCTCCCCCACCCTGCCGAGGGCCTGGTCGACCATCGCGGCCTCCACGGAGAGCATGTCCGCCGTGGTCAGCGCGGCCTCTCTGCCCGCTCCGGCAGCCCGGCCGCGCACCCGTGGCCCGGCGGCCTGCTCACCGTCAACGACCACGACCTGATCGGAAGCGATCAGCCGATCGGCGATGTCCTCGATCCTCTCGATCGACCCGCCCCGGCCATGTGCGGCGGCGAGGTTCTGGACGACCTGGCGGCGGTGGAAGGTCGACCGCTCGCTGGTCAGTCCCTCGGCGGCGATCAGCTCGCCGATGGTCTCGCCGATCTCCAACCGGTCGAGGTCGCGGAACTCGCCACGGCCGATCGCGCCGGCCAGCTCGTCGGGTCCGAATCCGTGCTCTTGGGCGACGGCCCGCCACTGGTCGCGCTGCTCGGCGAGGTCGAAGGACTCCTTGCCCTTGCGTGTCGACAAGGCGGCGATCTCGGCCTCGCGGGCACTCGTCCGGCCGGCTCGGTCGAGGGTGTCGAGGATCTGCTTGCGGCGCTTGGACAGCGCGAGCGCGAGCGGCCGGGGAACCCCAGCGATCTCGGCGGCGCCCTTGTGGACATCGGTCCACTGGACGCCGAGCTCGCGGGTCAGCCGCTCGCGCAGCTCGGCTTGGAAGACGTAGCCGGCGGCCATCCGGTGCTGGTAGAGGTCGCGGGCGTCGAGGGTCCGCCAGGCGTCCTCGACGCCTTGGGCGGGGTCGCCGCAGCGGGTCATGTTCGCGACGAGGAAGTGGACGTGGATGTGCGGGTCGCCCTCGCGGGAGAAGCGGTGCGGGAACGCCGCGCCGATGAACCCCTCCCCCTCCAGCGGGATGTGTCCGCCGCGCCCGGCGCGCGATGTGCAGGCGTGCCGCTCGAGGTAGCCGAGCGCGGCCCGGCCGGCTCCGTGGGTGGCCTCCCACACCGCCTCGGCGACCTGCGGCTGGCCGTACTCGTCGGCGAGCGCCCAGAGCGTCGAGACCGACTTCGGGACGGCCATCTGGAGGTCGATGCCCTTGACTGCGTGCTCGCCGGGAGGGCGGCCGAGCTGGTCGCCGCTGACCGGGTGGCGGCACTCGAACAGGGCTTGCAGCTCGCCGTCTTGGACCTGTCCGGCAAGGCCGAGGTTCGCGGCTCCCCGGCCGGTCCAAGTGCCGGGCGCCTCGCCCTTGCCGGAGTAGTAGTCCTCGGCGCCCTGGGCGACCTGCTGGGTGTAGTAGTCGGGGGTGCGCCAGTGGCCTCCCCCGCGTCCTCCGATCTTGCCGATGGTGAGCATCGGAGGGGTAGACGCAACCTTGGTGCAAGTGTGTGATCCGTTGGGCGGTCCCGTAGGGAGCGGCTGCTGTTGTGGAGGGGTGGGAGCCGAGCGGAGCGAGGCGAGCGGGCCGGTCAGAAGTGGTGTCGTGCTGTGGCGGTGAGGGTGCGGACGGTTCTGAAGCGGTGCGGTGGAGCTGGCGGGTGGGCGCGTCAGACTGGGGAACAAGTGTTCGTGTCGTGGTCGACAGTCGAGCCGGTCCGGAGCCGGTGAGCCGCCATCCCGATCCGGTGGACGCGTACCGCCAGGCAGTCGCCGAGAACCGGCCGCCGGCTCAGATGTCAGGCCGGCTTCCTCGGCCGCGCAAGATCGGCGCCAGCATCGCCCGCGCAGACATCGCCCACTTCCTCCTGTCCCAAGTAGATGATCGGCGCTTCACTCGAGCGGCACCCGCGATCAGCGGGTGACAGCCCCCGCGCTTGGCCCGAGCATGTGCTGAGAGGACGGCGCGGGCGATCCGAGAAGCCCTGTCCTCGGCAGGACAAGCGCCCGTAGCTCAGTGGATGGAGCGCCGCCCTCCGGAGCAGCAGCGCCTGTCGCCTGCGGCGGGCGTCGGGCCTCAGTGATCGGCTACCTCGAGGCTCACTCCGGTCTCGCTCCCAGCGCTTGGCATGGCATTCGGTGCAGGCCGAGCATCGGTATGGGGAAGGACTACCGGCTCCGTGGGAGGTATGTCGCTTTCGAGCATCGAGGTTCTCCTCTCCGCTTCTGGCCTCGTTGTCCCAACGAACACCACCAGCCGGCGCATCGGGTCTCCCATCGCTCTCTTCGCTCGCTGACTTGGCTCCTACCCTTGGCCGGTCGAAACGACGCATTCTCGTTCCGCCGCCACGCGTCTCCCCGATGTCGGGAGGTCGTCCGACGAACGAGCGGCGGATTGCTCTAGTCGACTGAGTCGCCAGCGAAGACGCTGAGATCGGTGCTCACGACGGAGCGGTGGGTCGTCTGGACCTTGATCTGCCCGTGCCCAGTCCGCGACCCCGTGCCAGGACAACACGGAAGCGTCTACACTCGTGCGACGTGGCTTGACGCTGGACCCTTGCTCTTGGGGCACTTTGCCGGATCACGGGTCGCCTGCGAATCGTCCGTTTCCTTCTTCGCATCGCGGTCCTCATTTGAGGGAGGCGGAGGAAGGCGGCTCGCCATGACTGGCAGCCACACGGCGGAGCATCCATCTGGAGGCGTTACTGCCTCAGCTGTCTCCAACGGGGTCGTGCGCCTGCTCAGGGAGTACACCGGCCGCGGCCCCACGCGGGCGCGTACCCATCTCAACGACGATCTCGTGACCGTCGTGTTGGAGGACACCCTGACCAAGGGGGAGCGGAGCCTCGTCGCCGATGGCGAGACGGCCCTCGTCCTCCAAGCACGCCAGGCGTACCAGCGGACGATGAAATCCGACCTGATCGACCTCGTCGAGCAGGCGACTGGCCGCAAGGTCCGCGCATTCCTCAGCGCCAACAACGTCGATCCCGACGTTGCGGTCGAGTCGTTCGTCCTCGAGCCGAGCGCGACTGCTTCGGTCAGCCAAGACGGATACTCCGACTAGCTGGCCTCGCGGGTCAAGCCGCGTTTGGGGACTCTGTGGTGTCGGCGTGAGAGGCCGTGTGAGCCTTTCCGTTGCCCGGGTCGATGAACGTGACCTGGCGGTCGATCTGGCAGACCTCGAACGGCCGCCATGCTGGGCCGGTCGGGCGCACGACTAGGAATCGGATGCCGCGCCCCGCCGCGCGCCGATGGTTGCAGACCACCATGTGGATGCCCGACGAATCGCAGAAGGCGACCTCGCTCAGGTCGAGGACGATGGTCTCGGGACAGCGCGAGAAGGCTCCGTCCAGGGCGTGGCGAACGGTCTCCACGGACGCCAGATCGATCTCGCCTCGAATGGCCACGATCTGGGTCGTACCGAGAACATCTGACTGAACGTCTACAAGCGGCATGCCGGCTCCTCGAAGATCCTGTTCTCCGAGGGACCGACGCACCCATCGACTGCGCCCGGCCGTCCTCGTGCACTGCGTGAGCCGCACAGCTCTCGTCTGCTGAGCCCGTACGTCGATATTAGCGCCGGCTCGGCCTTTCCGACCAGAGCAACCACGGTTGTTCCGGCATCCGCCGCAAGGGGAAGCGCTAGCCGGTCACGCCGGTGTGATCGTGCGCCTCGCCGACGGGCTTGGACTCGGGAGAGCCGCGCTGGCGCAGGTAGACGGCGAGGATCGCCATCGAGCCGACCGCGAGGAACTCGGACTGCCAGTTCTGCAGCGTCCGCTCCCAGAAGTCGGCGCTGCCGAGGTACTGCACGAAGTCGAGCCCAGACTGGTGGTGCTCGAGCCGCTCCTCGTTGTAGGCGACGCGGCCGGTGATCGCCTGGCCGAGCCAGGACAGCAGCCAGATCGCGCCCATTACGATCAGCAGCGAGTTCGAGAACGCGCGCGTGCGCAGGCCGCCGGCGCGAGCCCACAGCGGCGAGTCCTCATCGGCGTGGCGACCAACCTTCTGCTCCTCGTCCGACTCGCCGCCGGCCTGGTCGAGCTCCTTGGACTCCGGCGACCCGCGCTGCAGGAACCAGACCGTGGCGGTGGTGTAGAGCGCAAACTGGAGGTACTCCGACTGCCAGTTCTCGAGCATCGCGACGCCGAACTCCGACGACAGCAGGTAGCGGCCGTAGCCGATCGACTCGCCGTCGTGGCGCAGCTGGCTGTTGTTGAAGTCCTGCCAGCCGGCCAGCGACTGCAGGCCCAGCGCGATCAGGAAGATCGTGAGGAAGAAGATCGACAGGCTGTTCTCGCGCAGGAACCGCTTCACTGGCCTATCAGCCCGATCACGATGTAGAGGGCCAGGCCGAGCGCGATGATCGCGGTGTAGGTCCAGAACATCACCCTCATCAGGACTCGACCTCGCAGTCATAGGGCGCTTCCTGATCGGGCACCGGCCGGCATCCGGCGGCCGTCACCAGCCAGCCGTGCTCGCCGGTCTCCTCGACGAAGACGCTGTCGCCGCCGTCGATCTCGACCTTCGCCTCGGTGACATAGGCCTGCTCGCCGGTAACGCGCGTACCGGACAGGTCGAGCGCAAGCACCGCCTCGGGGCACGGCTTGCGCTCGTCCTTCTCCAGCTGCTCGCGTGTGTCGTCGCTGAACTGCGCGCAGGCGGTCTCGCCGTCCTGGTCGGCGTAGGCGGCGTAGAGCCGCTCAGCGGCGCCGGCGGCCCCGTCCGAGTCGGTCGCCCCGCAGCCACCCAGCACGAGTGCGAGTGTCGCGGCTACCAGGACGGCGCGGTACGGGAACGCCGCCATGCCACTTCTGTTCCCCGTGGCATGCCACGGGCAAACCACGCCTGGCCACTCAAGCTCCGTGCCGCGGATCCCACACAGCTGGCCAAGCCTTCGCTTCGATCCCGCCTGAGTAGGACAGCGCGGAATCCCTATCCTCTACGACCTAAGCGCCCGTAGCTCAGAGGATAGAGCGTCCGCCTCCGGAGCGGAAGGTCGCTGGTTCGACTCCAGCCGGGCGCGTTTCCGGGCGGGCTCTCGGCGGTCGTGAGGGCGTTGTCACGGCCGCCGGGAGGCCGGAAATCGCTGGCCAGAACTCTGGCCAAAACCCCCGTAAACGCCGTCGATCCGACGCGATATGATGGCCGGACGATGACACTGAGCGCCTCCGATTTGCCTGCAAATCGGCGCGATTCGAACCTAGCTGACGCGGTCCTCCGGAGCAAGAGGTCGCTGGTTCGAATCCAGCCGGGCGCGTCGGGTCAAACGGCTCGCGCCAGATACTTCGCGAAGATCTGGTCCTCGGAGTGCTCGGCCTCGACGATCTCGAAGCCGGCGCGGCGGATCATTGGCTCGAGCAGCCAGGTGAAGGTGGAGTGCTCGTCCCGGACGTGCTCCTCGAGCTCGGCGCGACTCCACTCGGCCTCGATGGCGTCGCCTCCGGTGGCGCACCACGCCTCGATGCGGTCCTCGGCCGCGGAGGGGTCGAAGTCGTAGACGACGTCCCACAGGCGCAGGAGGCCGCCGGACGCGAGCGTGCGGCGAGCGCGATCGAGCGCGACTGCCTTCCAGAAGTCGGGTAGGTGGTGCAGCGCGAAGCGAGAGTAGACGAAGTCGGCCGCGGCACCGAGGTGCTCGTAGGTCAGAAAGCCGGCTCGGACGACCTCGACGTTGCTCAGCCCGATGGAGGCGACCTTCGCCTCGAGCTGCCTCAGCATGACCGGCGAGACGTCGACGGCGATCACGCGGGCGCCGGCCCGCGCAACCTCGACGGTGAACTGGCCCGTACCCGCCCCGAGCTCGACCACGATCGACTCCGGAGTCAAGCCGTGGCCGGCAAGCAGCGCTACCTCGGCTGCGGCATCCGCGTCCTCCTTGGCGTCGTAGCGCGTGGCATGGCTGGCGTCGAGGTTCTCCCGACCGGCGTAGTCGAGCTCGTCGACGAACCAAGTGGGCGCGGATCTAGGCGCACCGCCCGAGTCCATGTCGACCATCGTGGCAGCCTAGAGGGGCCGCCTAGGCGCCGGTCCGAGCAAGGGTTCGCGCTCAGTGCCCAACCCGGCTAAACTGCGTAGACGTGGGTTGACGCTGGACCGCCGCCGGTCGGGACTGCTGCCAGATCACGGACCGCCTGCGAATCGCCCGTTTCCTTCTTCGCTCGCGGTCCAGGCTCGAGGGAGGCGGAGAAAGCGGCGAGCATGTCAAGCAGTCAGATCGAGCACCCCCTCGGAGGAGAGCTGGCGTCTGGGATCTCCAACGGCGTAGTGCGCCTGCTCAGGGATTACACGGGCCGCGGCCCTACTCGCGCGCGCACCTACATCACAGGAGATCTGGTTACCGTCGTCCTGGAGGACACACTCACCAAGGGTGAGCGGAGCCTCGTCAAGGACGGTGAGACTGCACTCGTTCTCACCGCCCGCCACGCTTACCAGCGCACGATGGGCCCCGACCTGATCGCCCTGGTCGAGAGGCTGACCGGGCGCAAGGTACGCGCGTTCCTCAGCGACAACCACATCGAGCCCGATGTCGCGGTCGAGTCCTTCGTCCTGGAGCCCGACGGGTACGAGCGGGCCAGCCACAACGGGCACTCGGCTCGCTAGGGCGTCGGCTCAGCCGAGCGGCTTGCGCTCCGCGTCGCCGCCCGGCTGGACCGGCCACTCGTAGCGAGTGACGACGTCCGTCCCGGCGTAGAGCGCGAGGAAGCGCAGCGGCTCGTCGCCGCCATTGCGCACCTCGTGCGGGACGTCCTTGGGAACCAGAGCCAGGCCGTTGACCGCGACGGCCGCGACCTCGTCGCCGACGGTCACCTCGGCCCGCCCAGCAAGGACGACGATGACCTCCTCCGCGCTGTCGGTGTGGCGCGGCAGGCGGCACCCGGGCGCGACCTCGAGCAGCGAGCTTCCGCTCGACCGGGCGCCGTGCGTGGCGGCATGGGCCGTTGCCGACCGCCACACCGCCGTCGGGTCGCCCTCGATCCAGGCATCCTCGAGCTCCAGCTCGTCGAGGGGGATCGAAGCCATGGATGGGCGCTTACCCGCAAGCGCGGCGGCTGGAACGGATCGCCGGTCAGCGCATCGAGTCCGGCGCCGGCATCCGGGCGAGCAGCGAGCGGTAGCGCAGCATCGTGGAGGGTGCGAAGTCGCCGTGCGTCTGGCTCCGAAGGCGCGCCACCCGCTCGCGGTGGAACGGGCTCGAGAGGCTCTCAGCGTGACCGATCACGTTGGGTGTCGCGATCCGGTGACGGCCCTGCAACATGCGCGTGAGCCTCAGCGACGCGGCGCGCTGCAGACGGTTGCCCATCACCTGGGCGTCGCTCACGCCGACGTGCTCGATCCCGATCGCCGTCCAGTTCAGCCCGACGGTGTGACGGCACATGATCGACGTCGGCACGAGCTGATGGATCGTGCCGTCGCGATCGATCAGGTAGTGGGCGCAAACGCCGGGCAGCTCGCCGAGCTCGACGTCGGGCACGTCGGCGGCGAACGTGTTGAACGCCGACGCGAAGCTGCTCGAGGCGGTGTAGTGCTCGACGATCACGCGCGGTCGGCGCAGGCGGTGGTCGTCGATCCCATAGTGGCGGTTCGCATAGGCGCGCGTCTCGCGGCGGCGGCGCGGGCCGAAGGGGATCGGCGTCCGGACGACGCGCGGCGGCGCAACGGCGCTTGCGATGGCGAGGACCGCCTCCGCGTGGCGCTCCGTCGCGCGCCTGCTGAGGCGACCGGGCGGCAGCTCGACCACGAAGGCGCTGTCGCGCGGAAAGGCATGGTTCTGCCAGCTCGTCGCGGTGCCTGGCAACGGTGCGATCGCCTTGTACGGAAGTCCCGAGCGACGCGCGTAGAGACGCTCCAGGTATGGGTCGCCGCCGGATCGGTCGACGAGCCGCAGCTGCTGGTGGTACCAGACGGTCACGCGGGGACGGACACGCCGGATCAGCGCCGAGAGCGCGACGGTCTCGGGCTCTGAGACCGGTGTTGGCCCCGAGTGGTAGGTGCCGAACGGCGCGTCGATCGGTCGCCAGCCGAACGGGAAGTTGCGATTGAGGTCGACCCCGCGGGCGTTCCAGCGCGTGCCGGCACGTCCGCCGTCTGGATTGGCGCTGTCGACGAGCAGCAGGGCCACGCCGCGCGGCGTGGCGGCCGAGCGCAGGCGTCGCACGACCGCGCGACCCGCCGGCTCGGTCCCGTGGATCTCGCCGACGACGAGCACGACGCGGTCGGCACGCGCGGGCCCCACGCGCCAGGCCTGGATCGGGGAAGCCCCTCCACCGACCGCCCGACCACCTCGGCCGCGACGGGCGGCTGTGGAGCGGCCGCCGTCAGGCCGATCGCGACCAGCGCAGTTCGGAGGACCGCCGTGACACCCACTCAGCGCACGGTAACCGGCCCGCTGAGATACCTGCGCGAGAGTACTCTCGCGCAGGTATTGCCAGTAGCCCTGTCGGGCTCTAAGTTGCAAGGGCGTGACGGAGGGACGTGGCGTTCCATCTGCGAAGCCTCCGTCGTCGGCGAGGCCCCCACTCCCCTCCAACGGTGGGCAGGCCGGCCGGGCGCGAAGAGGGGAGGTCGATGCGCTGGAGCGCGCCAGACGCTCGCGCATCGCACCTCCCCTCGATGTTGAGCGTTCGATCAGCTAGCGCGAGGAGGGTTCGTGTCGCTGCTTCGCCTGCAATCGGTCACCAAGTCGTACTGGCGCGGGCCGCGCGAGCTGCGCGTGCTGCGCGCAGTCTCCCTGGAGGTCCCCGCCGGCGCGCTCGTGTCCGTCTACGGCCAGCGCAACGCGGGCAAGACGGCGCTGCTGGAGATAGCGGCGGGCTTCCAACGGCCCAGCGCCGGCAAGGTGACGTTCGACGGAGCCGATCTCGCGGCCCTCTCGCCGCGTCAGCTCGCGCGGGTCCACCGCGAACGAATCGGCTGGGTCGAGCGGGCCGGCCCGCAGCTGCCCGACCTCACGGTCGAGGACTACGTCGCGCTTGGCCTATATCGCGACCTCGGCCCGAGCCGCGCGCACCGACGCGCGTCGGAGGCCCTCCACGCATACGACGTCGGGAGCTGCGCGGGCGAGCGCTGGAGCGATCTCTCCGACGCGGCGCGGATCCTCTGCGCGATCGCGCAGGCAACGGTCCGCGGCCCCAAGCTGCTGATCGCCGACGACCCCACCGCCGGGCTTGGGATCCTCGACCGCGAGCGAGTCTGCTCCGTCCTGCGCGCGGAGGCCGAGCAGCACGGTCGCGCCGTCCTGACGGCCGTGCCGGACATGTCGGCGATGCTTCAGGCGCACGAGGTGCGGCTGCTGACCCGCGGTCGCCTGCTTGCTCCCGCTGAGCGGCCTCTGGAGACGGGCGCGACGGTGCTCGAGTTCCCGGACGGCCGGCGCTCGGCCTGAGCGGTCAAGGCAGACGCCGCGCGTACCAGTCGTAGGTGCGACGCAGGCCCGCGTCGAGCGCGACGCGCGGCTCCCAGCCGAGCTCGGCGCGAATCGCGCTCGAATCGAGGTACTGACGGTCGATCTCACCGTGCGGCGTGCCGTCGCCCTGGACGTCGGGTGTCGCCTCCAAGCCGGACACGGCGATCAGCCGATCGACGATCTCGCGCACGGCGAGCGGCGATCCCCAGCCCGCGTTCCAGGCCCGTCCGCGCAGCGACTCGTCGTCGAGCGAGCGCGCGACCGCCAGGTAGGCCTCGACGGCGTCCTCGACGTAGAGATAGTCGCGCTCCGGCGTGCCGTCCGAGCGGATGACCGGTGCGTCGCCCCTGGCCAACGCGCGACAGCTGTCGGGGACGATCCGCGACCAGTTCAAATCGCCGCCGCCGTAGACGTTGGCCAGGCGCGTCACGCCGACGGGCATCCCGTAGGTCGCGGCGAAGCTGCGCGCGATCATGTCCGTGCAGGCCTTCGAGACGTCGTAGGGGAACGTCGGCTGGAGCGCGAAGTCCTCGCGGTACGGCAGCTCGTCGTGCGAGCCATAGGCCTTGTCCGACGAGGCCACGACGATCCGCGTCGCCGTCCCCGCAACCCGGCACGCCTCCAGCAGCACGTAGGTGCCGCGAACGTTGGCCTCGAACGTCGACAGCGGCGAGCGGTTGGCGGTCCCGACGATCGTCTGGGCGGCGAGGTGGAAGACGGCGTCGACGGCGTGCTCGTTGAGCACGCGCGTCAGGGCCTCGTAGTCCTGGACGTCGGCGGCCACGATCACGCACCGCTCCTCGATCCCGTCGGTGCGAAAGCGGGCGTCGGGCTCGAAGTCGCGCCGCGGCACCACCACCCGCGCGCCCTCCTCGAGCAGCCGCTCGGCGAGCCACGCCCCGATGAACCCCTGGGCGCCCGTCAGGAGGACGGTCGAGCCCGCCGGATCCCAACTCACTGTGGAGCGGCGCAGGCTCAGCCGCCGGCGACGGCCGGCAGGATGGTGACCTCGTCGCCGTCGTCGACGGCGGTGTCGAGGCCATCGAGGAAGCGGATGTCCTCCCCGCCGACGTAGACGTTGACGAAGCGGCGCAGGCCGCCGTCCTCGGCGATCCGGTCGCGCAGGCCGTCGAAGCGGTCGTAAAGACCGTCGAGCACCTCGCCGACCGTGGTCGCCTCGTCGACGGCCGTCTCGGCCTCGCCGCCGGTGACGCTGCGTAGCTGCGTTGGAATCTTGACCGTGACGCTCATATCTCGGCGCGCGAGTCTACAGCCGCTAGGCGACGGCTCCGACGCCCGCCGCGCTGGCGAACGACTCGGCCGTCGGGTCGACGTCGATCGTCTGGAAGCTGCCGCGCACCGCGTCGAGCGTCTTCAGGCCCTCGCCGGTGATCACCAGGACGACGCGCTCGTCGCGGCCGATCTCGCCACGCTCGGCGAGCTTCGCCAGCGTCGCGGTGGTCACCCCGCCCGCCGTCTCGGTGAAGATCCCGGTCGTCTCGGCGAGCAGCCGGATGCCGGCGCGGATCTCGTCGTCGGTCACGGAGTCGACGCCCCCCTCGGTGCGCCGGGCGAGGTCGAGCGCGTACGGGCCATCGGCGGGGTTGCCGATTGCCAGCGACTTGGCGATCGTCTCGGGCTTGACCGGAGCGCAGAAGTCGCGCCCGGCCTCGTAGGCCTGGGCGACCGGCGAGCAGCCCTCGGCCTGCCCGCCGTTGAACTTCGGCAGCTCGCCCTCAACCAAGCCGACCTCGCCCCACTCCTCGAAGCCGCGGGCGATCTTCGTGAACAGCGAGCCGGAGGCGACGGGCACGACCACGCGGTCGGGCAGCTCCCAGCCGAGCTGCTCGGCGATCTCGTAGCCGACCGTCTTCGACCCCTCGGAGTAGTACGGCCTCATGTTGACGTTGACGAACGCCCAGTCGCGCTCGCCGGAGAGCTCGGTGCAGAGCCGGTTGACGTCGTCGTAGTTGCCGTCGACGGCGACGAGGTTGGTGCCGTAGACGCCGGTCGCGAGGATCTTCTGCTCCTCGAGGTCTGCCGGCACGAAGACATAGGACTCCAGGCCCGCTGCGGCCGCATGGGCGGCGACGGCGTTGGCGAGGTTGCCCGTCGACGCGCAGGCGACGACCTCGTAGCCGAGCTCCTGCGCCTTCGCCAGCGCAACCGTCACGACGCGGTCCTTGAACGAGTGGGTCGGGTTGGCGGCGTCGTTCTTGACCCAGACCTCGCCGAGGCCGAGGCGCTCGGCGAGCCGGTCCGCGCGTACCAGCGGCGTCACCCCGGCGGCCAGCGCCGTGCGCGGCTGCGACTCGAACGGCAGGAAGTCCGAGTAGCGCCAGATCGACTGGGGGCCCGCCTGGATCTTGCGCCGCGTCTCGGCGGCGTCGAGCCCGGAGAAGTCGTACGCCACCTCGAGCGGCCCGAAGCAGTCGTCGCAGACGTAGCGCGCCTCGAGCGGATAGGTGGTCCCGCACTCCTTGCACTTCAGCGCTTCTAGAGCCATGCCCATGGTCCCTTCAATGTCGAAAGCCTCCGCCGCGTTGCTCGTGACGGAGGCCTCTGAAGGGCTTCGCCACATCTTTCAGGCCCGTGGGCCTGATGGACTTGGCACCTTTCCCTGCGACCTTGGTCGCCTGGATGGTTGCCGGGGTTTCGTAGGGCCATTTCCCTCCACCCCTCTGGATGCGTGCGGCTATGTCAGTGCAAGCAGGATAGCGAGCGCGAGGATGGATGCAAGGCCGGGGGTAGAATCAATCCCGTGACGGCCCCCAGCGAAGACCCGCTTAGTCCGAGCCATGCCGAGCATTCCCAGGCCACGCCTGCGGCGAACGCCGCGCATCGGACCCGACTCCGGGCCGTCGACCGCTGCTCCTGAGCCGAACGTAGAGATCGTCGAGTGGAGCGGCGGCGGCGCTGTCGACGTCCCCGCGCGCCCGCTGCGCTGGATCAACATCGAGCGTCCCGGCCCGGTCGACCGCGCCTGGCTGCAGGAGCACTTCGACTTCCACCCGCTCGACTACGAGGACGTCGCCTCGCGCAACCAGCGGCCGAAGATCGACGAGTACCCCGACTACCTGTTCATCGTCCTGCACTTCCCCGTCTACGACAAGTCGGTCGGCCGCCTGAACACCGCCGAGCTGGACATGTTCGTCGGGCCGGACTTCCTGATCACGCTGCCGAACCGTCCGATCCCGCCCGTCGAGTACCTCTTCGAGCGCTGTCGCAGCTCCGACGAGATGCTCGAGCAGCTGCTCTCCAAGGGGCCCGGCTACCTGCTCTACAAGATCGTCGACGACTCCTTCGACTACTGCTTCCCGATGCTGCGCAAGATGGGCAACAAGCTCGAGCAGGTCGAGGAGGACATCTTCCTCGGCCGTTCCGAGGAGCTGGTGCGCGACATCTCCAACGTCAAGCAGGAGATCATCAACTTCCGCAAGATCATCCGGCCGCAGCGCTCGACGCTGCGCGACCTCGAGCGGACCAAGCAGCGCTACATGGCCGCCGACCTCGACGTCTACTTCGACGACATCCAGGACGCCTCAGAGCGGATCTGGGACATGCTCGAGAACTACAAGGAGGTCGTCGAGGCGCTCGAGGACTCGAACGAGTCGGTGATCTCGCACCGCGTCAACGACATCCTGCGCGTGCTGACCTCGATCAGCGTCATGGTGCTGCCGTTGACGCTGGTGGCGAGCCTCTGGGGAATGAACGTCGGCGTGCCGGGCGAGGGATCGAACGCGGCCTTCTGGGTCGTGCTGGGCGCGATGGTCGCGCTGCTGCTCGGGATGCTGGGCTACTTCCGGCGGCGGGGCTGGCTGTAGCCTCTCGCCGCGTGACCGAGATAGACGCAGGGATCTTCAAGGCCTACGACGTCCGTGGCCTCTACGGCTCCCAGATCGACGAGGCCACCGCATACGCCATCGGACGCGGCTTCGCCCGTGTCCTGGCCGGGATGTACGACACCCAGCCACGCGCGCTGCGCCTCGCGCTCGGGCGCGACATGCGCCTGACGGCGCCCGCCCTGGCCGCCGAGTACGCGCGCGGAATGAGCGACGAGGGGGCCGCGGTGCTCGACATCGGGATGGTCGGCACCGAGATGCTCTACTGGACGGTCGGCTCGCGCGAGCTCGACGGCGGCCTGATGTGCACCGCCTCGCACAATCCCAAGGCCTACACCGGGGCGAAGCTGGTCGGTCGCGGCGCGCTGGCGCTGTCCGGCGATGCAGGGATCGGCGAGCTGCGCGAGCTGCTGACCGGCGTCGCGCTCGGCGAGCCGGACGGCCCCTCGGGGACGATCGAGCGCGAGGACGTCTACGACCGGTTCGGCCGCGACGCGCTCGCCTGGATCGATCCCGACGCCGTCGCACCCCTGAGGGTCGTGCTCGACGGCGGCAACGGGATGGCCGGGCCGCTCTGCGGACCGCTGCTGGATGCTCTCCCGATCGATCAGGTGCAGCTGTACTGGAAGCCCGACGGCGAGTTCCCAGATCACGAGCCGAACCCGTTGCTCGAGGAGAACCGGCGCTTCATCGTCGACAAGGTGCGCGCCGAGGGCGCCGACCTCGGCATCGCCTGGGACGGGGACGCCGACCGCTGCTTCTTCATCGACGGAAGCGGGACGTTCGTAGACGGTGACTTCCTGACCGTACTGCTCGCGAAGTCGATCCTCGAGCGCGAGCCCGGCGCGACGATCCTCTACGACGTGCGAGCCAGTCGCGCGGTACGAGACGTCGTCGAGCAGGCCGGCGGGACGGCGCGCGTGAACCGCGTCGGCCACGCGTTCTTCAAGACGCGGATGCGCGACGAGGGAGCCGCCTTCGGCGGCGAGGTATCGGGCCACTACTACTTCCGCGACTTCTACTGCGCCGACTCCGGGACCTTGCCGGCGCTGCTGATCCTCGAGCTGCTCTCGAAGGAGGGTCGGACGCTGGCGGAGCTGCTCGCCGACCTGCGCGACCGGTACTTCATCTCTGGCGAGATCAACTCCGAGGTCGCCGACCAGTGGGCGAAGATGGACGAGATCGCCGCGCGCTACTCCGACGGCGAGGTCTCGTGGCTCGACGGGGTGTCGGTCGACTACGACGACTGGCACTTCAACGTGCGCCCGTCGAACACCGAGCCGCTGCTGCGGCTCAACCTCGAGTCGCTCGTCTCCCCCGAGCACATGGCAGCCAAGCGCGACGAGCTGCTCGGGCTGATCAGGTCGTGAGCACCGCGACCGAGCCAGCCGGCTTCGCCGCGGCAGCCGCGGCCGGCGTCCACCGTCTCTCGATCCCGACCCCGTTCGCAGTCGGACGGGTCAACTGCTACCTGGTGGACGACGAGCCGCTGACGCTCGTCGACGCCGGCCCGAACTCCGGTACATCGTTCGACGAGCTGACCCAGGGCCTCGCGGCGCTCGGGAGGTCGCTCGAGGAGATCGAGCTGGTGGTCATCACCCACCAGCACATCGACCACCTCGGGCTGGTCGGGCTGGTCGCCGCGCGCTCGGGCGCCGAGGTGGCGACGATCGACCGCGCCGTGCCGATGGTCGAGCGCTTCGCCGAGGAGATGCAGGCCGACGACGACTTCGCGACCGCCACGATGCTCCGCCACGGGATCCCGGAGGACGTAGTGCGCGCGCTGCAGTCGGTCTCGCGCGCGTTCCGGGCCTGGGGCGCGGCGGCGAGGGTGACCCGCGTGCTGCACGACGGTGACGAGCTGGCGTTTAGGGACCGCACGTGGAAGGTCCACTGGCGTCCCGGGCACTCCCCCACCGACACCGTCTTCGAGGACGCCGAGCGGCGAACGCTGATCGCCGCCGACCACCTGCTCGGTCACATCTCGTCCAACCCGCTGATCACGCGACCGCTCGACGGAGGCGCCGAGCGCCCGCAGGCGCTGGTGACCTATCTCGACTCGCTGACCAAGACGCGGGCGATGGACGTCGACCTGGTCCTTCCCGGTCACGGCGACCCGGTCACCGACCACCGCGCGCTGATCGACGAGCGCTTCGCCCTCCACCGCCGCCGCGCCGACAAGCTCCACCGGCTGATCCACGAGCGGCCGCGCAGCGCCTACGAGCTGGCGCAGGCGCTGTGGGGGAACATCGCCGTGACCCAGGCCTACCTGACGCTCAGCGAGGTCCTCGGGCACACCGACCTGCTGCTCAACGAGGGTCGCGTTCGCGAGGCCGAGGAGGGCGACACTGTCCGCTTCGAGTCGTTGAGCGCTCCCGGGCCGTAACCGCGCGCAGGGGGCGGGGTTAGCGTTTAGCGCATGCCCTCCGTGGACCCGTCGCCGACCGCCGCCAGCGAGGCCCGCGCCGAGGAGCTGGCGCAACGCCTGTCGTCGACCAGCGCCGAGAAGAAGCGGATGCTGGTGATCGTCAACCCGTACGCGACGACCGTCTCGGACCGGCTGCGCAACCTCGTCGTCTACGCGCTGCAGGCGCGCTACGACGTCGAGGCCGTCGACACCGAGCGCCGCGATCACGCGACCCAGATCTGCCGCGAGGCGGCCCGCGAGGGCTACGACCTCGTCGTCGCCTTCGGCGGCGACGGCACGGTCAACGAGGCGGCCAACGGGCTGCTCGGCTCCGACACGCCGCTGAGCTGCCTGCCCGGCGGGGCGACCAACGTCTTCCACCGCACGCTCGGCATCCCCGCCGACGTGGTCGACGCGACCGAGTACCTGCTGGCGCTCGCCGACGACTTCCGACCGCGCAAGGTCGATCTCGGGCTGGTCAACGGACGAGCGTTCGTCTTCTCCTCGGGAGTCGGCCTCGACGCCAGCGTCGTCGAGCGTGTCGACGCCCACCCGCGGCTCAAGGCGCGCCTGGGGCCCTACTACTACTCGTGGGCGGCCATCTCGACCTTCAACCGCCGCTACCTCGTCAAGCCGCCGCGGATGTGCGTCACCGTCGCCGGCGAGAGCGTGGACGCGGTCACGGTGATCGCCCAGAACTCCGATCCGTTCACCTACTTCGGGCCGCGCCCGATCCGGGTCTGCGAGGGCGCGGGCCTCGACACCGGATCGCTCGGCGTCGCCGTCCTGCGCAAGGCGACACCACTCGAGCTGCCGACGCTGATCCCACGCCTCTTCTCAGGAAGCGCGCGGACCGTCTCCAAGCACCGCCAGATCACGCCCTTCCCAGCCGTCGCCGAGGCGCTCGTCGAGAGCGCCGACGGTCGCCCGCTGCCGGTCCAGGTCGACGGCGACTACATCGGCGAGGAGCAGTCGGTCCGCTTCAGCGCCGCCCCGCACGCGCTGACGGTCGTGTCCTGAGGCGCCAGAGGCGCCGGCTATAGGGCCTCAGGCGGGGGTGACGCGGTAGGCGTCGAAGACGCTGTCGATGTTGCGCAGGCGCTGGATGCAGCTCTTCAGCGCGGCGGTGTCGCCGACCTCGACGACGAAGCGGTTCTTGATCATCGGGTGGACCGTCGTGCAGCGCGCCTCGAGGATGTTGACGCCGGCCTCGGCGAAGCAGCGCGACAGGTCCTCGAGCAGGCGGTGGCGGTCGTAGCCGTCGATCTCGATCTCCGCGCGGAACGACGAGCCGGCCGTGTCGCCCTCCCACCAGACCTTCGTGAAGCGCTCCGGGTTGCGCTGCAGGGCGATCGCGTTCGAGCAGCCCTCGTGGTGGATCGTAATCCCCTTGCCGAGCGAGATGTAGCCGACGATCGGGTCCCCGGGCACGGGGCGGCAGCACTTCGCGAGGCGCAGCATCACGTCGTCGATGCCGTCGACGACGATGCCGTAGGCCGAGGCGTTGCCGGTCGAGCGGCTGCGCTCCTTCTTGCGCTCGAGCAGCTGCGCGGCGGCGCCGTCATGGTCGACGGCGGACTCGCCCTGGCGCAGCTTCTGCATGATCTTCTGGGTGGCGACCTTCGCCGAGACCTTGGCCTGGCCGAGCGCGACGTAGAAGTCGTCGCCCTTGCGAAAGCCCATCTCGCGGATCACGTCGGCGAGCAGCGGCGAGCCGGCGATCTTCTGTGGTGGCAGCCCCTGACGGCGCAGGTTCTCCTGCAGGATCTCGCGACCGGTGCGCTCGGAGTCCTCGCGCCGCTCGCGCTTGAACCAGGCCCGAATCTTGGACTGGGCGCGCGTCGTCTTGGCCAGCGAGAGCCAGTCGCGCGACGGGCCGCGCTCCTTCTTCGAGGTCAGCACCTCGCAGATGTCGCCCGACTGCAGCTCGTAGTGCAGCGGCACGATCTTGCCGTTGACCTTCGCGCCGACGCAGCGGTGGCCGACGTCGGTGTGGACGGAGTAGGCGAAGTCGAGCGGCGTGGCGCCGGCCGCGAGCGACTTGACCTCGCCCTTCGGGGTGAAGACGAAGACCTCGTCCTCGAACAGGTCGGCGCGCAGCGTCTCGGCGAACTCCTGCGGGTCCTGCAGCTCCTTCTGCCAGTCGACGAGCTGCTTGAGCCACTCGACCTTGTCCTCGGGCCGGCGCTTGCCGTCCTTGTAGATCCAGTGCGCGGCGATGCCGTACTCGGCGGTGTCGTGCATCTCCTGGGTGCGGATCTGGATCTCCAGCGGCCGTCCCTCGGGCCCGATCACCGTCGTGTGCAGCGCCTGGTACATGTTGAACTTCGGCATCGCGACGTAGTCCTTGAAGCGGCCGGGCAGCGGCTTCCAGAGCGAGTGGATGACGCCGATCGCGCCGTAGCAGTCCTTGACCGAGCCGACCAGGACGCGCATCGCGGTCAGGTCGTAGATCTCGTTGAACTCGCGGTCCTTCTTGGTCATCTTCGAGTAGATGGAGTAGAAGTGCTTCGCGCGGCCGGAGATCTGGGCGTCGATGCCGACTGCCTGGAGCTCCTTGCCGAGGTACTCGCCGGCACGCGTCACGTAGCCCTCGCGCTCGTCGCGCTGCTGGTTGACGAGGCCCTTGATCTCGGTGAACTTGCGCGGGTGCAGCGTTGCGAACGCGAGATCCTCCAGCTCCCACTTGATCGCGTGGATGCCGAGCCGGTGGGCCAGCGGAGCGAAGATGTCGAGCGTCTCGCGGGCCTTGTCGTGCTGCTTCTGCTTCGGCATCGCGTCGATCGTGCGCATGTTGTGCAGGCGGTCGGCGAGCTTGATCAGGATGACCCGGATGTCAGAGGCCATCGCGACCATCATCTTGCGGTAGTTCTCGGCCTGGCGATCGTCGCGGCTCTGGAATGTGATCCCGGTCAGCTTGGTGACGCCGTCGACGAGCTGGGCGACCTCGTCGCCGAACTGGGCGCGCACCTCATCGAGCGAGGCGCTGGTGTCCTCGACGGTGTCGTGGAGCAGCGCCGCGCAGAGCGTCGGTGTGTCGAGCCGCATCCCCGCGCAGATCTTTGCGACGCTGACCGGGTGGACGATGAAGTCGTCGCCCGAGGCGCGCCGCTGGTCAGCGTGCCGCTCGCAGGCGAACACGAAGGCCTCCTCGACCTTCGCGCGGTCGACCGGCTCGGCGGCCGCGTCGGCGTGCTCCTCGACGACGGCGAACAGATCGCCGAGCAGCACGCGCTCGTTCGCCGCCAGGCGGTCGACCGGCCCCGCGGGCGCGGGACTCGCCGCCTGGTCGACAGGATCGTGCGCGAACGCCGGGTCGACGACCCCGGTTTGCCGCTCATTGGCCATCGACTCAGTTTAGACCGGCCGATGGTCGGAGCTGCGGCACTCGCCGTACCTCGCCCAAGCTAGCTGGAGACCGGATCGAGGGGATCGGCCCCCCTCCGCCCTCCGCTATACAGCGGCCGCTCGCGGGACATCGCGCTCAGCACCTGAGAGGTAGCGCTCGGTGGCGGCCAGGCGGGCGGCATAGGCGCGGTTGGCATGCGAGTTGCTGAGATCGGTTCGCTCGACATGGCCGCGCAGCAGGCGCGGCCCGGCCGACGAGTCCCACCTGGCGAGGCCGAGCTCGCCGAGGACGCGGACCAGCCGACCGCAATGGCGAGCGTCGCGCGGATGCTGTCCGCCTCCTCGCAGAGCCACCTCGAGGTCTCGGCCGGCCAGCTCCCCGGCCGCGTCGAGAGCGCGCCAGAGGTCGACCAGCGCCGGGCGTATCTGGAGACGGTCGCGCCAGCTGGCGAGGGTGAAGGCGCGCTCGGGAGCCCCCCACGCGAGATGCGTCGTGGCCGACATGCGACCAAGCAACGCGAGGCCGTCGGGGGTTGGCGGGGGATCGAGAGCGATGACGTGCTCGAGCTCTGCCGCCACCCCGGGCGCGGCGCCGAAGGCCTCCCACGCCAACACGGGCAGCGGCCCGGTCGCCATGCCGGCGACCATCGCCTCTAGCCCCGCGCGCCGCCGAGCGACGTCGGTGACGAGGATGGCGACGCTCTCGCCGCTGGTCAGCAGGTCCCCGGCGAGGCCAGCCAGGCCCTCGCCGCGCCGGTCGCTCGTTGCGGGACCGCTGAGCCCCGCGCTGTCCTGGCCAGCCGCGACGGGCCACCAGCTCCCCGGATCTGCGCTGAGCTCCTGCTCGACGGCGCTGGCGAGGCTCGGCTCGGGGGCCAGGTCCTCGATGACTCCAGGACGCGTCGGGCAGAGGCTGCGGAGCACCACGCGGGCCTCGACCGAGCCGTTCCAGCGGTTGCGCTCGAGCGCCACGGCGACGTCGTGGTCGGCGGCGCCCGCGTCGGCGAGGTCGCGCTGCGACGTGCGGAACGCGACGCCGCGGGCCCGTGCGGCGCCGCCGGTAAGCGTGAAGCGGGCGTGGTCGCCCTGCTCGCCCATCGCCGTCACGTGCTCGACGCGGCCCGCAGGGACCATCAGCACAGGCGCTGGATTGCCGGCCCCGAACGGCGCGAGCCGGTCGAGCTCCTCGGCCAAGCCGAGTGTCAGCGCACCCGCCGGGACGACCGCATGGGCCTCCTGGATGGGCAGCAGGTCACCGGGAGCGAGCGCCTCCCCCGCATGCCTTGCGAGCGCCGCGCGGAAGGCATCGACGCTGTCCGCCGCGATCTCCAAGCCGGCGGCCATCCGGTGGCCGCCGTGGCGCAGCAGGTGCTCGCTCGCGGCGCCGAGGCCGGCGTGCAGGTCGTAGGGGTCGATGCTGCGACCCGAGCCACGCCCACGCTCGCCGTCGAGCGCGATCGCCACGCACGGCCGCCGGTGCCGCTCGACCAACCGCGAGGCGACGATGCCGACTACGCCCGGATGCCAGCCCTCTCCCGCGACCACGATCGCGGCGGCGGCGAGCTGGGGCAGGCAGAGTCGCTCGGCCTCGCCGAGGATCCGCTGCTCGGCCTCCCGGCGGTCGTGGTTGAGGCCGTCGAGCTCGCGCGCGATCTCGTCGCCGCGCTCGCGATCCTCGGTCAGCAGCAGCTCGAGTGCCGCGTCGGCGCGCTTCAGCCGGCCGGCGGCGTTGATCCGCGGGCCCAGCCGGAAGCCGGCCGCACGCTCGTCGAGATCGGCCGGGTCGAGCTGTGCCACGGCCATCAGAGCGCGCAGGCCCTGCTTGCGCGTCCGGGCCAGCTCGGCGAGGCCCGCGCGTGCGATGCGCCGGTTCTCGCCGACCAGCGGAACCATGTCGCAGAGCGTCGCGAGGCCCGCGAGGTCGAGGTCCCGGTCGGCACCGGCCGGGTCGAGCCCGGCGGCGCGTCGCAGCGCCTCTGACAGCTTGAGCGCCACGGCGGCACCGCAGAGGTGCTCGAACGGATAGCCGCCGAGCGCCGGGTGGACGACCGGACAACCGGGCAGCGTCGCGCCCGGCCGATGGTGATCGGTGACGACGACCTCGACGCCCAGCTCCTGCGCCAGCTCGACCTCGGCCACCGCCGTCACGCCGCAGTCGACCGTGACGATCAGCCCCGCGCCCTGGCCGACCAGCTCGCGGACGACCTCCGCCGACAGGCCGTAGCCCTCGTCGCGGCTCGGCAGTCGCCATGCGGGATCGGCGCCGATCGCGCGCAACGCCCGGAGCACGATCGCCGTCGAGCAGACCCCGTCGACGTCGTAGTCGCCGAACACGACCACGCGCGAGCCCGTCTCGACGTGACGCCGGATCGCCGCGCACGCCTCCCCCATCCCGGCCAGCAGCTCCGGCGCATGTCGCTCGTCGGCAGCCAGGAACCGCCGCGCCGCCTCCGCGTCGCCCAGCCCCCGCCGGCTCAAGATGGCTGCGGCGTGCGGCGACAGGCCGAGCTCGGCCGCGAGCGCGACGCTCTCCCCCGCCTTGTACGGCGCGCAGGCCCAGCCGGATACCTCGGGAAGCACAGCCGCATCTTCGCGGCCGTGCCGGACGGCCCTACAGGACCTCTGGCCGGTGCTCTCCCTCGGTCTTCGAGCCGTACCACCAGGAGATCGCCAGCGCGATCAGCGTGCCTGGGATCGCGATGAACGCCGACAGGAGATCGGTGTCGTTCTGACCGGGGACCGTGAAGCCCGAGACGACGAAGCCGAAGATCGCCGAGCCGAGGATCGCCGCGCCGAACGCGCCGACGATGCCGCCGTAGAAGCGGTCGGGCACGAAGATCGCGAAGTGCCAGAGCGCGATGCCCATCATCACCCACACGACCATGCTCATCCTCAGTGCCTCCCGTGCTTCTTGCGGGCTCGGTTGCGGGCGCGCTGCGCCTTGCGCTCGGCGGAGCGGACGTCGGCCTCGCTCGTCGCCCCGTTGCCGTCGCCATCGCCGTCGCCGCGCGACGTCGACTCGACCGGCGGCACAGGTGGCGGCGCGGTCGCCGCGGGCGCACCGCCGGTGGCCGCCGCCGGCGTCGCTGCCGGCACGGGTGCGCGCCGCTGCGGCTTCCGCCGCGCGGGAGCGGTAGCCGCACCGTCGTCGCCGCCGATCACCCCTGAGGGGAACGGCGGAACGACCCCGTCGTTCTCCTCGAGGATGATCCTTCGCCGGCGCACGTAGACGGGCTCGCGCTCCTTCCAGAGCGTCAGCACGGGCGCGGCGATGAAGATCGACGAGTAGGCGCCGGAGGCGACGCCGACCAGCAGCGCGAAGGCGAAGTCCTGCAGCGTCTCACCGCCGAAGAACATCAGCGCGCCGACCGGCATCAACGTAGAGAAGCTGGTCGCGAGCGAACGCGTCAGCACCTCGGACATCGACCGGTTGACGATCTGGGAGAAGGTCGCGCGCGGCATCCGCGGCACGTTCTCGCGGATGCGGTCGAACACGATGATCGTGTCGTAGAGCGAGTAGCCCAAGATCGTCAGCAACGCCGCGACGGTCGACGTGGTCACCTCCCGGCCGAGCAGGGCGTAGACGCCGCCGGTGATCAGGATGTCGTGCGCGATCGCGATCAGGACCGGGATGACGAACTTCGCCTCGAAGCGCAGCGCCATGTAGATCGAGATCAGCAGCAGCGAGGCGATCACGGCGATCAGGGCGGTCCGCGCAACCTGGGCGCCGAAGGTCGGTCCGATCGAGTTGACCGAGAAGTCCGCCCGCTCGACCCCGAACTCGCCGTCGAGGGTCTCGCGCACCTCGCTGACCTCGGGGCCGCTGAGCGTCTCGGTGGAGATCTGGAAGACGTGCGCTCCCAGCTCGGGCTCGTCGACCTCCTGGATCTCGGCGTCCTCGTGGCCGATCGGCGCGAGCGCGTCGCGGATGTCCTCGACGCTGGCCTCCTGCGCGACCGGCGTCTTCATCCGGGTGCCGGACTCGAAGTCGATGCCGAACTTCAAGCCGATGCCCGCGATCGCGAGCGCCCCGACCACGAGGATCAGGCCGGAGCCGGAGAAGAACCACTTCGACTTGCCGACGAAGTCCCAACGCCAGCGCGGCCCCTCGCGGTCGTCCTTGCCGACGCCGAGCGCGAAGCGCGAGCCGATCAGCTTGGTCCGGCTCATCGCGCCGAGGATCGCCGAGGTCGCGAGCACGGCCGTGAACAGCGAGACGATCGTGCCGACGCCCATCGTGAAGGCGAAGCCCTTGACGCCGGACGTCGCGAGCGTGAAGAGGATGAAGGCGACGCCGATCGTGACGACGTTCGCGTCGATGATCGTGCGCAGCGCCTTCTGGTAGCCGTTCGAGATCGCCGCGGGTATCGACGAGCCCGCGCGCGCCTCCTCCTTGATGCGCTCGAAGATGACGATGTTCGCGTCGGCCGCGACGGCGAGCGTCAGGATCATGCCGGCGATGCCCGGCAGGGTCAGCGTGATCGGGATCAGCTTGACCAGGGCGAAGAGGAATACGGCGTAGATGATCAGCGTGACCGCCGCGACCACGCCGAGCACGCGGTAGAAGGTGATCAGGAAGATCAGCGTCAGGAGAAGGCCGACTCCTCCGGCGAGCAGGCCCTGGTCGAGCGCCTGCTGGCCGAGCGTCGCCGATACCTGAGTCTGGGAGACGAGCTTCAGCTCGATCGGCAGCGCGCCGATGCGCAGGCTCTCGGCGAGGTCCTGGGTCTCCTGCAGGCTGCCGATCCCGTTGATCTGAGCGCCGGTGCGGCCGTCGATCCCCTCGGGGTTCTCGCGGTAGTCGATCGTCGCCAGCGAGACGATCTCGTCGTCGAGCGTGATCGCGAAGCGCTGCAGCGTCTGCTCGCGGTCGGTCCCGGGCGGGACGATGATCTCCGAGCCGCGCTGGGCGATTCGCTTGGTGACGGCGGCGAACGCCTCACGGCCGTCGTCGCTGAACTCCATCGTCACGATCGGCTCGTTGGTGCGCTGATCGGTGTTCTGCTCGGGGTTCTTGATGTCGGCGCCCGAGAGCTCCGAGTCGTCCTCGATGACGAAGTAGTTCTGGACGTCCTCGGGCTGGTTGGGCGCGCGCGTCGCCTCGATCACGACGACGCCGCGCGGCACCTCGAGGACCTCCGAGCCGGCTGGGAAGCCGCTCTTCGGCGTCGCCGTCGACTCCTCGGCGCCACCCTCGTGGTTGCCGACCGGGATCGCCGCGAGCTGCTCGCGGCACTCGCTGCCCTTCGGGATCTGACCGGGCCGCCGCTCGGGACCGCGCTCGACGCCCTCGTAGTCGGAGAGCAGCTCCTTGCAGTTGGAGTCCGGCCCCGCGATCAGGTCCTTGTCCGGGCCGAAGAGGTAGTAGCGGCCGCTGTGACTGTCGTTGCGCTCGTCGTAGTAGCGCTGGATCTCCTTGCGGTCGCCCTCGAAGCGCCGCTCCACCTCGTCCTCCACCCCGTCGGGCGGGATGTCGGTCGGCTCGGAGCGCGGTTTCTGCTCGGCGGCGACCTCGACCGCGTCGTAGAGTGACGTGCGGCCGGCGTAAGGGGCGTCGGGGCCCTGATCGCCGAGTATGTTCGGCTCCCAATCGTAGAACTGGAGCTGGGCGGTCGTCCCAACCTGCTCTATCGCCCGGTCGGCGTTGTCGACGTCCGGCAGCCCGATCGAGATCTGGTTCTCGCCGGCGCGCTGGATCTCGGGCTCGGAGACGCCGAGCGCGTCGGTCCGCTTGCGGATCGTCTCGATCGCGTCGTCGATCGCCTGCGCCGTGACCTCCGGTACCTGCGGCGTCGGGCGCCCCTCGTAGACCAGCTCGACGCCGCCACGCAAGTCGAGCCCGAGCACCGTCTCCTTGCTCGTGATCACGTAGCCCGACAGCGCCAGCAGGACCAGCACCAAGCCGATGATCGAGAGGTTGCGCTTGCGGGAAGTCATGTCAGTTCTCGTTGCCGCCGGGCTGGCGCGGCGTCAGCACCAGGAGCAGCCCACCGTCGTCGTCATAGGCGGGGAAGATGTCGGCCACGGCGGTCTCTGGCCGGTCTCCCTCCGCATTGACCACAACCGGCTTTCCGAGAACCCTAACGCCCCACTCAAGTGCCGTGGCGAGGTGGTCGCTGCCGTTTTCGAACTGGAGGCCGAGAACCTCGTGCGCCGGCCGGCCGATCACGTCGAGGTCGCCGAGCCCGGTCAGCTCACGCGCGCCGCGCCCGGCGCCGATCAGACGTCCCTCGCGGTCGCAGAGGAAGAAGGCCGCGGTGGGCGCCGGGTAGTAGTCGTCGAGCAGCTCGAAGAGGAAGCCGAAGCCGCACTCCTTGCAGCCGCGCGCCCGGCTCTGGAAGCCGGCGGTGCGCTCGGTCGAGACGCTGCGGTTGCCGCAGTTCGGGCAGATGAAGTTCGGCACGGGAGGCGGAGATTAGCGGCGCCTCAGAAGAGGCGAGCCCCTTCGCTCGGCGGCTCGAGCCCGAGGTGGGAGAAGGCCGCCGGCGTCGCCACGCGGCCGCGCGGCGTGCGCATGATCAGGCCCTGCTGGAGCAGGTAGGGCTCGTAGACGTCCTCGATCGTGTCCTGCTCCTCGCTGACCGCTACGGCGAGCGTCGACAGGCCGACGGGCCCGCCGCCGAACTTCGAGCAGATCGCGGCCAGGATCTCCCGGTCGAGGCGGTCGAGCCCGGCGCGGTCGACGTCGAGCAGCTCGAGCGCCTCGGTCGCGACGGCCGCGTCGATCGTCCCCGCCCCGCGCACCTCGGCGTAGTCGCGCACGCGCTTGAGCAGGCGGTTGGCCACCCGCGGCGTCCCGCGGGAGCGGCTGGCGATCGCCTCCGCGCCGGCGCTGTCGATCTCGACGCCCAGGATCCCCGCCGAGCGGCGAACGATCAGGCCGGGGTCGACCGGGTCGTAGAGCTCGAGCCGCGGCGCGACGCCGAAGCGATCGCGCAGCGGCGTGGTCAGCAGCCCGGCACGCGTCGTCGCGCCGATCAGCGTGAACGGCGGCAGGTCGAGGTTGACCACGCGGGCGCCGGCCCCTTGGCCGACGGTGATCGGCAGGCGGCGATCCTCCATCGCGGGGTAGAAGGTCTCCTCGAGCGCGCGCGGCAGCCGGTGGATCTCGTCGACGAAGAAGACCGAGCGCGGCTCGAGCGACGACAGGTAGGAGGCGACATCGCCCTTGCGCTCCAGCGCCGGCGCCGCGGTCGCGACGAGCCCGACTCCGAGCTCGTTCGCGACGATCTGGGCCAGCGAGGTCTTGCCGAGGCCGGGCGGCCCGGCGAGCAGCACGTGGTCGAGTGCCTCGCCGCGGGCGCGCGCGGCCTCGATGAAGACGCCGAGCTGGGCCTTGACCTGCTCCTGGCCGACGAAGTCGGCGAGCAGCTTCGGTCGCAGCGAGCGATCGAGCTCCTCCTCCGCCCCACCCTCGGCCTCCGGCGCCTGCAGCCGCTCCACGTTGGGGGTCCGGATCCCCTTCACCGGGCCGCCTTCAGCGCCTCGGAGATCAGCTCCTCCGGCGTGTCGCCGTCGGCCTCGGCGAGCAGCGCCTCCGCCTCCGGCAGCGCGTAGCCTAGTCCGACCAGTGCCTCGCGGGCGAGTCCACGCGGGTCGTCCGGCGCACGGCTGACGACGATCTCGTCGGCGACCGCGCCGGCGACCTTCTCGCGCAGCTCGACGATGATCCGCTCGGCCGTCCGCTTGCCGATCCCCGGCACGGCCTGGAAGCGAGCTGCGTCCCCGTTGGCGATCGCGCCCAGCAGCTCGCGCGACTGGCCGCCGGAGAGGACCGCCTGGGCGACCTTCGGCCCGACTCCCTGGACGCCGATCAGCATCAGAAAGAGATCGCGCTCGACCTCGGTGGAGAACCCGAAGAGGTGGATTCCGTCGTCGCGCAGGACGAGATGAGCGTGCAGCAGCACTTCGCGCCCGGCACCCGGGACGTCCTCGAGCGTCACCGCCGACACCGCCAGGCGGTAGCCCACCCCGGCGGACTCGACGACGACCTCGCCGGGCCGGCGGACCAGCACCTCGCCTCTAACTGAAGAGATCACGACTCGTGATTCTGCGCTCGGCGCCGGACGCCGCCAGGCCGGCCCGCAGGCTCGCTCCGTTGGCGTGGCAGATGGCTACCGCGAGCGCGTCGGCGGCGTGGTCGGGCTTCGGCGCCTCGGGGAGCTCGAGCAGCGCGCCGACCATCCGCTGGACCTGGTCCTTGGCGGCCGCGCCCGAGCCGCAGACCGCCTGCTTGATCTGCTGCGGCGTGTAGGAGAAGCACGGCAGCCCGGCCTGGCCGGCCGCCAGCAGCACCGCGCCGCGCGCCTGGCCGACCGCCAGCGCGGTGCGCACGTTCTGGCCGAAGTAGAGCTGCTCGATCGCGACGGCCTCTGGCTCGTGCTCGGCGATCAGGTCGAGGACGCGCTCGTGAATCCGCACCAGCCGCTGCTCGAGCGGGCTGCCCGCGGCCGTCTCGATCGTGCCGCCGTCCAGCGCTCCGAGCTTCGGCCCGCGCGCGACCACCACGCCGAAGCCGGTGTTCGCGGTGCCGGGATCGATGCCGAGGACGACCACCACCCGCCTGATTCTGCGTCCGCGCGCGGACGCCTGCCCGGCGCCGCTAGTTGGCCAGGACCCGCTCGAGAACCTCGGCGTCCACGTCGAAGTTGGCGTGGACGGCCTGGACGTCGTCGCTCTCCTCGAGCACGTCGAGCAGCCGCATCAGGGTGGCGGCCTGGCTCTCGTCCACCTCGACCCGGTTCGTCGGCCGCATCACCTGCTCCGCCGACTGGATCTCGACGCCTGCCTGCTCGAGCGCGCCGCGGACGGCGGCGAGGTCGGTCGGCCCGGTGACGACCTCGAGCACGTCGCCGTCCTCGGTGACGTCCTCGGCCCCGGCGTCGACAGCCGCCATCAGGTCGTCCTCGTCGTAGCGGGCGGCGTCGACGACGATCTGCCCCTTCTTCTCGAAGATCCACGCGACCGACCCGGGCTCGCCGAGGTTGCCGCCGTGCTTGGAGAAGGCGTGGCGGACGTCGGAGCTCGTGCGGTTGCGGTTGTCGGTCAGAGCCTCTACCAGCACCGCGACGCCGCCGGGGCCGTAGCCCTCGTAGGTGACCGTCTCGAACGCCTCGGCGTCCTGGTCGGCGCCGCTGCCCTTGGCGACCGCCCGCTCGATGTTGTCCTTGGGCATGCTCGCGTCCTTGGCCTTCTGGATCGCGAGCGCGAGCGCCGGGTTTCCGTCGGGGTCACCCCCGCCCTCACGCGCGGCGACCGTGATCGCCCGCGTCAGCTTCGTGAAGAGCGCGCCCCGCTTGGCGTCGGTCGCCTTCTTCTTGTGCTTGATCGACGCCCATTTGGAGTGACCGGCCATGGGGATGGGATTCTAGTGGCGGGTCTTGCCGCACCCCCTGCCCTCGGGTGCCTTCTCCTTGGCCGGTCCGCGGTTCTCAAACGACGAAGCGGCCGTCGCGTTGGAGCTCCGTGCCGTCGACGACGATCGAGCCGCCCTGGCGGAGATCGCAGATCATGTCCCAGTGGACGGCCGACTCGTTCGTGCCGCCCGACTCCGGATAGGCGGCGCCGATCGCCATGTGGACTGTGCCGCCGATCTTCTCGTCGAGCAGAATCTCCTTGGTGCCGGCGGTGATCCCGTAGTTGGTGCCGATGCCGAGCTCGCCGAGCGTGCGCGAGCCCTCGTCGGTGTCGAGCACCTCGATCAGGAAGTCCTCGCCCCGCTCGGCGGACGCGTCGACGACCTTGCCGCCCTCGAAGCGGAAGCGGACCCCGGAGACCTCGCGGCCGCCGTAGGAGGCCGGCAGCGAGAACGCGATCTCACCGTTGACGGAGTCCTCGACCGGGCCGGTGAAGAACTCGCCGTCGGGCATGTTGTGGGTCCCGACGCAGGGGATCCAGTGGCGGCCGGCGACGCCGAGCGTGATGTCGGTGCCGGGCCCGGTGATGTGGACCTCCTCGCGTCCCTCGATCCAGTCGGCGAGCCGCAGGACCTCGTCGGACTGGCGCTGCCAGGCGGTGACCGGGTCTGGGTCGGTCGCCAGGCAGGCGTCGTAGAAGAACTGCTCGTAGGCGGACAGCGACATCCCGGCCTCGCCGGCGTAGGCGTGGGTCGGGAACAGCGTCAGCGACCAGCGGTGCTCGCCCTCGGCTGCGCGCCGCATCGAGGTCTCCATGATCTTGCGCCGCGCCCGCTGCGCGCGGGCCTGCTTGGCGGGGTCGACGCCCGAGAGCGCGCGCGGGTTGGCGTCGGCCATGACGACGATCCGAACGTCGGAGTGCTCGGCGGTCCACTCGGCCGGCGGCTGGACCCAGTCGAGCTGCTCGTCGCCGGCGAGCTCGAAGAACGCCGCCTGCGCCTGCTCGGTGGTCAGCTGCATGACCGGCAACCCGCCGGCGCGCAGGACCTCCTCGTAGACGGCCTGGATCAGCGGCTCGCCGGTCGTCGTCCCCTGGATGACGCAGACGTCGCCCTTCCGCACCTTCGTCGAGTAGCGGACGAGGATCTGCGCAAGCGCCTCGACGCGTGAGTCCTTCACTGGGCTTCTCCTCCGGTCGGGGTGGCGATCTCTGCGATACGAGCTAGCAGCCACTCGTGCAGGCGGGTCTCGCCGTTGAGCTCGGGATGGAAGGAGACGGCGAGCACCTCGCCCTGGCGGACGGCGACGGGATGGCCGTCGACGGCCGCCAGCACCTCCACGTCGTCGCCGACCTCGCGCGCCCACGGCGCACGGATGAAGATCGCCTCGACGTCGTCGCCGACGCCGGCGAGGTCGAGCTGCGCCTCGAAGCTGTGGACCTGGCGGCCGAAGGCGTTGCGCTCGGTCGCGACGTCGAGCACTCCGAGGTGGTCGCGGTCGAGCATGATCATGCCGGCGCACGTGCCGAGCACGGGGGCGCCGCCGGCGGCCAGCTCGCGCAGCGGCTCGGCGAGCTGCTCGCGCTCGATTCCGAGCGTCATCGTCGTCGACTCGCCGCCTGGGATCACCAGGCCGTCGACGCCGTCGAGGTCGGCCGGCGTGCGCACCTCGCGGACGTTCGCGCCGAGTCCCTCGAGCACCTTGCGGTGTGCCTCGAAGTCGCCCTGCAGCGCCAGTACGCCGACCGTCCGGGCGGTCACCAACCGCGCTCTTGCAGCAGGCCGCCCTGCTCGGCGATCGCGTCCATGCCGATGCCGGTCATCGGCGCGCCGAGGTCGCGCGACGCGGCGGCGATCCGCTCGGCGTCCTCGAAGTGCGTGGTCGCCTCGACGACCGCGACGGCGGTGCGCTCGGGGTCCTCGGACTTGAAGATCCCCGACCCGACGAAGACGCCCTTCGCGCCGAGCCGCATCATCAGCGCGGCGTCGGCCGGAGTCGCGACGCCACCGGCGGAGAACATCACGACCGGCAGCCGGCCCGCCTCGGCCACGTCCCGGACGAGCGGCAGCGGCGCCTGGAGCTCCTTGGCGGCGGTCGGCAGCTCGGCGGCGTCGAGCGCGCCGAGGCGGCGGATGTCACCGCCGATCTGACGCATGTGGCGGACCGCCTCGACGACGTTGCCGGTACCGGCCTCGCCCTTGCTGCGGATCATCGCGGCGCCCTCGGCGATCCGCCGCAGCGCCTCGCCGAGGTTCGTCGCGCCGCAGACGAAGGGCACCTTGAAGCCCCACTTGTCGATGTGGTTGGCCTCGTCGGCCGGCGTCAGGACCTCGGACTCGTCGACGTAGTCGACCTCGAGCGCCTGCAGCACCTCCGCCTCGACGAAGTGGCCGATGCGCGCCTTGGCCATCACGGGGATGGTGACCGCCGCCTGGATCGCCTCGATCATCGTCGGATCGGACATCCGGGCGACGCCGCCGGCCACGCGGATGTCGGCCGGGACGCGCTCGAGCGCCATCACCGCGGCGGCGCCCGCGGACTCCGCGATCCGCGCCTGCTCGGCGGTCACGACGTCCATGATCACGCCGCCCTTGAGCATCTCGGCCAGGCCGGTCTTGACCGCGAAGGTGCCTTCCTGTCTCACCCGGCCAATGCTACGCGGTCAAGGATGTGACCGGGGGGCTCGCGCCCCCCGAGCCCCCCGCCTACCTCTGGCCGGTCTCGGGTGGACGCCTACGACGGTCGGCTACTTCAGCTTGAAGGCCTTGATCCGGTCGGAGTACGCAGACTCATCCATTGCGTACACCCCGTAGGCAAGCGCTTGGACGACGCTGAGCAGCGCGGCGTGCGAGCGCACGAAGGCGGGGCTGTTGGAGGAGTAGAAGAGCTTGTGGTCGGCGAGCTTGGCGACCTCCGACAGCGTCGCGTCCGAGACCGAGATCGTCGCCGCGTTGCGGTTGCGCGCAAGCTTCATCGCGCGCACGACGAGCGGGTGCGGCCGGCCGGCGGAGAAGCCGACGAGCACGGTGCGGTCGTCGATCCGGCCAAGCTTCGCGAGTCCCTCCTGGCTCGGGCTGGCGACGACCTCGCAGCGGACGTCGAGCAGCATCAGCAGGTGGCGCAGGTAGCTGGCGAAGAAGGCCATCTGATCGGTGCCGCAGAGGACGAGCCGGTCGGCACGCGAGATCAGCTCGACGCAGTGCGCGACCTCCTCGCGGTCGAGCTTGCGCGCGGTCTCCTCGACGTTGACGTGGTCGGCGGCGAGCGCGGCCTCGAACTCCGTCTGGTCGATCGGGAAGAGCGGCGGGTTGGCCAGGTCGACGGTGCCCTGCTCGCCCTCGCGGGCCCGGCGGTACTCGTCGCGGGCGGCCGACTGAAGCTCGGGGAAGCCCTCGAAGCCGAGCGCCTGGGCGAAGCGGACGACCGTCGACGAAGAGGTGTTGGCGCGCCGCGCGAGCTCCTCGGCGGTGTGGAAGGAGGCCTCGTCCAGGTGATCGACGATGTACTGGCCGACGTCCTTCTGCGAGCGCGAGAACTCGTCGAAGCGGGACCGGATCTCGGCGGACAGGGTGAGCGCGGCGGAGGCTGAGGACTTCACGGCGGTCTGTTTCGCCCGCCGTCTGGGAGTTCCTCCTCACCGCCTCCGCCAGGGCGCCCGACCGTCGTCCCAGAGGTCGTTGAGCTGGACGGCATCCTTGTAGGTGTCCATGCACTCCCAGAACCCGCCGTGGCGGTAGGCGCGCAGCGCTCCGTCGGCGGCGAGCCGCTCGAGCGGCTCGCGCTCGAGGACGCTGTCGGGTGACAGGTACTCGAAGACGGCGGGCTCGAAGCAGAAGAACCCGCCGTTGATCCACTGCTCGGAGCGCGGCTTCTCCTCGAACCCAACGACCCGGCCGTCGCCATCGAGGTGGGTGACGCCGAACTGCAGCTCGGGTCGGACGACGGTCATCGTCGCCGCCGCGCCGTGGTCGCGGTGGTGGGCGAGGAGCGCGCGCAGGTCGATGTCGGCGACGCCGTCGGCGTAGGTGACACAGGCCGTCCCCTCCCCCAGCTCGTAGCGAGCCAGCTGGATCCGACCGCCGGTCGGCGTGTCGAGGCCCGTGTCGACACAACGGACGGTCACGCCCTCCGGCCACGGAGCGGCGGCGACGAACTGCTCGATCAGCTCGCCGCGGTAGCCGATCAGGAGCACAAAGTCGCGGAAGCCATGGGCGGCGTAGATCTCGACGACGTGCCAGACGATCGGCCGGCCGCCGATCTCGACCAGCGGCTTCGGTATCGACAGCGTGCCGCGCTGGAGGCGGGTGCCGCGTCCGCCGCAGAGGATCGCGACCGGCGGGAGGGCGGGCTCGGCGGACATCGGCGCCGGATTATCGCGTTGGGATAGCCTGCGCCGCCGTGAAGCGGCTGCCCACGCGCCTCGACGGACCCGTGCTGATCGAGCCGGCGGTCTTCCCAGACAGCCGCGGCTTCTTCCAGGAGACCTACCGTCGCGACGCCTACGCCGAGCTGGGCGTCGACGTCGACTTCGTCCAGGACAACCACTCCCGCTCCTCACGCGGCGTCGTCCGCGGGATGCACTTCCAGATTGGGACCGGCCAGGCCAAGCTGGTCCGCTGCGCACGCGGGGCGATCTTGGACGTGATCGTCGACATCCGCCGCGAGTCGCCCACCTTCGGACAATGGGAGGCCTTCGAGCTCGACGACGAGCGCCTGCTCCAGATCTTCGTCCCCGTCGGCTTCGCCCACGGCTTTTGCGTCACGAGCGAGATCGCCGACGTGGTCTACAAGTGCTCCTCCTACTACGACGGCGACCTCGAGCGCGGCTTCCGCTACGACGACCCCGACATCCGCATCGAGTGGCCCGAGGACGTGGAACTACACCCTTCGGCGCGTGACACCGAGGCGCCGCTCTTGAGCGACGTCGCCGCAGAGCTTTCCTTCTAGCCGGATCCCTGTCGCGCGTGGGCACTCAGCGCGGGCGTCGCGTCGCCACGTGGTCCACAACGGCGTCGGGAAGATAGGCGTAGCCCCTGTAGCTCTTGCGCAGGAGGGACGCTGGCACTCGGATCGCGGGACCGCCGACCCGATTCGTGGTCACGGCCACGAAGACGCCGGGGTCGTGCGCGCGGAAGCGCTCCCAGAGCGGATCGAAGGGCGTCGTGAGAAAGCCGTCGGATTCAGGAGTGAAGGTCACCGACGCGGTCCCATGCTCGCCGTCGAACGCAGCGCTGCCCCGACCTCCGTCGTCAGCCTCGAGCGCCACCGTTCCCGAGCAGCGCACGAACCGTCTGCCGGGACAGCCGAGCTCGACTGTGACATACCGATCGCCGAACTTGCCCGTCTCGGCATCCGCCCTGATCGGCACGGCCGCACGAGACTGCGGCGCCTGGCGCTCGCAACCGCGATGAAAGTCGAGCCTGTCCTGGCTGAGGCGGTCGCGACCTCCCCTACAGCCCACCTGGTCCAGCGCGCCGTCACGAGCCCTGACGCGATCGTCTCCCGCACCGCCCGTGATCCCGTCCGCGCCCGGACCGCCGATCAGCAGATTGCCACCCGGGCCACCGACCAGATCGTCCTCTCCACCGCCTCCCGACAGGACATCGTGGGTGCGTCGGCTGCTGGCGGGCATTGCCCGCAGCGGCCACTCGGCGTCGAGATAGTCGGGGCCGGGGCCTCCGGCGAGCACGTCCCTGCCCGGACCGCCGAGCAGGCTCTCCGCACCCGGGCCGCCGCCGAGGCGGTCGGCGGCACTCCCCCCGACGAGGACGTCGACGCCGACGATCGTGTCGCGCTCTTTCCGCTCGCCGTCATCGCGCCTCCCACCTAGGTCGAGGCTCACCGACCGGCGACGGCCGCTGTAGTCGACCCACAACACGCCAGTCGCCGCGTCGCTCCCGATCCCACCGTCGATGAGATCGCTTCCGTTCGCGCGTGTCCCCTCGTCGAAGATCGCCTGACCGCCTCCGAACATCTCATCGTCGCCCGCTCCACCGACGAGCACGGTCATGGCCAGTGGTAGGCCGCGGAGCTCGTCATCGCCCGCACCACCGAGGAACCGCGCGCCGTGGGATCCGACCTCTGTGCCGGCCGCCTTGTCGTCGCCGTCCCCGAGACGGGCCTCGAAGGCCCACAGGCTCGCCATCCGGGTGACCTCGCAGGACGCGACGCGTTGGTCGACCGCGACGCAGCCGGGCCCCGGCCGCACCCCCGCCGTGTCGGACACCATCGCGGTCTGCGGGTAGGGCGCCACGCTGCTGCGCGCAACCGAGATGCTCACGTCGTTGCGCTCTCCCGGATCGGCCTCATAGAGGATCGTCGGCGGTCCGGGCGAGTTCTGCCAGTCGAAGGAGACCGTTCCCGCGGCGGCCGGCTCGCTCCCGACCGCCATACCCCAGCCAACCGCCGCCACCGTCGCGACGAGCCCGATGTGCCTACCGGCCCGATTACGCATGCCCAGAAGAATGCACCGCCCCCCGGAAAGTTGCGCTAGCGGCCACCAGTGGGCCGGTGCGGTTGGCTCCAAGACGGCGTCCGCGCGATCTGTGATCGGTCACGCGCTTCCCGCGTCTCCCATGCGGCGGTCAGATTCGACTCTCATATGGATGGGCCGGCCAGGACTCGAACCTGGGACCTACGGATTATGAGTCCGCTGCTCTGACCAACTGAGCTACCGGCCCTTCGACCGCTCATCCTAGGTCGTCCTGGCGCCCTTGGGGAGCGGCATCCAGGCGACTGGCTCAGCCCTTGCCGACGGCCACGTCGATCGCGCGGTTCAGCTCTTCGGCGCTGAACGCGCCCTCGATGCGGGCCGCGATGCGCCCGTCGGCCCCGACCACGAACAGCCAGGGCTCGGTGGGAAGGCCGTACGCCGCCACCGACGGGCGCTGGCCCTTGTCGATCTGGTTGTCGACGTAGATCTCCTGGTGGACGAAGGCGACCTCGTCGCCGCGCTCGGCCTTGACCTGCTCGGTGACGTCGATCACGGGGCCGCAGACGCGGCTCTGGCAGAGCGCGGCGGTCGCGAACAGCAGGACCGTCGGCTTGCGGCCCGCGACGTCGGCGAAGTTGACGTCGTGCATCGACGAGGGCGGCTTGCGGGTGTCGATGCTCTCGAGGTTGCCGTTGGCGCTGGCCACGGTGTCGGTGTCGACGACGGGAGCGCGCTCGCCGACGTCGGGGACGGGGCCGTCGCGGCGGACGATCAGGGCGCCGCCGGACGGGGTGGCGGCGACGATCCGCCCGTCCAGGCGCGCCAGTCCGAGAAGCTCGTAGCGGCCCGGCTCGGGCAGCTCGATGTCGGCGACGTAGAGCGACTTGGCCGCGTCCTCGTCCTCGGACACCGTGCGGCTCTCGAACTGGGGCTTGACCTCCATGCGCTCGTAACGGGCGGGGATCGGCCCGCTCACCGGGCCGCCGCCCACTGGCGCGACGTAGAGCACGACCGGAGCGTCGGCGATCTGGGCGGCGGCGCGGCTGAACAGCGCGAAGCCGAAGCGATTCGTCCCGGGTGTGAACTCCGACACCGAGGCGGCGATCACCGGCCCGGAGGACCCGACGTCCCCGAGCAGACCGCGCAGCGTCTTGCCCTTGGCGGTCGGGAAGTCCTCCGGCTGCGCCGGTTCGGGCGGCGGCGTGCTGGCGACCTTCCCGGTGTCGGAGCCGCCGCAGCCGGCCACGCCTACGGCAACCGCCGCGATCGCCAGCCATGCCGCAGTCAGACGCGTTCCCGACCTCACCGGTCAGAACATATGGGACAGGGGCTTACCATGGGGCCACTTCGCGCGCCTCTTAACCGTCGCTTCAAATAGCCTCGGGCGGCGTTCTAGGCCTCTAGGCAGGGGAGATGCCCAAAATGGCAGCACGTGCAGCGCTGATCACCGGCGGATCGAGTGGGATCGGGCTGGCGATCGCCCGCGCGCTCGGCGAAGACGGCTACGGCGTGACCCTCTCGGCCAGGCGCCCCGAGAAGCTCGAGCAGGCCGCCGAGACGCTGCGCGCCGAGGGCCTGGACATCGAGGCCGTACCCGCCAACGTCGCCGACGAGGCGCACATCGTCACGCTGGCAGAGCGCCACCGCGACCGCTTCGGACGACTCGACGTGCTCGTCAACAACGCCGGGGTCGGCATCGGCGGCCCGATCGCCGAGCACGAGACCAAGAAGCTCGACATGCAGCTCGCGGTCAACCTGCGCGCCGTCTACCTGACCACCCGCGAGTGCCTGCCGCTGCTCAGGGAGGCCGGCGCTGAGCACCGCAAGGCGCTGATCGTCAACACCGCCTCGATCGCCGGCAAGTCGGGCCAGGGCTGGCTGGCCGCCTACTCGGCCACCAAGGCGGGCGTCGTCGGCTTCACGCAGGCGCTGCACAAGGAGCACGCCGCCGACGGGATCCAAGCGACCGCGCTCTGTCCTGGGTTCGTCGACACCGCGATGACCGACTGGGTCAAGCAAAGCGTGCCGGCCGAGCAGATGATCCAGCCCTCGGACATCGCCGAGGCGGTCCGCTACCTGCTCAGTACCTCGCCTGCCTGCATCGTGCCGGAGCTGCAGTTCGTCCGTCCCGGCGAGGCGCTGTAGTCGAGCTCGCGCGGGTCGGCGGGCTGGTAGGGCTCGACCTCGTGCTCCTCGCGGCGTAGCCGCGAGCGCAGCGCGCGGCGGTGGTCGTCGATCGCGCGTGCCAGCGCGCCAGCGCTGCTGACGTCGTCCTCGGCGATGCTCGCCGCGAGCATCGTGCGCAGCGCCGTGAGCTCGCCATCGGTGGCCGGCCGGGGCCGTCTGCCGGCCCGTGCGTAGCGGTCCCAGGCGCGGGCGAACTCGGCGTAGTCGGTGCGGCCGCCGTTGCGGTGGGCGGCCAGCATCGGGCAGATCCCGCCGTCCGGCGAGCTGTAGGCGCCGACGATTATCAACGGACGCCCTCCGGGCGCACCCGGCAGAGCCGGGCGCTTCGGCTGCCTCCCAATCGCATCGAGCATCGCCTGGCGCGTGTCGAGCGGCATCTCGTCGATCGCACGGCGCAGCTCCCGGGCCGGGCGGCGGAGCGGTCTCATGCGTTCGGGTGGTCGACGGGTGGCATACGATGCCGCGCGGCGGCCACCCGAGGGTAGGGCGACCCGTCGGCGACATCAAGGTCGCCCCTGCTGTTGAAAGGAGACTTGCATGCGGTTGGGCTTGCACGTTGGCTACTGGGGACTCGGACTGACGCCCGAGCAGCAGCTCGAGATCGTCAAGGAGGCCGAGTCGGCCGGCTTCGACTCCGTGTGGGCGGCCGAGGCCTACGGGTCCGACACCGCGACCGTGCTCGCTTGGCTGGCGTCGCACACCGAGCGCGTGAAGATCGGCTCGGCGATCTTCCAGATGCCCGGGCGCACGCCGGCGATGACGGCTATGACCGCCGCGACGCTCGACCAGCTCTCGGACGGCCGGATGCTGCTGGGAATCGGCTCGTCGGGGCCGCAGGTCGCCGAGGGCTGGCACGGCCAGCCCTTCGCCCAGCAGCTTCAGCGGACGCGCGAGTACGTCGAGATCCTGCGCAAGGCGCTCGCGCGCGAGCGGCTCGAGTACGAGGGTGAGCTGTACCAGCTGCCGCTGCCAGACGGGCCGGGCAAGGCGCTGAAGCTGATGATCGCCCCGGTCCAGGAGCGGATGCCGATCTACATCGCGGCGATCGGCCCGAAGAACACCACGCTTACCGGCGAGATCGCGGATGGCTGGCTACCGACGTTCTTCTCGCCCGAGCACGTCGCCGAGTTCCGCACGCTGCTCGAGGAGGGCGCCGCGCGCGCTGGGAACGGGAAGCGGATCGACGACTCGTTCGACATCGCGCCGAACGTCAACGTCTGCATCGACGACGACATCGACAAGGCGCGCGACGCGGTGCGGCCGCTGCTGGCCCTCTACGTCGGCGGCATGGGGTCGCGCAAGAAGAACTTCTACAACGCGCTCGTCCAGCGCTACGGCTTCGAGGACGCCGCCAAGGAGGTCCAGGACCTCTACCTCGACGGCAAGAAGGACGAGGCCGCCGCGGCGCTGCCGGGCGAGTTGATCGACCGCACGTCGCTGGTCGGGCCGAAGGAGCGAGTCAGGGAGCGGCTCGAGGTCTACCGCGAGGCGGGCGTCGGGACGCTGGTCGCGACCCCGACCGTCTTCGATCCCGAGGCCCGCAAGCGGATGATCCGCGAGCTTGCGGAGATGGCCTGAGCCGCCGCTTCCTGATCACCGCGTTCGGCGACCCGGGCCATGCGTTCCCCGCGATAGCGCTCGGAAGGGCGCTCGTCGCTCGCGGCCACGCCGTCTGCCTGCAGACCTGGAAGCGCTGGGCGCAGGACGTCGAGCGCGAGGGCATCGGGTTCGCCGCCGCGCCCGAGTACTCCGTCTTTCCCACCGGTCGTGACATGACGCCGTACGAAGCCGCGGTCGAGGCCACGCGCGAGACCGTGCCGCTGATCGAGCGCTTCGACCCCGACGTCGTCGTGGCGGACATCCTGACCGCCGTCGGCGGTCTGTCGGCGGGAGTCGCGCGGCGTCCGTTCGCGACGCTGATCCCGCACGTCCTCCCCACCTCCGAGCCCGGCCTGCCGCCCTACTCGATCGGTGCGCGGCTGCCGCGCACCGTCGTCGGCCGGCGCGCCTGGGGGGCGCTGCAGCCGCTGTTGCGGCGCGGCGAGGAGCGCGGGCGCGACGAGCTCAACGCGGCGCGCGCCAGGGTCGGCCTGCCGGCACTCGACTACACCCACAACGGCATCTCACGTGAGCTGGCGCTGGTGGCGACCTTCCCCCAGCTCGAGTATCCGCGGCGGGATTGGGACCCGTCCTTCCGGGTGACGGGCCCGCTGCTCTGGGAGCGACCGGCCGACGACGTCGAGCTGCCGCCGGGCGAAGCGCCGCTGGTCCTGATCGCGCCGAGCACGTCGCAGGATCCGCAGGGCCGGATGATCGACGCTGCGCTGGCGGGGCTGGCCGACGAGCCGGTGCGCGTGATCGCCACCACCAACAGGCCAGGCATGCCGCTTCCCGCGGACGTGCCGGGGAATGCGCGCGTCGTCGACTGGCTCTCCTACTCGCGCACGATGCCGCACTGCGCCGCGGTGGTGTGCCACGCCGGGCACGGCACGGTGGCGAGGGCGCTGTCGTGCGGCGTCCCGCTGGTCGGAGCGCCGGCGGCAGGCGACATGGCCGAGAACGCGTCGCGGGTCGCCTGGTCGGGGTGCGGCGTCGCGTTGCCCCGTCGCATGGTGACCGCGGCGGGGATCCGGCTCGCGGTCCGCAAGGTGCTCGCCGAGCCGAGCTATGCCGCGCGCGCGAGCGAGCTCGCGGCCTGGGCGGACGAGCACGACGGAGGCGCGGAGGCAGCCGCCCAGCTCGAACGGCTCGTGGCGCGCTCGGCGAGGCGGACCGAGAGCTCCGCCAGGTCGTAGCCGTTCAACCGCTCGGTCGCCGAGGCTTCAGCCGCGCGGGCACGACTGGCCCTCGTCGAGCGCGCCCGGAAGCTTGCCGAGCAGCTCCGCGAGCTGCTCGATCTCGCTGTCGTCGAGGTGCTCTTCGAACAGCGCGCGAACAGATCCGGTGTGGCCGCAGGAGGCTTGCTCGAGCTTCTCGAAGCCGGCGTCGGTGAGCTGGGCGTAGCTGACGCGCAGGTCCGTCTCACAGGCGACCTTCTCGATCAGGCCCGCGGCCTCCAAGCCCTCGAGCAGCCGCGTCACGCCCGACGGGGTAAGCACCAGCCGCTCCGCGAGGTCGACGCGCTTGAGACGCCGGCCGTCGGCTCGGGCCAGCACGTAGAGCGTCTCGTATGCGGTCATCGACAGCCCGTGCTCTGCCTGCAGCTCGGCGGCGAGCTCCCGCTTGGTCGTCGCCTGGGCGCGCAGCAGCCGCCCCCAGGCGCGCACGGCCGGCGCCGCGTCCTCCAAAGATGCTTGCGCTGTCAATACTTGATGATTCAACTTAATCTCGCTAAAGTTGCTTGAGTAGTCAACTATACCGTTCTTCGCGGGAGGTAGCAACCATGAGCACAAGCACGATCGCAGCGCCACCGGGAACGTGGACCCTCGACGAGGTCCATTCGTCGATCGCGTTCCAAGTCCCCTATTTGGCCGGCGCCTTCAACGGCACTTTTCGCGAGTTCGCCGGCACCCTCGACGTGACCGACGACGGGGCGGCCCTGACCGGCACGGCGAAGGTCGCCAGCGTCGACGTCAAGGACAACAACCTCTCCGCCCATCTCCAGTCACCCGACTTCTTCGACGCCGAGAGCCACCCGGAGCTGAGCTTCTCCTCAGAGCGCATCGCGCTCGACGGGGAGAGCGTCCGGGTCACCGGCGAGATCACGATCAAGGGCGTGACGCGGCCGATCGTCGCCACGGGCGCCGCGCACGGCCCCGTGCCGAACCTGCAGGGCAACGACAGCCTGCGCCTGCAGCTGACCACCACCGTGGACCGCACGGAGTTCGGCGTCAGCTGGAACGCGGAGCTGCCCGGCGGCGGTAAGGCGCTCAGTGACGACGTGACCATCCTCGCGGAGCTCTACTTCGTCAAGGAGACCTAGTAGGTGCGGGTCCTCGCGATATCGGGCAGCCTGCGGAGCGGCTCGCACAACACGGCGCTGGTCCGCGCCGCGGCCGAGCACGCACCAGCGGGCGTCGAGCTCGTGCTCTGGGATGGGCTCAAGGCGATCCCGCCCTACGACGCGGACGACGACGCCGAGCAGGCTCCGGCGGCCGTGACCGCGCTGCGGTCCGCGGTCGCGGAGGCCAACGCCGTCCTGTTCGCGACGCCCGAGTACAACCACTCGCTGCCCGGCGCGTTGAAGAATGCGCTCGACTGGGTGTCACGACCGATCGCGACCAACCCGCTGCGCAACAAGCCGGTAGCGGTCGTCGGCGCCAGCACCGGGATCTTCGGGGCGGTCTGGGCGCAGGCCGAGCTGCGCAAGGTGCTGAGCGCGCTCGGAGCGCGCGTGCTCGACCGCGAGCTGGCCGTCGGGCAGGCGGCCGCGCGCATCGTGGATGGCTCCGTCGCCGACCAGGAGGTCGTCGCCAAGCTGAGCGCCGTGGTCGCCGAGCTGGCGGCCGCAGTCGACGCGCGCGACGAGGCGATTGCCGCTGCGGCGGCATGAGGCGCTAGGAATAGAGGCGACCATGGCGACCAGCGACTCGACGGCGGCCCTCGACGCCCTGACCTTCCGCTTCCGCGAGCCCGCGGGCGAGCCGGAGGGCCTGCTCGTCCTCCACCACGGACGGGGGACCGACGAGCACGACCTCTTTCCGCTGCTCGACGCGCTCGACCCGGAGCGGCGGCTGCTCGGCGTCACGCCGCGCGGCCCGCTGAGCCTCCCGCCGGGCGGTGCCCACTGGTATGCCGTCGCGCGCGTCGGCTACCCCGACCCCGAGACCTTCGAACCCACCTACCTGACCCTGGCCGCCTGGCACGACGCACTCGCGTCGAAGACCGGCATCCCGCCAGAGCGGACGGTCGTCGGCGGGTTCTCCCAGGGCACGGTCATGAGCTACGCGATCGGGCTCGGCCCCGGCCGTCCCCGTCCCGCCGGCATCCTGGCGCTCAGCGGCTTCATCCCAACGGTGCCCGGCTGGGCGCCGTACCTCGAGAGCCCGCTGCCGCGCGTCGCGATCGGCCACGGGACGCTCGACCCAGTCATCCCCGTCGAGTTTGCCCACCAGGCGCGCGCGACGCTCGAGGCGGCCGGGGCCGACCTCCTCTACCGCGAGTACCGCCTCCCCCACACGATCGACCCCGCCTTCCTCCAAGACGAGCTCGTCCCCTGGCTTCGGACGACGCTCCCCTGACGTCGGACACCGCCGGCGCAGCCGTCGCACGGCCAAGCTCCGGGGGTGGGACTCGAACCCACAACCTATCGGTTAACAGCCGATCGCTCTGCCGATTGAGCTACCCCGGACCGACGCGATCGACCACGATACCGGCACCCACAGGAGGTGCGCTCACGACGGGTCGTCGGTCGTGCCCTCGAGCGAGCCGGCGCGGCCGGAGTCGCGCAGCATGTGGAGGGTCTGGACCTCGATCTGGCGAACGCGCTCGCGGGTCAGGCCGACCTCCTTGCCGATCTCCTCGAGCGTGAGCGGGCCGACGTCGCCGAGCCCGTAGCGGAGCTCGATGACGGCGCGCTCGCGGGCCGGAAGGCTGTCGAGGACGGCTTGGACGTCGAAGTCGCGCAGCTGGCGGGCGACGACCTCGAGCGGGCGGTCGCCGGCGTCGTCGGCGATGAAGTCGGCGAGCTCGGCGGACTCCTCGCCGCTGCCGACGGGCGTCTCGAGTGAGACGGGGTCCTGGCCGAGCTTGAGCAGCTGCTCGACCTTGTTCTCAGGCATCTCGAGCTTGGCGGCGATCTCAGCGGGCGTGGGGTCGCGCTCGAGCTGTTGGGAGAGCTGGCGACGGGTCGCGTGGACCTTGTTCATCCGCTCGACCATGTGCACGGGGATGCGGATCGTGCGCGACTGGTCGGCGAGCGCGCGCGTCATCGCCTGGCGGATCCACCAGGTGGCATAGGTCGAGAACTTGAAGCCGCGCCGCCAGTCGAACTTCTCGACGCCGCGGATCAGGCCCATGTTGCCCTCTTGGATCAGGTCGAGCAGCGTGAGGCCGCGGCCCTGATAGCGCTTGGCGATCGACACGACCAGCCGCAGGTTGGCCTCGATCAACGCGTTCTTGGCGGCCATGTCGTTCTGCTCGATCCGCCGCGCCAGGCGCACCTCGTCCTCGCGCGTCAGCAGGGGCACGCGGCCGATCCGCTGGAGATAGAGCCGGACCGCGTCCTCGGTGCCGCCGGCCGGCGGCGCGGCGGGCACCCCGGCGGTGACCACGCCGCCCTCGTGGAACTCGTCGTAGGCGTCCCCCTCCTCCTCGATCACGACCTCGGGCTCGTCGACCGCGGCCTCCTCGGCGCCGTTCTCCCGCGGGTCGTCGGCGATGGCCATCAGCCGACCTCCCCCATCACCGCGTCCATGTCGCGCCGCACCTGCTGGCGCGCGCCCGCGAGCTCGGTCTGGCGCGCGAGGTCGCCGTCCTGACGCGCATGGCGGATGTCGCGGTCGATCCGGCGCAGCTCGAGCGCGAGGAAGCTCATACGCAACAGCGGATCTTCGGCCGGCTCGCCCTCCTCGGCCCGCAGCGCGATGCCAGCGACCAACGCCGCGAGCTCGCCGTCCTGCGGGTCGAGGTCGGCCAGCGGGTCGTCGAAGTGCTCGATCAGATGGGCATGCACTCGTCGCAGGACCGCCGACGATAGGTGGTCGGGCATCAGCTGCCCGAGGTAGTCGCGCCCACGGGGGCCTGACGCGAGACAGAGGGCGAGGAAGATCCGCTCGGCGTCGAGCGTCGCGGACCCCGCGCCGGGCGTGGGTGCCGGCGCGGCGACCGCGGTCACCACGTAGTCGGCGGGGACGTCGAGGCGGTCGGCCACGAGCTGGACGAGGTGGTCGCGGCGGGCGCTTCGGACGGGCGTCTCGGCGATCAGCTCGCGCGCCTGGCCCAGCGCACGGTCACGGCCCTCGGGAGTGCCCAGCTGGGCATCGGCCAGCACGCGCCGGACGGCGAACTCGACGACCGACAGCGCGCCGTCGAGCCGGCCGACGATCGCCTCGGCGCCCTCGGCGGCGACCAGCTCCGCCGGATCGACGCCCTCCGGCATCTGCACGACGCGCAGCTCGACGTCGCGCTGCTCGGCGAGGCCGGCGGCGCGCAGCATCGCCTGCTGGCCCGAGCTGTCGGCGTCCAGCGCCAGGTAGACGACGCCCTCGGCGCCGGCCGCGCGCGCGAGCTCGGCGAGCTGGTGCTCGGTCAGGGCCGTGCCCATGATCGCCACCGTCTCAGCGACGCCCGCCTGGTGGAGCGCCAGCACGTCGGTATAGCCCTCTACGACGACGACGCGGCCCGCCTTGGCCGCGGCCACGCGCGCCTTGTCGATGCCGAAGAGCTGTCGTCCCTTGTGGTAGATCTCGTTCTCCGAGGTGTTGATGTACTTGGCCGGCTCGTCGGCGCGCAGCGTGCGCGCACCGAAGCCGAGTACCCGCCCGCGCGCGTCCGCAAGCGGGAACATGATCCGCTCGCGAAAGCGGTCGACGGCGCCGGTGCCGGAGCGCTTCGGCTGCGCTAGTCCCGCGGCGACCAGCTCGTCGATCGAGAACCCGTCTCGCCCGGCGCCGGTCAGCAGCTTGTCCCAGCCGCTCGGCGACCAACCGACCCGGTAGGCGCGCAGCGTCGCCTCGCTCAGCCCACGGCCGGCAAGGTAGTCGCGTGCGGCGGCTGCGTCGTCCGAACCCCATAGGTACTTCTCGTAGAACGCGGCCGTGCGCTCCAGCAGCGCAATCAGCCGCCCACGGCGGCGCCGGCGCTCCTCCTCGGCGGGGTCCTCGCGCTCGCGCTTGAGCTCGACGTTGTAGCGCTCGGCGAGCAGCTCGACCGCCTCGCCGAAGGGAAGCGCCTCGGTCTCCTGGACGAAGCCGATCGCGTCGCCGCCGACGCCGCAGCCGAAGCAGTGGTAGAGCCCCTGGTCGGCGTTGACCGAGAACGACGGCGTGCGCTCGTCGTGGAAGGGGCAGAGCCCGACCCAGCGCGAGCCGACGCGACGCAGGTCGGTGCGCCCGCCGACGAGGTCCACCATGTCGACCGCCTCGCGCAGCCGCTCGATCGAGTCCTGGGTGTAGCGCGCCATCAGTAGTAGCCCTCGGGCAGCTCGAGGTCGGCGAGCGCGCGGATCGCGAAGCGATCGGTCATCCCGGCGAGGTAGTCGACGACGCGCTCGTGCTCACTCGCCCCCGGGATCACCGTTGGCGGGAGGGCGGTCGCATAGTGGTCGAACAGCGTCCGCAGCAGCCGCTCGATCCGCGGTCGCTCGCGCTGGGCGTCGGCAGCGAGATAGACGCGTTCGAACATGAACCGGCGCAGGCGCAGCATCGCCGAGCCCACCTCCTCGCCCTGGACGATGGCGTCGCCCGCCGCGGCGGAGCGCTCGATCAGGTCGCGCACCAGCGTCTCGATGCGGTCCGAGCCGGTCTCGCCGAGCGTGGCGATCTCGTCGGCGGGCAGGTCGGCGCGGTCGATCACTCCCGCCCGCAGGGCGTCGTCGATGTCGTGGTTGATGTAGGCCACACGGTCGACGATGCGGACGATCCGCCCCTCGAGCGTCGCCGCCTGCGCGGGCCCCGTGTGGTTGAGGATCCCGTCGCGCACCTGTTCGGTCAGGTTGAGGCCGCGACCGTCGCGCTCGAGTCGCTCGACGACGCGCAGCGAGTGCTCGTTGTGGCGGAAGCGGACGCCGTAGCGCTCCCGCAGGCACTCGTCGAGCACGCGCTCGCCGATGTGGCCGAACGGCGGGTGGCCGAGGTCGTGGCCGAGCCCGATCGCCTCGGTCAGGTCCTCGTTGAGGCCGAGCGCACGCGCGACGTTGCGGGCGATGCCGCAGGCCTCGAGCGTGTGGGTCAGCCGGGTGCGGTAGTGGTCGCCCTCGGGAGCGATGAAGACCTGCGTCTTGTGCTTGAGCCGTCGGAACGCCTTGCAGTGGACGATTCGGTCGCGATCGCGCTGGAACGGGGTGCGGTGGGGGGCATCGGGCTCGGGCTGCGCACGGCGCGCCGGATAGGAGCGCGTCGCGGCAGGAGAGAACGTGTGGTCCTCGAGCGCGGAGATGCGCTCGGCGAAGCCGTCGACGTCGCTGGCACTGCTGCCGATCACGCGCTCGATTGTCTCAGGACGGTCCGCGAGCGCCTCTCACGTACGCCGTCTTGACCTCGGAGAACTCGAGCGGCCCGAGCGAGCCCATCTCGCGGCCGAAGCCGCTGTCCTTGCTCCCGCCGAAGGGCGCGGAGGTGCTCTGCTCGAGATAGCTGTTGACCCACACGGTCCCGGCCTGCAGCTCGCGCACGAAGCGGATCGCGCGCCCGATGTCGGCGGTCCAGACGCCGGCGGCGAGGCCGTAGCGGGTCGCGTTGGCCTTGCGCAGCGCCTCGTCGTCGGAGTCGAAGGAGTCGAGCGCGAGCACCGGGCCGAATACCTCCTCGCGCCAGACCTCCATCGCGTCGCCGATCCGGTCGAGCAGCGTCGGCGGGTAGAAGAAGCCCCACTCGGGCGCCTCGCCACGCGCCCACACGCGCGCGCCCTGGCCAAGCGCACGCTCGACGAAGCCGGAGACGCGCTCGCGCTGGCGAGCGCTGATCAACGGCCCGATCTGGCTCGCGGGGTCCGTCCCGGCGCCGACGCGCAGGGACCGGATGCGCTCGGCGGCGAGCTCGCGGAACTGCTCGAAGACCTCACGCTGGACGAGCACGCGCGCGCCCGCGCAGCACTCCTGACCCGAGTTGGCGAGCGCGCCCATCAGCACGGCGTCGAGCGTGCCCTCGAGGTCGACGTCTGCGAAGACGATGCTCGGGCTCTTGCCGCCCAGCTCCAGCACGGCCGAGCGGCCGTTGGCGGCGAGCGCCGCGAGCACCGCGCGGCCCGTGGCGGTCGACCCGGTGAAGCTCAGCTTGTCGACGCCGGGATGACCGGCGAGCGCGGCGCCGGTCTCGGGCCCGCCCGTGACGACGTTGAGGCAGCCGGCCGGCAATCCCGCCTCGACCGTCAGCTCGGCGAGCTCGACCGTCGACAGCGGCGTCTCGGGGGCGGGCTTGATCACGACCCCGCAGCCCGCGGCGAGCGCCGGGGCGATCTTGACCGCGGCGAGCGCTATCGGGTAGTTCCAGGCCGTGATCGCCGCGACGACACCGACCGGCTCGAGGCGGGTGTAGCAGAGCAGGTCGGGGTCGGCCGTCGGCACGTGCTGGCCGTACGCGCGCGCCGGGTGGCCGGCGTAGAAGTGGAAGGTCTCGGCGGCGAAGTCGACGTCGGCGAGCGCGTTGGCGAGGGTCTTGCCGGTGTTCTCGGCGTCGGTCCCGGCGATCCGGTCGCGCTCGCGCAGGAGCAGGTCGCCGATCTGCCGCAGCACCTGCTCGCGCTCGTACGGCGGTCGGGCCCACCACGCCCGCTGCCCGTCGCGGGCCGCGGCGACGGCGCGGTCGACGTCGGCCGGCGTCCCCTCGGGGACGCGCGCGAGCACCTCGCCGGCGTTGGCGTTCCAGACGTCGAGCTGCCCGCGGCCGTCCGCGACGACGCTCTCGCCCGCGATGAACTGTCCGATCAGCTTGCTCATGCCCCTGTCGGTCTAGCAGAGGTCGTGGCAAGGCCGGGGCCGCGCAGACCGGCCAACGGCCCGAACGCTGGCAGTGCGGTCGCCAAGCCCGCCAGGTCGAACGCGTTCCAGAGCGTGACCTGGTTCGCCGTCAGCAACGGCGACCGCAGCCGTCCCGCGAGCGCGGCCTGGATCTCGAGTCCCCAGACGGCCGTGTCGGGTAGCAACGTCGGCAAGCTGGAGTCGAGCGTCCCGAGCGCCGCCTCGATCTGCCCCGCCGTCAGCAGCTCCGACGCTCGACCGCCAGGCCGACCGAGCGCCGTCGAGGATCGCACCGCCACCCCCCAGTCAGCGAGGAACTCCGAGAAGGCGTCCGTCGCGGGCTGCGGATAGGGCGACAGGAGCGCGACAGCGTCCACGCCAAGCGCTCCGAGCGCCTCGACGAACGCCAGGGAGGTGCTCGTCGCAGGCACGCCGGACTCGCGCGCCAGCGCGCCCGCCTGCGCCAGCGCGCCGTCGCGGCCGCGAATGAACGACCCGCTGGTGCAGGCGAACGACACCACCGACGGTCGCCAGCGCCGAATCCGCTCGACCCCATCGCGCAGCACGGCCTCGGAGCCGGTCTCACGCAGGTCGGCGAGCTCATGGCTGTCGGCGGCGGCGGTCACCACCTGCCAGAGAAGCGCCGGCTCGGGCGCCGCCGCGACAACGTCGACGAGCTCCCCGGGCAGCTCCCGGTAGGGCGCCAGCAGGCCGATCCGCCGCGGCGTCATCCGCGTCCGTCCCGGTCCAAGGCGATCCCGGTCGCGGCGTCGAAGAAGTCGAGCCGAGCCGGGTCGACCGCGACCGACACCCGGTCGCCCGGCGCGGCGGTCGGCCGTCCCCCGAAGCGGCCCGTGATCCGGGCGCCTACGTGCTCGAGCTCGACGTGGATCAGGGCCTCCGAGCCGAGCATCTCCGCCAGGTAGACCACCCCCGTGAGGTCGCCGCGGCCGTCGGCCGGCCCGATCTCGAAGCCGTCGGGGCGGACGCCGACCGCGATCTCCCGGCCGGCGTACGACCTCAGCGCCGGCCTGGCGGCCGCCTGGGCCGAGGACAATGGAAGCCGCGCTGTGCCGAGCACGGCCGCCAGCCCGCCGCCGTCGACCGCCTCGATCCGCCCGTCGAGCAGGTTCATCGGGGGGCTGCCCATGAAGCGCGCCACGAAGGCGTCGGCTGGCGCATCGTAGAGCCGGGCTGGCGTGTCGCACTGGCGCACCCGCCCGCTGTCCATCACGGCGACGCGCTGGCCCATCGTCATCGCCTCGACCTGGTCGTGGGTCACGTAGACCGTCGTCGTCCCGAGCTCGCGCTGGATCCGGACGATCTCGCCGCGCATCTGGACGCGCAGGCGGGCATCGAGGTTCGACAGCGGCTCGTCCATCAGGAAGACGCGCGGGTCTCGAACGATCGCGCGGCCCATCGCCACCCGCTGGCGCTGTCCGCCCGACAGCATCCGCGGCTTGCGATCGAGCAGCGCCTCGATGTCGAGCACCTTCGCGATGTCGCTGACGCGCCGCTCCTGCTCCTCGCGCGACGCTCCACGCGCCCGCAGCCCGAACGAGATGTTGCGCGCGACCGACATGTTGGGATAGAGCGCGTAGTTCTGGAACACCATCGCGACGTCGCGCTCCGCGGGCTCGAGGTGGCCCACGTCGGCGCCGTCGATCTCGACGCGGCCCGCACTGAGTCGCTCGAGGCCGGCGATCGCCCGCAACGCGGTCGTCTTGCCGCACCCCGACGGCCCGACGAGCACCATCAGCTCCCCGTCCCGCACGTCGAGGTCCACGCCGGCGAGCGCCTCGACGCCGGTGGGGAAGGCCTTGCGCGCGCCCTTCAGCGCCACCGAGGCCACGTCAGCGCTCGCCGCCCTCGGTCAGGCCCCTGATCAGGCCGCCGCGGGCGATCACGAAGGCGACCACCAGCGGCACGATCGAGATCACGACGCCCGCCATCAGCAGCGGCACGTCCTGGACGCCCGTCCGGCCCGGCCCGAGCAGCGCGAGACCGACCATCAGCGTCGTGAGCTCCTCGGTCTGCCACAGGACGAGCGGGATCAGCAGATCGTTCCAGGCGTAGATCGCCGAGACCACCAGGGTCGTCGCCAGGGCCGGTCGCGAGAGCGGCAGCGCGATCTCCATGAACTGGCGCCAGCGCGACGCACCGTCGACGTCCGCCGCCTCGAACAGCTCGCGCGGAAGGTCGCGCATGTAGCTGTAGAGCAGGAAGATCGCGAACGGCAGCAGCAGACCGGCCTCCGCGAGGATCGCCGAGCTCATCCGGTTGACCAGCCCGAGGTCGCTCATCACGACGAACAGCGGCACGATCACCACGATCGCGGGGATCGCCATCATCCCGACCATCGCCGCCAACAGGACGCCGCGTCCCGCGAAGCGAAAGCGCGTGAAGCCGTAGGCGGCTCCGGCCGCGAGGAGCGTCGCGATCGCCGCCGAGGCGAGGCTCAGCACGGTGCTGTTGACGAACATGCGGTCGAAGCCGAGGTCGCTCCAGGCTCCCTCGTAGTTGTCCAGGGTCAACGGCAGGCTCGGCAGCAGCGCCGACCCGTCGAAGTCCCGCGCGCGCTGGAGCGAGGCGATCAGCATCACGTAGAGGGGAAGCGCGCAGATCAGCGCCACGGTCGTCAGGAAGGCGTGCTCGGACAGCCGCGCGAGGACGCGTGCCGCGCGCCGGCGCGCCGGCGGTCGCGCGGTCATGCGAACGCCTCGCGGCGTGCGAGGCGGATCCGATAGGCGGCGACGGCCAGGGCGCCCAGCAGCAGGAACACGGCGACCGCGGACGCGAGGCCGACGAGCTGGTCGTCGAACTGCAGCCGGTAGAGCAGGTACTCGAGCGTGAAGCTGCTGCGGTCAGGCCCGCCGCGGGTGAGGATGACCACGTAGGCGAAGGTCCAGGAGAACGCCTCGATGAAGCCGAGGACCGCGGCGAACCCGACGATCGAGCGCATCTGCGGCACCGCGACCTGCCAGTAGGTGCGCGCCCAGCTCGCCCCGTCGACCGCGGCGGCGTCGAACAGCGAGCGGTCGACGCTCGCCATGCGCGCCATGAAGAGCAGGACGGTGAAGCCGATCCGCTTCCAGAGGACGACGCCGAGCACGGCCCAGATCGCGGTCGAGGACTCGGTCAGCCAGCTGTGTGCGAGCCCATCGGCCCCGACGCCGCGCAACAACTCGTTGAGCGGCCCCTCGTTGCCGAGCACGTAGAGGAAGATCACCGCGATCGACGCGACGGCGGGCAGGAACGGGACGAAGATCAGCAGCTCGTACACGCGCGAGCCGCGCAGGCCGCGATACAGCACTCCGGTGACCGCGAGCGCAATCAGGATGCTCAGCGGCACGCTCAGCAGGAGGATCAGGTTGTTGCGCAGCGAGCGCCAGAACAGCTCGTCGCCGAGCAGCTGGCCGTAGTTGTCGAGCCCGACGAAGCTTCCGTCGAGGAACGTCGTGCGGTCGGTGAAGCTGTACTGGACGACCTTGACGACTGGGAAGGCGAGCACGAAGCCCACCAAGCCGACCGCCGGCGCCAGCCACGGGTATGCCCGAGCCGCGCGAAGCAGCGCGCCGCCCGACGTCACTCAGTCCTCGATGGAGTCCAGGTACTTCTCCAGTTGGGCCGCCTGGGCGCTGTTCTGGTCACGGTACTTCTCCATCCGCTCGTCGTAGTCCGCTCGCAGCACCGCCGCGCTCTCGCCCTGAAACGCGCGCGGCGCGAGGTCGAAGACTATGTTCACGCCGGCCGTCGGCACGTAGTTGCGCGGCCAGGTGACGATCTTGCCCTCTCCGGGGTCGTTCATCAGGTTCCAGGCGGTCCGTGGGATCTCGCCGAGGTCGCTCGGGTCGAAGTTGCGGTTGCACGGCAGCTCGCCGGTGATCTCGCTGAACAGCTTCAGCTGAGCCGGCTCCTGCATGAAGTCGACGATCCTCCCGGCCGCCTCCTTGTTCTCGCCGTAGCTGGTGAACAGGACGAGGTTGCCCGACACGGCGACCGGAGCCGAGTAGCGGCCGGGACCACGCCAGTAGCCGACGACCTGGTAGGTCTCGGGGTCCTCGCGGAAGACCGCGCCGGGGTTCACGCTCGCGAAGGCGCCCTCCCCGTCGAGGAACCGCTCGACCGACTGCTGCTCGGTCAACTTGGTCACGTCGTCCGGCACGTATCCGTCGCTGGCGAGCTGGTTGAAGCGCTCCATCCAGGCCGACACCGTCGGGTCGTCGGTCGGCACCTTGCCGAGGATGCTCTCACCGAGCGTCTTGACGGAGTCCATGTAGGCCATCGTGATCGGCTGCGCCCAGCGCTCGGCGCCGAACCCGTCGGCGACTCCGAGCATGATCGGGATCTCGCCGGCCCGCTTGATCCGAGCGCAGTACTCCATCAGCCGCTCCCAGGACTCGAGCCGCTCCCCCACGCCGATCTCGATCCCGGCCTTGCGCAGGTGCCTGCGGTTGGCCACGAGCAGTGCCTGCTCGGCGTAGAAGGGCGCACCCCAGTACTTGCCGTCGATCCGGCTGGCGGCGATCCAGTCGTCGGTCGAGGCGACGTAGTCCTCGACCGGGCTCAGCGCGTCTTGGGAGATGAACTCGTAGGTGAACCAGTCCGGGTACCAGCTCTCGATCGTCGGGCCGCGCCGTGCGGCGTGGGCGCTCTGGAGCCGGGCCTGCATGTTCGCGTTGTTGACCATCTGGATACCCGAGAGCCGGGCGTCCACGTCGGACTGCGCGAGGCGGTCGCGCAGTGCCCGCCAGTAGCGCTCCATGCTGCCCGGCTTGCCGGCGTACTCGAAGTCGAACATCGCGGCGACGTCTCGGCCTCCCTCCGAGCCCGACTCGCCGCCACCGCAGGCTGCGAGGTAGAAGGCCCCTATGCCCGCGGCGCCGACGCCAAGCGCCTGCCGTCGGGTGTAGGCGCGATCCCAGCTGGTTCCCATCCTCATCCTCCCTCGCTCGCGGCGACCGACCGGCCGCCGCTACCGTATCCCAACCGGGCGAGCCCTACCAGACACGCGATTACAGCACGGCCGGGGGGTTGCATTCGACCGACCCGCCTGTAAGAATGGGTAAGACCAATCTGGTCAGCCCAATTCTTTGTGACTGTGTCTTCCAATCTTCTCAACTGCGATCCGGAGAGCCCTCTGGCGCCGCATCGGCACCGGATCCCAACGACACCGGCTGCGGTCAGCGCAGGCATGCATCACGGACCGAACCCTCCCCGTGATCCCGCCAGCGCCGTCTCGTAGAGCTGCGCTCGCCGGCGGCGGTCTGCCCATCCCTCCGGGCGCCGCCGCCGGTGCCGGTGATTTACAGGCACAGTGGCTGTAAGCACTTTGGCTGTTACGGTACTCGTCGCATGACCCCGCGTTAGACTCGGCGAGTGGATACCGCAGCAGACCGTGCAGCGAGCGGAATTCGCGCCTTGATCGTCTCGCGGGAGTACGAGGCGGGCGACCGCCTGCCCGCGGAGCGCGACCTCGCCGAGCAGCTGGGACTGTCGCGACCCGCGCTGCGCGAGGGGATCCGCCGCCTGCGCAGCGGTGGCGTGCTCGAGTCGCGCCGCGGCTCCGGCACTTACGTGTCACACATCGACCTGGCCGGCGTCTACGACATCCGGGCGCGGCTCGAGCCGTTGGCGGCTGAGCGCGCGGCGCGCCTGCGCAGCGATGCCGAGCTCGAGGAGATGCGGGTGAAGATCGACCTCATGCGCGACAGCATCGATGAGCCCGAGGCCTTCAACCGTGCCGACGCGGAGTTCCACGGCCTCGTCTCGGAGGCCAGCCGCAGCCCGGTCCTGCTCAGCACGCTCGAGCGGCTGGGCGAGCTCGCCCTGCTATCGCGGGCGGTGCTGGCGTCCGACGACGGAGTGCTCGTGAGCGCGTTCGCCGACGTCGAGCGAGTCTTCCGTGCCGTCGAGCGCCAGCACCCGAAGCGCGCTGCCAACGCCATGGAGCGCCACATCATGAACCTGCGAGCCGAGTACGCCGAGGCGATCGACGGGTCCGGGGCCAAGCGCCGGTCGCGCGTGGCGAACCGCCGCTAGCGCGGCCGATCGGCGATCCTCCCGGCGTGCCCGCCCCGGAGATAGTCCTCGCGCGACATGGGGAGACCGAGTGGAGCCGCGACATGCGCCACACCGGTCGCACCGACGTCCCGCTGACCGACGCGGGCCGCCGCCAGGCGAGCACGCTGCGCGCGCGGCTCGAGGGACGTCAGTTCGCCAAGGTCCTCGTCAGCCCGCTCTCACGCGCCGTCGAGACCTGCCGGCTGGCCGGGCTCGGCGACCGGGCCGAGCGGCGTCCGGAGCTCGTCGAGCTGGAGTACGGCGAGGCCGAGGGCTTGACGACCACCCAGCTGCGCGAACGGATTCCCGGCTGGACGGTCTGGACGCACGACACGCCGGGCGCCGAGACCCTGGAGGCGGTCGGCGACCGCCTCCAGCCGCTGATCGCCGAGCTGCGCGACACCGACGGCGACGTCGCGATCTTCGCCCACGGCCACGTCCTGCGCGTCCTCGCCGCGCTCTGGATCGGTCTGCCGCCCCGCGGAGGCTCCCGCCTCGCGCTCTCCACCGGCACCCTCAGCACGCTCGGCTGGGAGCGCGAGGTCCAAGTCATCCGCTCCTGGAACGCGCGGTAGAGCACCGTAGCTGGGGCTTACGCGACCCGCCGGAGCCGGACATGCGCGTGGTGCTCGAGCGTCTCGGCGATCGCGCGGTCGGCCTGCCCGAGCGCCAGGTCCGAGGCCCCGGGCGCTTCCGCGAGCGGTTGGCCGAGGGCTTCGACGAGGAAGCGGTGCGCCTCGCCACCGAGCGGGAACGAGCCCGCCTCGCAGCTGGCGCAGACGACTCCGCCGGCCGCCGGCGAGAACCCCGCCAGGTGCTCGGCCTCGCCGCAGGAAGCACACGACGCCAGCTCCGGTGCGAAGCCGGACGCCAGCAGGAGCTTCAGCCGGAAGGCCAGCGACTGCGCCCGCGTCGCGGCGCCGGGATCGCCGTCCAGCAGCGCGAGCTGGTTGCAGAGCAGGTGGTAGGCGGCGGGATTCGGCTCGCCGGAGTCGAGCAGGCGCAGGACCGACTCGCAGGCCTGCGAAGCGCGCTCCAGCGACCCGCGGTGCTCGCGCAGCCCCGGGTGGGCGCTGACCGTGTCGACCCCCGAGACGGTGCTCAGGTCCCCCCTTCCGCGGCGCAGGACCAGCCGCACCCGCGACAGCGGCTCCAGGCGCCCGCCCATCCGCGAGCGCGTGCGCCGGACGCCCTTCGCCATCGCGCCGATCCGTCCGTGGTCGACGCTGTAGAGATGCAGCACCCGGTCGGCCTCGCCGTAGCGGATCGAGCGCAGCACCACCGCCTCTGTCTTGAAGCTGCCGGCCACCCCTCCATGCTGCTCCCAGCCGCGGACGGAGCGGCTAGGCGGCGCGCGGCGCGCGCTGGCAGCGCGGACAGACGTAGGTGCCGCGACCGGCGGCACGCAGCTTGACGATCGCGGTGCCGCAACGCGGGCAGGGCT